>JAKLPK010000025.1 GCA_022013895.1 Cellulomonas sp. | reverse complement strand
CTGGGGCCGACGCGCGAGCTCGACGGACGCGAAGAAGGCGTCCATGTCGACGTGCAGGATCGTGCAGCCGTCCTCGGCCCTGCCCCAGTCCCGGCGAGCCGCCGCCGAACGGGGTGCGCGGCTCACGAGGCCCTCGCGGCGGCTGGCGGCGACATCAGCCCGAGATCGACCCGAACAGCGTCCACCATGTCCTGTGCGACGCCCAGCGCCTGGGCCGCGCGATCAGCACTCACCGCGTCCAGCCGTCCGGCCTCGGCGGCCGCCCGCAACGAGGCGCCCTGGGCGAAGTAGGCCGACCACGAGCCCAGCTGCGGCGCAACCCGTTCGAGCAGTCGCCAGACGTCACGTGGGGCCCCGCGACCGCCCCCGTCACCGCGGACGGCCAGCACAGCCGCACCCGAGCGCAACGCCGCCAGATGCGCGTGCAGGTACTGCTCCCAGGGTTGGGTCGACAGCTGGGCCGCGACCAGCTCACCATCCGCCCGGGCCAGCAGGAGCAGAGCGCGCGGCGGTACGGGCGCCTGGGGCGCACCGGCCGGCACACTGACCGGCCTACGGGCTTCCCGTGCCTGCATCGTCCACCTCCACCGCCGTCGGGCACATCATCGAACACCTGTTCGACCTCCGTCAAGGTCTACCCCAGTCTGACCCCGACCACCCACACGCCGGTCACCTACGGTGGGACACATGGCACGCCCCGAACGCCGGTCCGCCCGACGGGGCGCGACACCGGCCCGCTGGCCTGCGGAGGCCGTGCCCATCGACACCGGGACGGCGCAGGTCGTCGTGCGGGCCGACGAGCCGACCGGTGCGACCCTCATGGTCAACGGCGTACCGAGCTCCTTCCTCGATCTCGCCGATCCGAGCCGCCTCGAGTTCGAGTACCAGCAGCAGATGGCGGCCCTCGTCGGCGCCCTGCCGCCCGGGCCGCTGCGGGTGCTGCACCTGGGCGCCGGAGCCTGCGGCCTGGCGCTGGCCCTCGACGCCGCGAGGCCCGGCTCGCACCAGATCGCGGTGGAGATCGACGTCCGACTCGTCGAGCTGGTCCGCACCTGGTTCGACCTGCCGCGACCCCCGCGGCTGCGACTGCGGACCGGCGACGCGCGGGCCCGGCTCGAGGCGACCGGCGACGCCAGCACCGATGTCGTCATCCGCGATTCCTTCGACGGCGACCGGGTACCCCCGCACCTGTGCACAGCGGAGGCTGCCGCGCAGGTCGCACGTGCACTGCGGCCCGGCGGGATCTACCTGGCCAACTGTGCGGACCGCCCGCCGCTCACCCTGGCCCGACGTGAGGCCGCCACCCTCGCGCAGGTCTTCGCCCATATCGCGATCGTGGCCGAACCCGCTGTGCTGCGCGGGCGCCGCTACGGCAACGTGGTCCTCGCGGCGTCGAACACGCCGGGGCTGCTCGATGCACCGGGCGTGGAACGCGCGCTGCGCGGCGCACCGATCCCGGCCCGGCTCGTCGTCGGCGACGCCGTGCGTGACTTCGCAGCCGGAGCCCCCGTCCTGCGCGACGGTCAGGACAGCTCGGGGACCGGTCAGGGAGTCAGACGCGGCGCCGCGCCTGCGGGTCCTCCTCCGAGCGAGCCCGACGGTGGGCCCGCCAGCAGGCCCGACGGTGGGCCCGCCAGCAGGCCCGACGCCGGGCAGACCTCGGGGCCGTCACCGAGGTGACGGCCCCGAGGCGGACGATCACAGTGGCCGGACGCTCTCGGCCTGCGGGCCCTTCTGCCCCTGGGTGATCTCGAACTCGACGCGCTGGCCTTCTTCGAGCGTGCGGTAACCCTGCGTCTCGATCGCGGAGTAGTGGACGAACACGTCCGCACCGCCGCCGTCCTGGGCGATGAAGCCGTAGCCCTTCTCGGCGTTGAACCACTTGACAGCACCCTGAGCCATGTTCCCGTTCCTTTGTCCAGCCGACCAGGCAAACGGGCACCGCGCCCGCACCCGTGCCGCGAAGCACCCGTCGGGCCGGCGGTGCGGTGCCTGGCGGGACCGCACCCGTCATGCCGTCGTTCGGCACTGCGACAAACGGCATCTTTCCACGCAGGTGTGGCGTACGCCACGAGTGCGGGTGAACCTGTGGAGACCGGTTCAGACCTCCTGGCCGTCGTCGTCCGGTGCACCGTCCTGGGCCGCCAGGAAGCGCTCGAACTCGGCACCGATCTCCTCCGCCGTGGGCAGGCCACCACCCGGCGCGAGCAGCCCCGGGCGCCCGACGCTGCGGGTGAACGAGTCGTACTGCTCCTCCAGCGCGCCCACCACGGCGGCCACCTCGGGCTGATCAGCCACCTGACGATCGACCTCGGCGACGGAACGCTCCGCCGCCGGGAGCATCGCCGAGCTCCGCAGCCGGAGCCCCGTCGACCGCTCGACCTGCTCCAGCGCCGCGATCCCGGCCGTCGGGTACGGCGACTGAGCCAGGTAGTGCGGGACGTGCACCGAGAAGCCCATGGCGTCGTGACCGCTCTGGCCCAACCTCAGCTCAAGCAGCGCAGCCGCGCTGGCCGGGACCTGCACGGTGCCGAACCACGCCGAGTGTTCGGCGACGAGAGCCGATCGGGTGGCGTGCGCGGAGATGGTGGTGGGCCGCGTGTGCGGCACCCCCATCGGGAGCCCCTGCAGACCGACCGTGAGCGGGACCTCGAAACGCTCGACGATCTGGCGGACGGCGGCGATCCACCGCTCCCACTGCACATCCGGCTCCAGCCCGTGCAGCAGCAGGAAAGGCATGCCCTCGGCATCCTCGACGCGGTCGACCACGAGCTCGGGCTCGTCGTAGTCCGACCACCTCGTGGCATCGAAGGTCATGGTCGGGCGACGTGAGCGGTAGTCCAGCAGCTGATCGGCGTCGAACGTCACCAGTCGCTCGTTCGGCAGCTCGGACAGCAGGTGGTCGGTCGTCACGCGACCCGCAGCACCGGCGTCCACGAAGCCCCGCAGGGCATGCACGAGCACCGGTCCGGTCCCCGTCCCGCCGTGCGGGACCCGCGCCGCCACCTGCTCGTCGACCTCGTACAGCTCGCTCGGATCGAGCATCGTGCTCCCTTCATCGCACCGTCCTGTGCGGTCCAACGTCGGACGGGCCGCGGTGATTCCACCCCCCTGTCGACCGAACCCGTCAACCACGGGGTGCGCCATAATGGACGGCCGTCGGAACGCGACGACCCACGGTGGACGATGCACGGTGGATCTCACGCACGGTGGACGACGCACGGCGACAGCGACGGGAACGGTGACAGTGACGGTGAGCACGACGGTCGCGAGCCCGGAGCCGGCAGACGGCACGAACCCGCAGGCAGCGGCTGATGAGCTCACCGTGGAGCAGTCGGTCCTCGACATCGTGTACGACCGCCTCGACACCCTGCGCGGCCTCACCCGTGCGCGGCTCGCCGCCGTCCGACGCGAACGCCCGTCGGGCTCACCGCAGAACCGCAGCGAACGTGACGCCTTCGCCACGCTCTATGAGGACCGTCTCGCCCAGCTCGAGGCCGTCGAGGAGCGGCTCGCGTTCGGCCGGCTCGACCTGACGGAGGGTGAGCGCCGCTACGTCGGACGGATCGGTCTGACCGACACGGAGCAGACCCCGCTGCTCACCGACTGGCGGGCCCCCGCCGCCCAGGCCTTCTACCGCGCGACAGCGGCCCACCCCGACGGTGTCCGCCGCCGCAGGCACCTCAACACCGCCGGCCGCAGGGTGACCGGGGTGGAGGACGAGGTCCTCGACCTGTCCGAAGGGACCGATGAGCTCGGCACCCTGAGCGGTGAGGGCGCGCTGCTGGCGGCCCTCGCCGCGGGGCGCACCGGGCGGATGGGCGACATCGTCGCGACGATCCAGGCCGAGCAGGACTTCGTGATCCGCGCCGACCTCGGCGGGGCCCTCGTCGTCCAGGGCGGTCCGGGCACCGGCAAGACGGCAGTCGCACTGCACCGCGCCGCGTACCTGCTCTACGCGCACCGCCGGATGCTCGAACGTTCGGGGGTGCTGCTGGTCGGCCCCAGCCGGACGTTCCTGCGCTACATCGACCAGGTGCTGCCCTCGCTCGGTGAGACGGGCGTCGTGACGACCACCATCGCCGAGCTCGTCCCGGGGCTCCGGGCCACCGGTCAGGAGAGCCCGGCGGTCTCCCTCATCAAAGGCCGACGGCAGATGGCCGAGGTGATGGCCCGCGCGGTCCGGGCCCGTCAGCGCGTCCCCGCCGCACCGGTGCGCATCACGGTCGACCGGATCGTGGTCTGGATCAGGCCGGATGACGTCTCGGCCGCGATCGCCCGCACACGACGCCAGCACCGACCGCACAACCTTGCGCGGATCACCTTCGTCCGCGACATGCTGGGCCGCCTCGCCGACCAGTACGTGCGCCAGCTCGGCGGCACCGTCGACGCGGAGGACCGGGCACAGGTGATCGAGGACCTGCGCAGCGAACGGGACGTCCGGGTCGCGCTCAACCTGGCCTGGATGCCGTTGACGCCCGAGGGTGTGCTCGGCGACCTGTACGCCAAGCCCTGGCGGCTTGCCGAGGCCGCTCCGGACATGTCGGAGGCGGACCGCGCGCTGCTCGTCCGCGACCGGCACGCGCCGTGGACCCCGGACGACGTCCCGTTGCTCGACGAGCTCGCCGAGCTGCTCGGCGAGGACGACCAGGCGGCCAAGGCCCAGGCCAAGGCGCAGGCCGAGGTCCGCGCGGGTGAGCTGGAGTACGCCCGGCACGTGCTGGCGACCACCGGGGCCGGCGACCTGGTCTCCGCCGAGATGCTGGCCGACCGGTTCGCCGGGTCGGGGCCGTCCCTCACGACGGCCGAACGGGCCGCGGCCGACCGCAGCTGGACGTACGGCCACGTCGTGGTCGACGAGGCGCAGGAGCTCTCCGCGATGGCGTGGCGTGCCCTGCTGCGCCGGGTGCCGACCCGGTCGCTCACCATCGTCGGCGACGTCGCACAGACCGCATCGAGCGCGGGGGCGCACTCCTGGGCACAGGCGCTCGATCCCGTCCTCGCGGGCTCCTGGCGGCTTGCCCAGCTGACCGTCAACTACCGGACCCCCGCCGCGATCGAGCAGGCCGCGACGAGGTTCGCGACGGCCGCCGGGCTTCCGGTCAGCCCGCTCACCTCGGCGCGCGACGTCCCCGACGGATACCAGGTCGTCCGCGTCGACGAGGCGCAGATCGTGGCGCAGGTCGCCCAGATCGCCGATGACGCCGCCGCGGCCCTGCTGGCCGGCGGCGGCGGACGGGTCGCGCTGGTCGCCGACCGCAGCTGGTTCGATGCACTCGCCGCGGCGCTGGCCGCGCGTGGTCGGCCGGTCGCCGCCACACCGCACGCCGGGACCGCCGATCTGGACGCACCGCTCGTCCTGCTCACCCCGCTGCAGTCCAAGGGGCTGGAGTTCGACGTCGTCGTGCTGGCCGAGCCGGCCCTCGTGCTGGAGCACGGTGGCCCCGGCGACCTGTACGTCGCGCTCACCCGCCCGACCCAGCGACTGCACATCGTGCACTCCAGGCCGCTGCCTGCCGGGCTCGACGCCTGACGGCTGTCGCACGTCCCGACCGGCGGACGAATCGACGACCACCCCGCGGACAGGGGCACGATAGGCGTGTGCCCAAGGCCCTGCTGCTGGAGAACCTTCATCCGCACGCCCACGAGATCCTGCGCACCGCAGGCTTCGAGGTGGTCGCCCGCACCGGAGCGCTCGACGAGTCGGAGCTGATCGACGCCCTCGACGGTGTCGAGATGCTCGGCATCCGGTCGAAGACGCAGGTGAGCGCCGCCGTCCTCGCGGCAGCACCCGATCTGCAGGTCGTCGGTGCCTTCTGCATCGGCACGAACCAGATCGACCTGGGCGCGGCCGCCCGTCGTGGCGTCGCCGTGTTCAACGCACCGTTCTCCAACACGCGGTCGGTCGTCGAGATCGCGCTGGCCGACATCATCGCGCTGACCCGCCGGCTCACGGTGCTCGACAAGAAGATGCACGCGGGTGTCTGGGACAAGTCGGCCATCGGGTCCCACGAGGTGCGCGGGCGCACCTTGGGCATCGTCGGCTACGGCAACATCGGCACCCAGCTCTCGGTGCTGGCCGAGAACCTCGGCATGTCCGTCGTCTTCTTCGGCACCTCCGAGAAGCTCGCCCTGGGCAACGCCCGCAAGATGTCGAGCCTCGACGAGCTGCTGGAGGTCGCCGACATCGTGACGCTGCACGTGGACGGCCGGGCCGGCAACGCCGGCATGTTCGGCGCCAAGCAGATCGCCGCGATGCGCGACGGCGCGATCTTCCTCAACCTGTCCCGCGGGTTCGTCGTCGACTACGCGGCCCTCGGAGAGGCCATCACGGCTGGGCGGATCGCTGGTGCCGCCGTCGACGTGTTCCCCACCGAGCCCAAGCGCAAGGGTGACTCGTTCGAGTCCGAGCTGCGCAACCTCGACAACGTCATCCTCACGCCCCACACCGGAGGCTCCACCGAGGAGGCGCAGCAGAGCATCGGGGAGTTCGTCTCGACGAAGGTGCGCGACTACCTGGCGAGCGGTTCGACCACGCTGTCGGTGAACCTGCCGAACATCGCGCTGGAACGTCCCGACGGGATCCACCGGCTCGCGTACCTGCACCAGAACGTGCCGGGGGTGCTCGCCAACGTGAACCAGACCCTTGCTGCGTTCGGTCTGAACATCGAGTCCCAGATGCTCGCCACCCGGGGCGAGGTCGGCTACGTCGTGACGGACGTCGCCGACGACGTCCACCCCGGGGTGCTCGCCGAGCTCACCGGCCGACCCGAGTCCATCCGGCTGCAGCTCGTCCGGTAGCCGGTCCGGGCCCGCACCGGACGAAGGCGGCTGTGCTTGCGCGCGAACCCACCCGGCGCGATCCGGTCCGGCCCTCGGCCGCGTGGGCCGTCGATGCGGACGCCCGGGGATCGTGGGCCGACCGGGCTCCACCGGTCGACCCCACCGCCTGGGCGTCCGCCTTCGGTCAGGCCGAACCGGACTTGCGTCGGAACTGCCGCTTCCCCGGCCCAGCGGTCTCGGAACCGCGGACCGTGGCTCCCGCCGCCCCGCCGTCGGCCGTCGGATGAGCCGCGGCCTTCTTGGCCTCAAGGGCCTGCCGGAACCGCGCCTTGGCGTCCTCAGTGGGTGCGCCGGGCGCTCGCTGCTCGGAGCCGGTCATGGTCATCCCTTCCTCGCTGTGCGATCCGTACGGACCACAGGGTCCACCTTGACTGATCATCGGCAGTCCGCCAACCTCAGCGCCCCGCGACGGCGGGCGCCTCACCCGTGGGAAGGTGCTCTGCCCACCAGGCCAGCACATGCTCGAAGCGCGCCCGGCGGTGGCGTGGACGACCCGAGCGGCTCAGCTCATGCCCCTCCCCGGGGAACAGCAGCAGCCGCGCATCGACCCCGCGGCGACGCAGCTCGGTGAACCACCGTTGCCCCTGCTCGACAGGGCAACGCAGGTCCTGCTCGGAGTGGATCACGAGCGTCGGTGTGCTGACCCGCCCCACGTGCGCCATCGGCGACTGCGCGGCGACGAGCTCAGGGTCGGTCCCGTGGTCGCCGACGTACCGCAGGCCGAAGAACCAGCCGATGTCCGACGAGCCCGCGAAGCTCACCGGGTCGAGGAAGCCCCGTTCGACGATCGCCGCCGTGAACCGGTCCGTCCGGGTGGTCAACCAGGCGCTGAGGTAGCCGCCGTACGAGCCGCCCATCACACCGACCCGGCCCGCATCGAGGTCGGCCGCGCCGAGCGCCTCATCGAGCAGCGCCAGCACATCGTCGGTGTCGACCGTGCCCATCCGGCGCTCGATCGCGCGGCCGTGCGCCCAGCCGGCACCCGAGGAGCCCCGCGGGTTGCCGTAGACCACCGCGTACCCAGCTCCGGCGAGCACCTGGACCTCATCGAACAGCGCAGTCGTGTACTGCGCATAGGGGCCGCCGTGGATCATCAGGATCGTCGGGTACGGACCGGGCCCGTGGCGTCCGGCATCGGGACGGGCCACCCAGCCGCGCACCGTCGCACCGTCCGGCGACGTGGCCGTGAGCGGGACGGGCCGCACCAGCCGACCGGTCTCGCGCAACGGGCCCGACCAGTCCCCGACCACGCGGGTACCACCCGTGAGCACCTGGAGGAGACCGGCGGAGTCCGGCGTCCCGACCGCCGCGACGACCCTCGACCCCGCGACGGCGAGGCCGTGGACCACGGAGCCCGCCGGTGACAGCTCGCTCGCCGTCCCGTCGGGGCTGATCCGGACCGCCTGCACCGACCCGTGCCGTTCGACCGCCGTCAGCAGATCGGGGCCATCGGCCGCCGCGACCTCCGACACCAGCTCGACGTCCTCGGCAGCCGTGAGCCGGACCGGTGCGCCGTGCGCCCGTGGTCCGGCCGGTGTCGTGGCGACCGCGAGCCGGTAGGCACCGATGGGCTGCGCGACCGCATCGAGCCCGTCCGGGCCGAGGTCCGTCGCGAGCAGCCACAGTGCGGAACCATCAGCCGAAGGAACGGCGGTCTCGACACCCAACGAGCTGCCGAGGTCGGCATCGGTCAATGGGACCGGCACCGAACCCGTCCGGTCGACCAGCACAGCGTCCCGGCGCAGGTCGAGCTCCCGCGCCGCGTGGCGGGCGGCCACCGCCACCAGGTGGCGCGAGTCCGGCCACCACTCGAAGGCGCCGACCTCGAGGTCCACGTCCGTCACCGGCCGCGCGGATGCCTCGACGCCGTCGTCCGGCAGCTCGACCACCCAGAGCCGGCGGGGGCGGTCCCGGAAGTACCCGAGGTTGTCGTTGCGGTACTGGAGGGTGCTGATCAGCCGCGGCGCCTCGGCAGCGGCATCCGCGACGTAGCGACCGTCCTGCGGGTCTCTGGCGAGGTATGCCAGACCGGTGCCGTCGGGCGAGAACCGGGGCGCGGTCACGGCCGACGGGGCCGACGCGACCCGCCACGGCTCGCCGCCGTCGAGCGGCATGAGGTACGGCTGCGACGGCGCACCGTCGACCGAGCGGCAGAAGGCCACCCAGCGGCCGTCCGGCGAGCAGACGGGCGACGAGTCGTCGTGCCCGTGCGTGAGGGGCCGAGGTGGGCCGTCACCGTCGAGCGGTACCCACCACAGGCGGCCCTGGCTCCGGTCGGAGTCGAGGTCAGGCGCTGAGACGGCGACGACCGCCGCACGGCCGTCCGGGAGCAGCGACGGTCGACCGCAGCTGCGCAGCAGGGGGAGATCGGTGGGGAGCACCCGTCGAACCTACCGACCTGCACGTCGACCGTGCGACAGCGTCGCCGGTCTGACGAGCTCCATCACCCGGCTGGCCTCGCGGCCTAGACCTCGGCCGAATGACCGACCGGGCTGCCCTCGTCGCCCGGCAGACCGTCGTGCTCGGTCCGCAGCTGGGTGATGGCCGCCTCGAAGTCCTCCAGGGACTCGAAGCTGCGATAGACCGAGGCGAATCGCAGGTAGGCCACCTCGTCCAGCTCCTGGAGCGGGCCCAGGATCGCCAGTCCGATCTCCTGCGTCTCAATCTCGGCCAGACCGGATGACCGCAGGGTCTCCTCGACGCGCTGCGCCAGCTTGGCGAGCGAGTCCTCGTCGACCGGGCGACCCTGGCACGCCTTCCGGACACCGCCAAGGATCTTCTCCCGGCTGAACGGTTCGGTCACCCCGGAGCGCTTCACCACGGTGAGGCTCGCGGTCTCGACGGTGCTGAAGCGTCGCCCGCAGTTCGGGCACTGCCGACGGCGACGGATCGCCGACCCGTCGTCGGCGGTGCGGGAGTCAATCACGCGCGAGTCCGGGTGACGGCAGAACGGGCAGTGCACCGGGTCCTCCTGCTGGCTTGCGGGTGGCCCGCACCCAGCCACACCGTCGCGGTCCGCGAGTACCAGACGGTACCCCACCGGCGAGGTGTCAGCCCTGCACGGGCAGCACGATGGTCTGACCAGCAACGAGACCGGAGTCGGGGAGCTCGTTGAGCTGGACCACCTCGAGGATCACGTCACGCACGTCCTGACCCGGTCGCGAGATCGAGCTCGCGATCTCCCACAGGGTCTCCCCCGAGGCGACCACGTGACGCTCGACGACCGGCGCCGACGCAGGTGCTCCGGCCGACGCCGTGAGACCTGAGACGAGGACCGAGGCGATGACGAGCACGACCGCGCACAGCGCGAGCAGCACCAGGCGTCCCCGACGGGTCAGGCGCAGAGGCACATCGTCCTGGGCGTCACGCGCCCCGCCGTCGCGCTGAACGCAGTCCCGGTGCCCACCCCGGCGCAGCCGGGTGGGCGCCACGCGACCGGACAGCGCGCGACTGGACAGCGCGCGACTGGACAGCGCAGGCGACATGGTGATCGTCGTCATGAGTCCCTCCTCGTCCAGCGGGCCGGGACCCGGCAGGTCTTGCCCGAGCAGCCCGTCCCCGCATGGCCAGCGCAGCCCGTGGATCGGGCTGCCCATCGCGAGCAGAGGTTCGAACCTCTGTTCGTCGTACACCTGTACGCTAACCGGGTGGACCGGGAAAGTCGAGACACACTCGAACAGATGTTTGGTCGAGGTCCCCGCCGGGCCTACCGTGGTTCCGACAACGCAGAGCCCACCACCCACCACCCACACGACCGCCGCTGGCCGGGAACGGCAGGCGCGAAGGAGGACGAACCGTGACCGACCGCCGCGTGCCGCCGAACCAGTCGAACGACGAGCCCGACCGGCCGCTGGCCTCGGTGCACCGGCTCCCCGGTCCAGCGGGCACAGACGCCGAGGGCGACGGCGCCGCGCTCAGCGCACGTCAGCGTCGGATCCTCGAGACGATCCGGTCGTCGGTCGCCGCCCGGGGGTATCCGCCGAGCATGCGCGAGATCGGCGAGTCGGTCGGTCTGACCAGCCCGTCCTCGGTCAAGCACCAGCTCGAGATGCTCGAACGCAAGGGCTACCTGCGCCGCGACCCGAACCGCCCGCGGGCGATCGAGGTGGTGCAGCCCGACGACTCGCGCGCCGTCCAGCCGTTCTCCGCAGGTCTCGGGTTCGAGGCCGAGCACGACGGGGTCCCGAGCCCGGCCTACGTCCCCGTGGTCGGTCGGATCGCCGCCGGCGGCCCGATCCTGGCCGAGCAGGTCGTGGAGGACGTGTTCCCGCTCCCGCGCCAGCTGGTCGGTGAGGGTGAGCTGTTCCTGCTCAAGGTGGTCGGGGAGTCGATGATCGACGCCGCCATCTGCGACGGCGACTGGGTGGTCGTGCGCCGGCAGCCAGTCGCCGAGAACGGTGAGATCGTCGCCGCCATGATCGACGGCGAGGCCACCGTCAAGACGTTCAGGCGGCGGGACGGCCATGTCTGGCTGCTCCCGCACAACCCCGCCTACTCCCCGATCGACGGCGACGAGGCCACGATCCTCGGACGCGTCGTGAGCGTGCTGCGCAGCCTGTGAGACCCGGGGCGCCCAGGGTGGCGACGCTCGTGCCACCCTGGTGAGCCCGGCACCACGACGACCGGCACCACGACGAGAAGGAGGCTCCGATGCCCGGACGGATGCGTGACCCGGGACCGCTCGTCAGAGGCAGGGTCCCGGTCGATGGTCGGGGTGGGTCTGCGCCGGTCCCGTCAGTACCGGGCGCCACAGCGCTGGGCGCCTCGGGCGAGGCATCCGCGGCGGACCACCGGATCGTCGACGAGACGTGGTCGGTCGCTGAGCTGCGCAGAAGGGCGGCTCAGCTCGGTGTCGCGGGCCGTTCGTCGATGCACAAGTCCGAGCTCATCGACGCGCTGCGCGGACGCTGACCCGTCCGGTGGGCGCAGATCGCGCCGACGCCACGGTCGACTAGAAGCCGAACTGGCGGGCCACGGAGCGCACCGCAAGCGCCGAGGCGTGCAGGCCGGTGATCTCGTCGACGGACATCGGCACCTTGACGTGCTCGCCCACGCCCGCCGACCCCACGAAGGTCGGCACGGACAGGCAGACACCACTGATCCCGTGGTAGTCGTCGAGCAGGGACGAGACCGGCTGGATGCGGTGCTCGTCGTTCAGGATCGCCTCGACGATGCGCGATCCGGCCAGGCCGATCGCGTAGTTCGTGGCGCCCTTGCCCTCGATGATGCGGTTGGCCGAGTCGACCACCTCACGCGCGATGAGGTCCCGGACGCCCTGGGTGAGCGGCCCGCGACCCTCGATCCCGGTCCACTCCAGCAGAGGCACCGCACCGATCGTCGCCGAGCTCCACAGCGTCAGCTGGCTGTCACCGTGCTCCCCCGCCACGTACGCGTGCACGTTCTGCACCGCGACACCGGTGTGCTGGGAGATCAGGTAGCGCAACCGGGACGAGTCGAGCACGGTCCCCGAACCGAAGAGCTGGGTCGACGGCAGACCCGAGATCTGCAGCGCGGCGTAGGTCACGACATCGACCGGGTTCGTGACAATCACGTGCACCGCCGTCGGCGCGACCTCGACGAGCTGCGGCAGCACCTTGCTCACCAAGGAGATCGTCGCACCGGCCAGGTCCAGTCGGGTCTGCCCGGGACGCTGCTTGGCGCCCGCGGTGAAGATCACCACATCGGCGTCCGCGATGATCGAGATGTCGTCCGACCCCTGCACGCTTGCCATCGGCATGAACTGGATGCCGTGGGCCAGGTCGAGCGCCTCCGCCTCCGCCTTGGCCCCGTTGACGTCGTAGAGCACGACCGTGCGGGCCGAACCCCGCATCAGCAGCGCATACGCCATCGTCGCACCGACGGCCCCGGCGCCCACGATGGCGACCTTCGACGTGCGACGGGGGTGGAACGCGATCTCGTTCAGCGCGAGCTCGTCGGACTGCGACATCGGCACCTCTCGGACAAGCGGCGGGAACGGGCCCGTCGGGGCGCACCCCCGAGGGACAGGGCGAGGCTAGCCCGGCTCGCCGGGGCCGTCGACCGGCCGCACGTCCGGCTCGTCCGCCACTGCGAGCCTGCTCAGGGCATCGAGTGCGACCTGGCGGTCGGTGGTGCGCCAGAACGGCGGCATCGAACGCAGCAGGTACTCCCCGTAGCGGCTCGTGACCAGCCGAGGGTCCAGCACCGCGACCACACCGCGATCGGCCGTCGTCCGGATCAACCGACCCGAGCCCTGAGCCAGCAGGAGCGCCGCATGGGACGCGGCCACCGCCATGAACCCGTTGCCACCGGCGCGGACCACCGCCTCCGAACGGGCCGAGGAGACCGGGTCGTCCGGTCGCGGGAAGGGGATGCGGTCGATCACCACGAGCCTGCACGTCGCCCCCGGGACGTCGACCCCCTGCCACAGCGACAGCGTGCCGAACAGGCAGGTCGCGGGGTCCGCGGTGAATCGGTCCACGAGGGTGCCGAGCTGGTCGTCGCCCTGGACCAGCACCGGGACGTCCAGCCGTTCGCGCATCGCCGCAGCCGCCGCCGTCGCCGCTCGCCGCGACGAGAAGAGCCCGAGCGTACGTCCCCCCGCGGCCCGCACGAGCGCCTCGATCTCGTCGAGCTGGGCTTGCGTGGCCGGTTCACGCCCCGGGGCCGGCAGGTGCTTGGCGACGTAGCAGATGCCCTGACGCCGGTAGTCGAACGGGCTCCCGACGTCCAGGGCCTGCCAGGTCGCACCTTCGTCCGCACCACCCGCCGGCATCAGCCCCACCGAACGGGCCGCCGGGTCGAACGAACCGCCGAGCGACAGCGTCGCCGAGGTGAGGGTGGCGCTGCGGCCGTCGAGCAGCCGGGAGCGGATCAGACCGTTGACCGCCAACGGAGCCGCGTGCAGCCGGGTCTGGGGCACCCCGCGCGGATCCTGGTCACGAGCGCACCACAGCACCGTCTGGGCGAGCTCCTCGGCGTCGCCGGCCATGGTCTGAGCCACCTCGAACAGGGCAAGCATCGCGGCGGCGGCCACCGAGCGGCCGCCCTCGGCGACCGGGTCGCCGCCGGACCCCGGGGACGACGGACGCAAGGCGCTCACCAGGGCGCGCGCCGCATCGCGGACAGCGCCGACCGCCTCGGCGAGCGGAGCCGGCAGAGCTCCTGCGAAGCGGCCCTCCGGGGTGCCGACCAGCACCGTGGCCAGCTGCTGACCCGCGGAGTCGAGATCGGTGGTCGGGACCCCACCGTTCCTGCGCGCTGAACGCCCGGCCTGCTCGATCGTCGCGATCGACAGCTCGAGGGTCGCCTGGGCGGTGACCCGATCCGCCAGCTCGTGCGCCTCGTCCACCACGAGCACCTGGTGCTCGGGCAGCACCTGCGACGCCCCGGTAGCCGCGACCGCCAGCATCGCGTGGTTGGTCACCACCACATCGGCCCGGCGGGACTGCTCCCGCGCCGCCTCGGCGAAACACTCGGTGAGCATCGGGCACCGTCGGCCGAGGCACTCCAGCGAGGTGACCGACACCTGCCGCCAGGCCCGTTCACTCACCCCCGGGACCAGCTCGTCACGGTCACCGGTCCCGGTCCCGGCCGCCCACTCCCGCAGCCGCAGCACCTGGGCGCCGAGCCCGGCCGGGTCAGGAGCCACCTCCTCGGAGTCGAACAATGTCTCCTCGGCCGGGTACCCGCCGGCCGCCTTGTGCACACAGAGGTAGTGCTGCCACCCCTTGAGCAGCGCAACGGTGGGACGTCGCGGCAGGTCGCCCGCCAGCGCATCGGCGACCAGCGGCAGGTCTCGTCCGACCACCTGACGCTGGAGCGCCAGCGTCGCCGTGGACACCACCACCCGCTCATCGGTGCGCACCGCATGCGCCACCGCGGGCACTAGGTATGCCAACGACTTCCCGGTCCCGGTCCCGGCCTGCACCAGCAGGTGCTCACCGGTCTCGACGGCCCGGGCCACCTCGCGGGCCATGGTCAGCTGACCCTCACGCCGGGTGCCACCGAGCGCCGCCACCGCGCGGTCGAGCAACCGGTCGATGCCGGCGGCCTCCTCGTGGTCGTCTGGCACCGGGTCAGGGTAGTGCCGACCACGGACAGCGCCGGGCCGCCGGGCCGCGGCGGCCGCCGGTGCGGACGTCAGTGGCCGGTGGCGGCCGACGTCAGCGCATCGGCCAGGCTCGCGTCGACCCGGGCCCGCAGCGCCGTGCCCTCGGCCCGGTGCTCCTCGTGCTCGATATCGCCGTGCTCGTGCACCAGGTGCACCAGGTCGCCCCGGTCGTAGGGCACGACGAGGTCGACCAGCACCCCCGGGCGCGGCAGCCACGCCGCGACCGCCTCGCGCAGGTCCTCGATGCCTTCACCCGTGTGTGCCGAGACGGTCAGCGCACCCGGCTCCCGGCTGCGCAGCCTGGTCAGCATCTCGGGGTCGGCCAGGTCCGCCTTGTTGAGCACGACCAGCTCAGGCACGTCCAGCGCACCCGGGATGTCCGCGAGGACCTCACGCACCGCAGCCAGCTGACCGAACGGGTCCGGGTGGGCGGCATCGACCACATGCAGCAGCAGGTCGGCATCGGCCACCTCCTCCAGCGTCGAACGGAACGCCTCGACCAGCTGGTGCGGGAGCGCCCGGACGAAGCCGACGGTGTCGGTGAGCGTGAAGACGCGGCCGTCGGTCGTCTGCGCACGGCGCACCGTCGGGTCCAGGGTCGCGAACAAGGCGTTGTCCACGAGCACGCCCGCACCCGTCAGCCGGTTGAGCAACGAGGACTTGCCGGCGTTCGTGTACCCGGCGATGGCCACCGACGGGACCGCGCCGCGCACCCGGGACGAGCGCTTGGTCGCCCGGGCCGGCGCCATCGCCGCGATCTCACGGCGCAGCTTGGCCATCCGGGTCCGGATCCGACGACGGTCCAGCTCGATCTTGGTCTCGCCCGGACCACGTGAGCCCATGCCCTGCCCGGCGCCGACCTGGCCACCCGCCTGCCGAGACATCGACTCGCCCCAGCCACGAAGACGCGGCAGCAGATACTCCAGCTGAGCCAGCTCGACCTGGGCCTTGCCCTCCTTGGACCGGGCGTGCTGGGCGAAGATGTCGAGGATGAGTGCGGTCCGGTCGACGACCTTGACCCGCACGACATCCTCCAGCGCACGCCGCTGCGACGGTGCCAGCTCCCCGTCCACCACGACGGTGTCTGCCCCCACCGCGGCCACCACCTGGGCCAGCTCGGCCGCTTTGCCGGAGCCCAGGTAGGTGCTCGGGTCCGGGGTGTGCCGACGCTGCAGCAGCCCGTCGAGGACCTCAGAACCCGCAGTCTCGGCCAGGGCCGCCAGCTCGCGCAACGACACCTCGGCCGCCTCGGGTGAGCCGGTGCTCCACAACCCCACCAGGACGACCTTCTCCAGCCGCAGCGCGCGGTACTCGACCTCGGTGACGTCCTCGAGCTCGGTGGACAGCCCCGCGACGCGACGCAGCGACGTCCGCTCGGCGAGCTCCAGCTGATCGCCGTCGTAGGAGGTGGGACCCGCACCCGACGACTGGAGCGCCGTCCCCGCCCTGGCGAGCACCCGCGCCACCACATCGTCCGCCAGCTGTGCCGCGGTGCGTTCTGGTGCGGTGCGTTCTGGTGCGCTGCCTTCTGATGCTGGGCGCTTCGGTCCGGTCTCGCTCACGCAGATCCTCTCGGGTGACTGTCGACCCCCAGGGTCCCACGGTGCACGCGGGACCCGCGAGGCATTTCGCTGCCGGCCGAGCCCGACCGGTACCGTCCGGTGCGTGAGCGAGCACTACTTCAGCGCCGAGCCGGTCTCGGACGCCCGGCGGCGCACCGTCGAGGTCGAGCTCGCCGGACGGACCGTTCAGGTGGAGACCGCCGGCGGGGTCTTCAGCCCGGACCACATCGACCTCGGGACCCGGGTGCTGCTCGCGCACACCCCGCCACCTCCGACGACCGGTGAGCTCCTGGATCTCGGCTGCGGCTGGGGGCCGATCGCGCTCGAGCTCGCGCTGCGCAGCCAGGGTCGGGTGTGGGCGGTCGACGTCAACGCCCGGGCGCTCGAGCTGGTCGCCGCCAATGCGCAGCGGCTCGGCCTGGGCACCGTGCGACCCGCCCTGCCCGATGACGTCCCGGCGGACCTGCGCTTCGACGCGATCTGGTCCAACCCGCCGATCCGGATCGGCAAACCCGCCCTGCACGAGCTGCTCACACGCTGGCTGCCCCGGCTGGCACCCGGGGGCAGCGCGCACCTGGTGGTCAGCAAGAACCTCGGCGCGGACTCGCTGGCCCGGTGGATCGCGGCCGAGCTCGGGCGACCGGTCGAGCGGATCGCCACCGCCAAGGGCTTCCGGGTGCTGCGCGTGGACGCCGAGGGCTGATCTCGCGATCAGCCCAGTGCGCCCAGGTCCACCTGGGCATCGGCCACGAGCACCGCAGGACCGGCCAGCTCGGCCGTACCGTCCGGCGCCAGCCGGACCTGCACCGTGCCGCCCGGGACGTGCACCAGCCAGGTCGTCGGAGCCTGCGGACCTGCCCAGCTGCGCACTGCGGCCGCCACCGCGCAGGCGCCGGTCCCGCAGGACGCGGTCTCCCCCACACCGCGCTCGTGCACCCGCATCCGAACCCGGCCGACGACCTCGCCGTCGACCAGGTCCTCGCCCAGCGGCACCACCAGCTCGACGTTGACACCGTCGGCCGGGGTCGGCCGCACCACCGGCGCCCGGACCAGCTCCACGCGGGCCAGGGTCTCCTCGTCGGACAGGGCCACGACCGCATGCGGGTTGCCGACGTCCACCGACAGCCCCGGGCGCGGCACGTCCAGCCCGGCGACCCGCACCTGCAGGTCACCGCCCTCGGCGACCGCCGCTGCACCGCCCGGAAGCGTCACGGGACCCATCCCGACGGCGTACCACGGGTCCGACGAACCATCGGCGGCCGCCACCCGACGCACCCGCCGCACCCCCGCCCGGGTCCCCAGCGCCAGCTCCCCCTGGCCGTCCCACAGCCCGAGCCGCTCGCAGAACGCCGCCAGCACCCGCACGCCGTTGCCGCACATCTGGGCCGTCGAGCCGTCGGCGTTGCGGTAGTCCATGAACCAGCGCGCCGCCGGGTCACCGGCCTGCAGATCGCGTCCCTGCGGCAGCAGCGCACTCGCGACCAGCCGGATGACGCCGTCGCCGCCCACGCCCCCCCGCCGGTCCGCGAGGCGGGCCACCAGAGCGGCATCCAGCTCGAGTCGCCCCGCACGGTCGTCGATCAGGACGAAGTCGTTGTGCGTGCCGTGGCCCTTGACGACGGCGAGCCGATCGACCGGCCGTACCGCGGGCCGGGTGGACTCGACTGGGCTCGTGACGCTCACCTCACGAAGGGTACGCGGGCCCGCGCCGACGACCACGACGCGTTCGGCCGACGACCGTGGCCCGTTCAGGAGCCGAGCGCGCGACGCACGGGTTCGGAGCCCTCGACCAACGTCCCCGCCTCGGCCCGAGCGACGAGGTCCAGGGCGTCGTCCACCAGCTGCGGGGAGGCCGCGTCCAGCCAGTGCACGCGGGGGTCCCGTCCGAACCAGCCCATCTGCTTACGGGCCAGCCTCCGGGTCCCCGCCACCGTCGCCAACCGTGCCGTCGCCTCATCGGTCTGCCCGGTCAGGTACGCGATCACCTGGGCGTACCCGACGGCCCGTGCCGCGGTCCTGGACATGCCGCGCGCGGCCAGGGCCCGGACCTCGGCCACGAGCCCGGCCGCCCACATCCGGTCGACACGTTCCTCGATCGCCGCATCGAGCGCCGCGCGGTCCAGGTCGAGACCGATCTGGACCGCCGGGACCTCGTAGCGGTAGCGCGGGAGCACACCCGTGGACACCCGTCCGGTGAGGGCGTGGACCTCCAGTGCACGCACCACGCGGCGGGTGTTGCGCCGGTCGATGCCGGCCGCGGCCGCCGGGTCGATCCTGGTCAGCTCGTCGTGCAGCAGACCCGGACCGTCACGTTCGGCCCGCGCCTCCAGTGCGGCGCGCACAGCCGGATCCGTGCCCGGGAAGTCCATCGGGTCCAGGAGCGCCCGCACGTACAGACCCGAGCCGCCGGCCACGACCGCGCGCCGCCCACCCGCAGCCAGGTCGGCCAGCACGGCGCGACCGGCCTCCCGGAACCAGGCCACCGACGCGTCCTCATCAGGTTCCAGCACATCGAGCAGGTGGTGGCGCACCCCGGCGCGCTCGGCCTGGCTCAGCTTCGCGGTCCCCACATCCATCCCGCGGTAGAGCTGGAGGGCATCGGCGTTCACCACGTCACCGCCCAGAGCGCGGGCCAGCGCGATCGCGAGGTCGGACTTCCCGGTGGCGGTGGGTCCGACGACGGCAACGACGATGCTCACCGGGACGACGGTACCGGCGCTGCTCGGCGCCCCGCTCGGCCCGACCCGCGCCCGGCCCGGTCCGGATCGGCCCTCACGCACCCGTTCCGTACCCGCGCGGTCCCGATGCGGGCCGTGGTGCGCGGACCTCGCCGAGGGCGGCGCTCAGCGCAGCAGACCGCGCGCGGCCCGCTCGGCCTCCACCTGCCGGCCCGCCGCATGCAGGACCTCGACCAGATCGTCCACCGTCCCGGCGCGGGACTGCATCGCCCCGACGGCCGCGAACTGCCCGGCCGCCCGCTCCAGCCGCTCGACCGCCTCCTGGGTGCGCCCCAGGTCGCGGAGCATCCGGCCGGCCAACCACGAGGCGTGCGCACCGTCCTGCACCGCACCGAGGGCCTCGAACTCGTCGGCCGCCAGCACCGCGCGCACGACCGCCAGGTCCGCACGGCCCTCCGCGGCGAGCAGACGGGCACAGGTGTCCTCGACATCGGCCGCCTCCCGCCGTCGCGCGGTCGTCGACCCGTCGCTCGCCGGTTCGTCGAGCTCGGCGCGCAGCAGGGCGAGCCGGCCCAGCAGGGCGGACCCACCACCGGTGCCCGCAGCGGTCACGGCCCACGCGCGCAGCACACCCCCACGCAGCTCGGGCGGGACGCCGCCAGCCTCCAGCAACGAGACCGCACGCTCGTACGCGCGGTGCGCGCTGTCATCGTCGTCGAGGACCTGGGCGCAGTGCGCCGCCTCGGCCAGCGCAAACCCGGCATCCGCGAGCAGGCCCTGCTCGATGAACCGGTCGGCGGCCGTCGCATACAGCACAGCAGCCTGCGCAGGTCGATCGGAGACGACGGCCTCGGCCTGCGCGAGAAGCGCCTCGACGGCCTCGGCCAGCTGCGGACCCGGCGAGCCGTCACCACCGGCCGACGGACCCGCCGTCGCGGGCGGCACCGCGGGACCCGACGGTTCACCTGGACGCGGCGGCACCCCGTGGCCGGGCAGCACCGCAAGGTCGATCGGACGCACCGCGAGCTGCCACGCCTGGTCCACCCACCGGCTCGTCCCGTCGTCCCCGTGCCGTTCGTCGAAGGCCCGGGCGAGCGGTTCGGCCGTGGCCCGGCACCATGCGGCGAGCTCCTCCAGGGTGGTCGACCCGACCACGGTCAGCCGGACCGCCGTGCCCGGGGCCAGCGCCGCGAGCGCCCGCGCCGAGCCACCGACCTGGGTGAGCAGGCCCAGATGCTCCAGCGGCGTCACCGTCGACCCGTCGAGCAGCCGTTGATCCTGCTCGATCCGCCGGACCGCAGGTCCCACGGCACCGGTTCGCGCCAGGAACTGGATCACCCGACCACGCACCGAGACGAGGTCGATCGCCGCCTGGTCGAGCGCCGCCAAGGTCCGGCGGTGGGCGGACACCGCCTCGGCGTCCCGCCCCAGGTCCAGGTAGGCGAGCGCGAGCCGGGAGAGCATGTCGGCCGGTTCGCTCAGACAGGTGGCGCCGGACTCCACCGCCTCCTCCATGAGGCGGACGGCCTCGCCGTCCCGACCCACCGACAGCAGATGGGCCGCCCGGTCGCCCGGGTCGCAGACCTCGCACTGTGAGTACTCGTCCCGGGGGGTCGCCACCCACCTCTCGAAGAGCGCCTCGGCATCGGCGGCGCACCGCACATCGGCCCAGCGCGACCGGACGAACTCGACGGCGTCCGACCCGGCACCAGCCACCGCGAACCGGCGCCGCATGTCCTCGATGAGCGCATCCACCCGCGCGACCGGCACCTGCGGCGTCTCCGCCAGGTCGACGAGCAGCCACTTGAACGACCAGAGCAGCATCTGCCAGTCGCCCTCGTCGAGACGATCGGGGTGCTCATCGGCCAGTCGCACGACCTGCGTGAACGGCACCAGCGCCTTCAGCGGCTCACCGGCGTGGTGGTAGGACTCCAGCAGCACCAGCGCGGCGAAGGCCTCGCACGCCACCGGACCGTCCGCCTGGACCTCGGCGTGGATCCGCTCGGCCGCGATCGTCCGCGCGCGCCCGTACGGCAGCCGACGGACCGCGATGAGCTCTGAGTCGACACCGGCCCGGTCACGCATCGCCGCCGTCCCCCGTTCCCGCGACCAGCAGACGAGCCAGGGCCTGAGTCAGCAGCAGCGACTCCTGGGCGCGCAGCGACTCCCCCGCGAGCAGCACCGCACAGGTGTAGAGGGCCTCGAGACCGGCGTCCCGCACCGGTCCGGGCGGCGCGGCGAGGAGAGCCAGCACAGCCTCGTTCGAACAGTTGAGGACGAGCGAGCGCGGCAGACCCGACGGTGCGGCGATGTCCGCCAGGGTGCGGGCCCAGACATCGTCCGACGCCTCCTCGAGGGTGCGGCGCGCGAGCTCGTGCTGCCCGTCGCGGTCGCTGAGCAGCAGCGCGGGCAACGACGGGGGCTCGAACGTGCGGAGCAGGACGGCGCAGTCCTGGGCAGCGAGCACGCGCGCCGCATCCACCCGCACCGGTTCGAACCGCAGTGCCCGGTCCGGGTCGAGGTCGTCGAGCACGGACGACACGTCGGCCGCCTCCAGTGGACGCACGTCCCACCCCGGGCGCCGTACCGCGAGCCGAGCAAGCAGCTCCTCGTCGTAGACGTACCCGGCATTGAGCACCGCCAGTCCCTGCGCACGGGCGACCGGCGCGACCCGACGGAACTCCTCGACGGTCGAGGTGTGCAGCAGCATCTGATGCTCGGCGTGCACCTGTGCCAAGGTGCGCAGACCGTCGGTGGTCTCGAACGGCAGCACATCGACCACCAGGTCGAGCACCTCGTCGTCCTGCCGGGCGAGCGCACGCAGCGCCAGATGGTGCACCTCGAGGAACCGACGGGAGACGGGGCCACCGCGCCCGAGCGTGCTCAGCACCCACGCCCGCACCTGGCCGGCCAGCGCGTCACGGACCGCCAGCAGCACATCGTCGTCGTAGAGGGCCTCCCGTGAGGCCGTCGGTCGCAACCCGTCCGCGTCGATCACGCAGCGCACGAAGAACGCCCAGTCGGGGAGCACACCGTCGACCCGGGTCCCGAGCAGCATCCGCTTGACGAAGACCCGGTGGGTGCCCGGCCCCGGCGGTGGTGCGGCCGGGAGGACGTAGGCCACCCCGCTCACCCCGGCCAGCGGCACCGACAGCGGGATGCTCGCCAGCGGCTCGAAACCGAGGGTGCGTCGGCAGTACTCCTCCAGCGCGCCCTCGGCCGGCGCGTCCCAGGGCAGCGTGGACCTGCTGGTGCGCCGCCAGGCGTGGCCGTGCCCCGGCACCTCCACCCGACAGGCCACGTCGTACGGGAGCAGGGAGCCGAACTCCTCGGCCAGGGCGACCACGGTGGCCGGCGCCAGCCAGTGCTCGGCGTCCCGGCGCGCACGCAGCCGCACCGTGGTGCCGATCGGCACGGGCTCATCCGTCTCGGCCAGCTCGTAGCGACCGTCGTCGTATCCGCGCCACCGGATCGCCCGGGCCGACGGATCGGCCGCCGAACGGGAGACGAGTTCGATCCTGTCGGCCACCATGAACGCCGACAGCAGCCCGATGCCGAACTGACCGAGGAACTCCGCCCTCCCCAACCCCAGCTCGAGGTCCCGCTTCGAGCTGCGGCCGATCGTGGCCAGCACATCGCGCGCCTCGGCCTGTGTGAGGCCGATACCGGTGTCGGTGAGCTCCAGCCCCCCGTCGGGCAGCGGCGTCAGCCGCACCTGGTCGGGTGCGCCGGGGTCCACCAGCCGGCGCGCCGTGACGGCGTCGACCGCGTTCTGCAGGAGCTCACGCAGGTAGACGCGCGGGCCCGAGTACAGGTGCCGCGCGAACAGGTCGACGACCCCGCGCAGGTCGACCGTGAAGGCCTGCAGCTGATCGCTCACAGGTCCGTCGGCTGCTGGTGGTCGTGGTCGTGGTCGTCGGGGTCCTCCGCGTCCTGCTGTGCGCGCCAGGCCGCGACCGCCTCGGGGAAAGCCTCGTCGAGCTGTTCGAACAGCCGGAGGGACGCGGTGATCACGCAGGCCAGGTGGGTGTCAAGCTGGGCGTCGGTCACCCCCGACTCGTAGTCGACCGCGTGCTCGGCGTAGACGACCAGCTCATCGTCCTCGACGTCGACGTACGCCTTGGGCCACAGCCGCGCCGACGCATGCTCGTTGAGCAGGTCGAGGACCCGGGACCTCTGGTCGGTGCCCAGCGGACGTCCCCAGTGCGCCCGCACCTGGAGGATCTCGTCCTGCTCGCCGTAGAAGACGAACTCCACCAGGTGGTCGTCCCAGACGCCGCCGAGGCGGGTCTCGTCCTGCGACCAGCCGTAGGTGTACTCGCGCGCCTCCAGCACCGCAGCCACCCGTGGGGCGGTGAGCGGGGCAGGCCCGGAGGGCGTCGTCACGGTCTTGGGGAAGAAGGCCATCGGGGTTCCTCAGCTCGCAGGTCGGCTCGCGCAGGTTATCGAAGGCCACCGGCGTCCCGGGCCGGAACGGCGTCCGGATGCCGGTCGCAGCCACCGACGGCCGCGGTCACGTCGGCGGCACCGGGTACCGTGGAAGCCATGTCCTGGCTCGCTGACCGCGCCCACCTCTGGCGTGCGCGCCGGCGGACGCAGCAGCCTGCGCACTGGTTCGGGTGGAGGCGGACGTCGACATCGACCGAGGTCTCCCATGACGAGGTGACCGCGCTGCTCGCCCGCGAGCTGGGCGTCGCAGAACCGGCGAGCGAGCTCCCCGTCCCGCTGGCCCCCGGTCGGATCGCGTCGTGGCTGGACCAGAACCAGTTCAGCTACTTCGTCGACTCCGACGGCGATCTGGGCGGACTGTGGCGCGGCCGGTTGTTCTACTTCTTCCTGTTCGGCGAACGGCAGGAGATCCTGCAGGTGCGCGGGCAGTGGCACCGTGAGCTGGCGATCGAGCGGCTCAGCGAGGTGCTCGACCTGTGCAACGACTGGAACGCGGACCGGATCTGGCCCAAGGCGTACGCCCGCGTGCGGGACAACGGCCGGGTGCACGTCGTGACCGAGGTCGCGGTCGACTTCGAGCACGGCGCCACCGACGACCAGCTCAGCCAGTCCCTCTTCTGCGGGTTGTCCACCGCCACGATGCT
>JAKLPK010000220.1 GCA_022013895.1 Cellulomonas sp. | reverse complement strand
GCTACCTCTTCAACGCCGTCATCCCCGTCTAGTCACCCACCACGAAGGAGCACCACCATGATCATCAAGATCCTCGGCCCCGGCTGCGCCAACTGCGCCAACCTGGAGAAGGCCGCGCGCGAAGCTGCTGCCGGCCTGGGCATCGACCCGACCTTCGAGAAGGTCACCGACTACGCGGCCATCGCGGGCTACGGCGTCATGCGCACGCCGGCCCTGGTCGTCGACGAGAACCTCGTGCTGTCCGGCCGGGTGCCGTCCGCGACGCAGGTGCGCGAGATCCTCGCCCCGCTGGTCGTCAGCTGACGGCTCGCCGCCCCGTCGGGCCCCGTCAGGCCCCGTCCGGTCCCTCCTGAGAGCAGAGTCTTCCCGTGACCACGCGTCCCGCCGGCGAGCACGTCCCGGCCTCCCCGAACCCGCCGGCTGCTGCGTCGGCCCCCGCCGTGAGCCCTGCCACGCCCGGCGCGCGGGTTCGCGACCTGCACCCGGGCTGGTTCGCCTCGGTGATGGGCACCGCCATCCTCGCGGTGGCCGCCTACGACAACCCCGGGGACCTGCCCGCGCTGCGTGGTGCGGCGCACGTCACCGGGGCGGTGCTCGCGGTGGCGGCCTACGCCATCGGCGCCGTGCTGATCGTGGCGTACGCCGCCCGCTGGGTCCGCCACCGCCCGGCCGCTCTCGCCGACCTTCGCCATCCCGTGCTCGGCGCGATGCATGCGACCGTGCCGGCCGGTCTGCTCGTGCTGGCCGTGATGACCTCCGTCGTCGGGCCGCAGCTGTTCCCCGATGAGGTCGTGACCGTGGTCATCGCGTCGTTGGTGGTGCTAGGGACGGTGCTGGGCCTGGTGGTGAGCGTGGCCTTCTCCTACCAGCTCTTCGTCAGCGAGCACCCGGCCGGTGCTGTCAACGGCGGATGGTTCATCCCACCGGTGGCGACGGCCATCATCCCGATGGCGCTGATGCCGCTCATGCCCCACGTCGGGGCCGGCAACGCCCGTCTGCTGCTCGTCCTCGGCTACGCCGCATTCGGGGTGGGGTTCATGCTGTTCCTGCTCATCATGGGGTTGCTGCACGACCGCCTCGTGCTGCACGCGCTGCCGCCCGCTGCGCTGGCCCCCACGCTCTGGATCGCCCTGGGGCCGGTGGGCGTCAGCTCGCTCGCCATGCTGGCACTCGCCCGTGCGGGACAGTCCGTGCTCGGTGACGCTGCCGCCGCGGTCGTCGTGATCAGCCAGCTGTTCGCGACCGCGCTGTGGGGGTTCGGGTTGTGGTGGCTCGTCCTGGCGGTCGCCCTGCTGGTGCGGTACGCGCGTGCCGGGGTGATCCCCTTCCACCTGGGCTGGTGGGCCTTCACGTTCCCGCTCGGCGCGTTCACCGTGGCCACCCTGACGTTGGCTCGCGCCTGGCAGACCCCCGCACTGGAGGCCGTCGCGGCGGTCCTGTTCCTGGCGCTCGCGTGCCTCTGGGGCGTCGTGACCGTGCGGACGGTCGCCGCGGTGCGCAGCGGTCGGATCTGGCAGCGCTGACCACAGCTCGATCCGATACCCGCCCGGCCCCCAGCACGAGGAGATGGAGCCGATGGACGCCATGGTGCTGGTGATGGCCCTCGGACTGTTCGTCCTCTCGGTCGCCTCGGGGATGCTCGGGCTGGGCGTGGCGTTCGCGGCTGTGCCCTTCCTCGGCTTCTTCCTGCCCGACCTCGTCCATCAGGTCCAGCCGCTGTCCCTGCTGCTCAACGGTGTGACGGCGCTGTTCGCCGCCTGGGGGTTCGCGCGCAGCAAGCTCGTCGCCTGGCGCCCGGCGATCGCCCTGACCGCGGTCGCCTCGGTGGCCGCGCCGCTGGGTTCGTGGGTGGCGCAGTACACCGGCCAGACCTGGCTGTGGGGTCTGTACCTGGTGGCGGTCGTCTTCCTCGCCTGGCGGATGTTCACCCCCGGGCCCCAGCGGGATCCCGATGCCGCCCCGAACCTGCGGCTGGCGCTCATCCTGTCGGTGCCGATCGCCGTGCTGGCCGGGATGCTCGGCGTGGGACCCGGGTTCCTGCTGATGCCGGCGCTGATCCTGGTCGGCTACGCCCCGAAGGTCGCCGCCGGGATCACGGCGGTCGCGGTGACGCTGCCGTCGTTCACCGCACTGGTGCCGCACCTGTCCACCGCCCAGATCGACCTGATGACGGCTGGCTGGCTGCTCGTGGCCGGTGCCGCGGGTTCGTTCCTCGGCGCGCGGCTGACCAGCAGGTTCGTCTCTGGTCCGCTGCTGAAGCGGCTGTTCGGGATCCTGATCGTCGTGATGACCGCGGTGAAGATCGTCACCGTGCTGAGCTCGTGACCGGCCAGAGCCCGTCATCACCCAGCTCGGCGGCGAGCTGGGTGAGCACCCCGGGCACCAGCCGGTAGTGCACCCAGGTCCCGCGCCGCTCGCTGGTGACCAGACCGGCCTCGCGCAGCACCTTGAGGTGGTGGGAGACGGTCGGCTGGCTCAGACCCAGCGGTTCGGTGAGGTCGCACACGCAGGCCTCGCCGGACTCGTGGGCGCCGATGAGGGACAGCAGCCGCAGGCGGCCAGGGTCTCCGAGGGCCTTGAACCGCAGGGCGAGAGCCGCGGCCCGGCCGTCGTCGAGCGGTGTGCGGACCAGTGGTGAGGAGCACGAGGTCACGTCGATCAGCGGCAGCGCGAGGGAGGACGGCATGTCTCAAGCATCCCCGCTGTATTGACAGTTGTCGATCGGGTTCTATGCTGGATCGACAATCATCGATCTTCTGGAGGTAGGGACGCGTGAGCACCATCGAGGTCTACGAACCGGCGATGTGCTGCAGCACAGGGGTCTGCGGACCGGATGTGCCGCAGGACCTGGTGAGCTTCTCCGCGGACCTGGACTGGCTGCGCGGGCAGGGCACCGAGGTCGCCCGGCACAACCTGGCCGGCGAGCCGTCGCGGTTCACCGAGCAGCCCGCCGTCCTCGCGTTCATGCAGGTCTCGGGCTCCGAAGGGCTCCCGCTGGTGCTGGTCGACGGCGTGATCGCGATGACCGGCCGCTACCCCTCGCGTGACGAGCTCGCCCGCTGGGCCGGGGTGGGGGAGCGGCCGGCTCTGACGGTGCTGCCGATGGCCGGTGCGGCCGGCGGCTGCTGCGGCGGTGGCGGGTCGTGCTGAACACCCCGACCACCCCGGGATTCCTGGCCGACGCCCCGCGCTACCTGTTCCTCACCGGCAAGGGCGGTGTGGGCAAGACGTCGATCGCCTGTGCGGCGGCTCTCACCCTGGCCCGGGCCGGCCGGTCGGTGCTGCTCGTCAGCACCGACCCGGCCTCCAACGTCGGGCAGGTCTTCGGGCTGACGATCGGCAACACGCTCACCGCCGTCCCGGCCGTGCCCGGGCTGTCGGCGCTGGAGATCGACCCCGACCAGGCCGCTGCGGCTTACCGCGAACGGATCGTCGGCCCGGTGCGCGGACTGCTTCCCGAGGCCGAGGTCGCCCTCATCGCCGAGCAGCTGTCGGGGGCGTGCACCACCGAGATCGCCTCGTTCAACGAGTTCACCGCCCTGCTCACCGACCAGGGTGCGGTCGCCGGCTTCGACCATGTCGTGTTCGACACCGCCCCCACCGGGCACACCATCCGGCTCCTGCAGCTCCCGGCCTCGTGGACCGACTTCCTGCAGACCGGGAAGGGCGACGCGTCCTGCCTGGGTCCGCTGGCCGGTCTGGACCGGCAGCGCCACGTCTACGCCGATGCGGTCGCGGCCCTGGCCGACCCGGACCTCACCCGGCTCGTCCTGGTCACCCGCGCCCACCGGGCCGCGGTCGACGAGGTCGCGCGCACCCACACCGAGCTCGCCGCCCTGGGGATGGTGCGCCAGCACCTCGTGGTCAACGCGGTCATGCCGCGACCGCGCTCGGGCGACCGGTTGGCGCAGGCGGTGTTCGACCGTGAGCAGGCCGTGCTGGCGACGCTGCCTGCCGAGCTGGCCGGGCTGCCGCGCGATGTCCTGGAGCTCAAGGCCGCGACCATGGTCGGCCTGGACGCCTTGGCCCTGCTGCTGCAGCCCGACGGCGAACCCGAGCCGAGCTCCGTGCCGGCCGCACCCGTGGAGGTGCCCGCCGGGACGGTCGGTCTGTCGGAGCTGGTCGACGAGCTCGCGGCGCAGGGGCACGGGCTGGTCATGACGATGGGCAAGGGCGGGGTCGGCAAGACCACCGTGGCCGCCGCGCTCGCCGTCGCGCTGGCCGAACGTGGTCTGCCGGTGCATTTGACGACGACGGACCCCGCCGCCCATCTGAACCAGACGCTGGGCGGCACGACGGCCGACCTGGAGGTCTCGCGCATCGACCCGGCCGTCGAGACCGAGCGATACCGCCAGGCCGTCCTGCAGCGCAAGGGTGCGGCGCTCGACGAGGCCGGTCGGGCGAGCCTGGAGGAGGACCTGCGGTCCCCGTGCACCGAGGAGATCGCCGTCTTCCAGGCATTCTCCAAGGTCGTCAACGAAGGGCGGCGCAGGTTCGTCGTCATCGACACCGCACCGACCGGGCACACCCTGCTGCTGCTGGACGCCACGGGTTCGTACCACCGCGACGTGGTGCGACAGCTGGGTTCGAGCGTGGGGACACTGACCACCCCGATGATGCGCCTGCAGGACCCCGAGCACACCAAGGTGCTCATCGTCACGCTGCCCGAGGCGACCCCGGTCCTCGAGGCTGAGGAGCTGGCCGGCGACCTGCGTCGCGCCGGGATCGAACCCTGGGCCTGGGTGATCAACACCAGCCTGGCGGCGGCACGCACCACGGACCCGCTGCTGCTGGCACGCGCCGCCAACGAACGCACCCAGATCACGAGGGTGCTGACCGACGACGCCGAGCGATGCGTGATCGTCCCGATGCTGGCCCAGGAGCCGGTCGGCGTGGACGCCCTGCGCGACCTGGTCGGCGCGGGCGTGAACCGGCCGGTCCCGGTCTGATCCCGGCACCGGCCCCGCGGCCTCGACGGGGCCGATGCCGGTCTCAGCGGGTGGGCGGAGGTTGATGCTCGGCGACCCACGCCTGTGCGGCGATCTGGACGGCATCCCACGGTGAGCCCAGCGGCGGCGTGTACGCCAGGTCGAGCTGCGCCAGGCCGTCGACCGTCATGGCGTGGAACAGGGCGGTCGCGTAGGTGTCGACCCGTTTCGCGGTCTCGGTGGACCGGGCTCCGACGAGCTGGGCGCCCAGCAGCCTGCCGGTGTGCTGGTCACCCGTGACCCGGATCGTGATCGGTGAGGCGCCGGGGTAGTACGCCTTGTGGTCGTCGGGTGCGGTCTGGGTGGTCACCGGCGCGAAACCGGCCGCGACGGCCTCGTGCTCGCGCAGCCCGGTCCGTGCCGCGACCAGGTCGAAGACCTTGACCACCTGGGTGCCCAGCGAACCGGCATAGGTCGCCGATCCGCCGAGCGCGTTCTCGCCGGCGACGCGCCCCTGTTTGTGGGCGGTGGTCCCGAGCGGCAGGTACGTGGTGCCGAGCAGACGGTGGGCCGTGGTGACGCAGTCACCGGCCGCCCACACATCGGCCAGGCTGGTCGCCATGTCCGGGCCGACGGTCACCGCACCGCGGGGGCCGGTGGTCGCACCGGCAGCGACGAGCAGCTGCGTGTCGGGGCGCACCCCGACGACCACGAGGACCAGGTCGACCTCCCAGGCCGCCGGCTGCTGGTCGGGGCCCTCGCCGGTCACGTGCAGTCCGCCGCCCTCGCCGCGGACGATGCGGCGCACCGTGGTGCGGGTGTGGACGTCGACCCCGTGGCGTTCGAGCTCGGCACGGATGAGCGCACCGAGCTCGGGGTCCACCGTCGGGAGCACCTGCGGCAGCATCTCGACCTGGGTCACCGCGATCCCGCGGGCGGCCAGACCCTCGGCCATCTCGAGCCCGACGTAGCCCGCGCCGACGATGAGCGCGGTCCGCGGCGAACGTCGCTCGAGGGAGGCG
>JAKLPK010000219.1 GCA_022013895.1 Cellulomonas sp. | reverse complement strand
TTCGTCGGGTCGAGCTCGAACCGCCGCAGCATCGCCTCCCGCCGGGCCGGGTCGGGCCGCACCCCGCGCAGGTGCAGCAGCAGGTCGACGGTCTCGCCCCCGGTGAGCGCGGGCCACAGCGCCACCTCCCCGGGGACGTAGGCCAGGGATCGGTGCAGCGCGACGGCATCGGCCCACGGGTCGCCGCCGAGCAGCCGCACGGTCCCCGCATCGGGACGCAGCATGCCGAGCAGCACCCGGATGGTGGTGGACTTGCCGGCCCCGTTGGGTCCGAGGAACCCGGCCACCTGCCCGGGGTCGACCCTCAGGTCGAGGCCGTCGAGGGCGTGCACCCGGCCGAAGCTCTTGTGCAGACCGCTGATCTGGATCGCGGGTGTCGTCATGATGCCGTCCTGGGATCGTCGGGTGTGCGGGGGCCCGGGTCTGGTTCCGGCGCGGGGTCTGGTTCCGGGGCCGGATCTGGTTCCGGCGCGGGGCCGGGCCAGGTGGCGGCGACGGCGTCGAGCATCGTGCGGTCGATGAGCAGCCCTTCGGTGAACAGCTCGGCCGAGGGCAGGGCCGACCGGGACATGTACTCCCGGACGAAGGCGCCAGGATCGGTGGGGTCGCTGGGGTGCAGCGCCTGGTCGGCGACGAGGGAGCCCACCGAGAGCATCACCAGGTAGCGCGCGCGGGCCCCCTCGTCCCGGGAGGGTCGGATGGTCCCGGCCCGGACCCCGTCGTCGAGTGTGCTGCGGGTCAGCTCGACCATGTCCTCGATGAGCTCACGGGCCAGGTCACCGCCGGCCTGGAACGCCCTGAGCAGGTAGAGCGTGGGCACCCCGAACCGTTCGACGTCGGACAGCAGCGAGAGCACATCGGCGCGGCGGCCGGGCCCGGCACCCGACCCGGCGTACATGGGCTCCTTGCCCTCGGCGATGACGGTCCGGACGTGCTCGTCGCAGGCGCGGCGCAGCCCCTCCTTGGACCCGAAGTGGTGGATCACGAGGCCCGGGCTCACACCGGCATCGGCCGCGATCAGGCGTACGGAGGCGCCGAACCCGTCGGTCGCGAACCGCAGCAGGGCGGCATCACGGATCCTGGCCCGGGCCGTGAGGTCCGCCTCCGGGGAGGATCGGGTTGAACGCATGATCAGCATGCTAAACACTCGTTCAGACCGTGTCGAGGGCCCCGCCCCACCGCCCCCGGGCGGACGACGCAACCGGCAGGCGCCCATGCGAAGATCGCCAGATGACCGACCAGCCCACCACCCCGCAGGACCCGTTCGCCAACGCCGGTGACACCCGGCTGTGGATCGAGCGCACCGGTACCCGCCGCTACGTCGGCTACAGCTCACGCGGCGCCACCGTGCAGATCGGCTCCGTCGGGGACGAGGGCGCCTTCAGCCCCGGTGAGCTGCTCAAGATCGCCCTCGCCGGGTGCAGCGGGCTCACCTCGGACGCCCCGTTGGCCCGCCGGCTCGGCCCGGACTACGCCGCGACCATCCGGGTGGGCGGGATGGCGCTGCGCCCCGAGGACCGGTACGAGGCCCTCGCCGATGAGCTCACGGTCGACCTGTCCGGACTCGACCAGGCCGAGCGCGAGAAGCTGCTGGTGATCCTGCACCGTGCGATCGCCGAGCACTGCACCGTCGGCCGCACGCTCACCACGGGCGCGACCACGACCTTCACCGTGGCCGGCGAGAGCTGACCCCATGCCCCGACTGCTCACCGAGGCGCTCGACAAGGCTGTCTCGATCCCGTCGACGACCATCGAGGCCCATGTCGCCACGCTGCGGCGGCGCAACCCGTATGCGACGCCCGAGCAGATCGTGCGGATGCTGGAGAAGGAGTACCTGCTCGTCGTCGCCGGGACCGGGGCCGCCGTCGGGGCCGCCGCTGCCCTGCCCGCCGTCGGCACCGGGGTCGCCCTCGCGCTGACGACGAGCGACGTCGCGACCTTCTTCGGCGCCTCGGCGGCGTTCTCGCTGGCCGTCGCCTCGGTGCACGGCATCGCCGTGGAGGACACCGAACGCCGCCGGGCGCTGCTGCTGGCCACGATCCTGGGCGATGCCGGAGCCCGCGCGGTGTCCGACGCCGCCGAGATCTCCGGGCTGCACATCGGGCGGGTGCTGCTCACGCGGATGCCGATGACCACCGTGCGCAAGGTCAACAGCACCCTCACCCGGCGGCTGGTCCGCAACCAGGCGGCCAAGCAGACCGGGCTCGCCGTCGGACGCCTCATGCCGTTCGGGGTCGGAGCCGCGATCGGTGCCGTCGGCGGACGGGCCCTGGGCCGGTCCGTGGTCGACGGCGCCCGCACGGCCTTCGGACCGGCACCGCAGCGGTTCATGCACCAGGTCGAGGTGACCCTCCGCGACGAGGTCCCCGGCCTGCCAGGCACCGCCCCCTCCGACCGCCGACAACTCAACCAAGACTGACCGTTCCCCACCCCACCCCCACCCCCACGCAGATTCCGAGGCTGGGCAGGTTCCGGGCCCGCCCACCCTCGGAATCTGCGCAACCGGCGCGGTCTCCGAGCCTGCGCAACCCCGGAGCCTGCGTAGCCTCGGAGCCCGCCCAAGCCCGGAGTCTGCGCGGATTCCGAGGCTGGGCAACCTGAGAGCCTGCGCAGCCTCGGAATCTTCGCGGCGGTGAGGCTCGTGCCTGTTGCGCGCGGGGTGAGGTTGGGTTCCGATCAGGCGGGGCCGGGGGGCTACCAGCGGTCGTGCACGTGGGGGCGGATGCGCTCGTCGTAGATGGCGGCCAGGGCGGCCAGGGTCGCTTCGTCCAGCGGGGCGAGCTGTTCGGCGGCCGCGTTGGCCCGCGCCTGCTCGGGTGTGCGCGCACCCGGGATCACGGTGCTCACCCCCGGCTGGTCGATGAGCCAGCGCAGCGCGAGCTGGGCAGTCGTGGCCCCGGCCGGGGTGAACGCAGCCACCTCACGCGCAGCCGCGACGCCCACCTCGAACGGCACACCGGAGAAGGTCTCACCCACGTCGAACGCCTCACCGTGCCGGTTGAACGTGCGGTGGTCATCAGCCGCGAAAGTGGTGGTCTCGTCGTACCGGCCGGACAGCAGCCCCGAGGCCAACGGCACCCGGACAATGATCGCGACCCCCGCGGCGGCCGCGGCCGGCAGCACCCGTTCGAGCGGTTTGCGGCGGAACACGTTGCAGATGATCTGCACGCTCGCGACGTTCGGCCGGGCGATCACGGCGAGCGCCTCCTCGACCGTCTCGACCGAGGCTCCGTAGGCGGCGATCCGCCCCTCTGCGACGAGGGTGTCGAGCGCGTCGTAGGTCTCCTCGGCCAGCAGCACGGAGGTCGGCGGGCAGTGCAGCTGCACGAGGTCGAGCCGGTCGACCCCGAGGTTGGCCCGCGACCGGTCGGTCCAGGCCCGGAACGCGTCGAGGGTGAAGGCGCTCGCGACGTGCGGGTCGGCCCGGCGGCCCATCTTGGTGGCCACCGTGATCTGGTGCCCCGGCACCGAGGCCAGGTACCGGCCGATGAGCTGTTCGGACCGGCCGTCACCATAGGCATCGGCCGTGTCGAAGAACGTGACCCCGGCCTGAGCGGCCGTGTCCAGGATCTCCAGCGCGGTGTCCTCGTCGAGCGTCCCCCAGCCCGAACCGAGCTGCCAGCACCCCAGCCCGACCACGCCGACCTGTCGTCCCGTCCGACCCAGCACCCGTCGTTCCATGGCGTGAACGGTACCCGCCGGCCCGGCACGCGCCGGTTGTCGTTCCCCGGCCGTCGGGTGGCGCCCGGGTACCCTGACCCGGGCGCCACCGCGCCCTGCCGCACCCTCGCGGGCGCCGGCCCACCGCTCACGCGCACCCCGCCTAGGAGCCGCATGTCCACCACCGCCCCCGGCGCCACCGCGCGCCACTACCTCATGTGCCGCCCGACCCACTACACGGTGTCCTACGAGATCAACCCGTGGATGCACCCGGACCGGGCCACCGACACGGCCCTGGCGGTCCAGCAGTGGGAGCGGCTGCGCGACGTCTACCTCGACCTGGGGCACGAGGTGTCGTTCATCGAACCGCTCGAGGGTCTGCCGGACATGGTCTACGCGGCCAACGGTGCGACCGTGGTGGACGGCATCGTGTACTCGGCCAGGTTCCGGTATCCCGAGCGCGGCCCCGAGGGACCCGCCTACCAGAAGTGGTTCGCCGACCGCGGGTACGTCACGCACACCGCCGAGCACGTGAACGAGGGTGAGGGCGACATCCTCGTCGCCGGCGAGGTGCTGCTGGCCGGGACCGGGTTCCGCACCACCCGCGAGGCCCACGCCGAGATCGCCGTCCTCACCGGGCACGAGGTCGTCGGGCTCGAGCTCGTCGACCCGCACTACTACCACCTGGACACGGCGCTCGCGGTGCTGTCCTCCGACCCGCGCGACGCCCAGATCGCCTACCACCCGCAGGCGTTCTCGCCGGCCTCGCTCGAACGCCTCCAGGAGCTGTTCCCCGACGCCCTGCTCGTCGAGGCCGACGACGCTGCGGCGCTCGGCCTCAACGCCGTCTCCGACGGTGAGCACGTGATCGTGGCGCCGGCCGCCACCCGGTTCGCCGACCAGCTGCGCGAACGCGGCTACACGCCGGTCCCGGTCTCCACCACCGAGCTGCTCAAGGGCGGCGGTGGCGCCAAGTGCTGCACGCTGGAGATCCGGCCGGTGCCCGCACCGCTGCGCTGAACCGCAGG
>JAKLPK010000024.1 GCA_022013895.1 Cellulomonas sp. | reverse complement strand
GCCCGTGGCGCTCACCGGTGCCACCGGTTTCATCGGTTCTGCGCTCGCCGAAGCGCTGGCCCAGCGGGGCGTCCCGAGCGTCGCGCTGGTCCGCAGCGCCACCGACGCCCGCCCGGGGCAGCGGCAGGTGGTGGGCGATCTGACGGTGCCGTCGACGTTGGCGGATCTGGTCGCGGGTGCCGAGGTGCTCGTGCACGCGGCGAGCTATGTGGGTTCGCAGACCGGCCTCCAGCAGGAGGTCAACGTGGCCGGGACGAGGGACCTGGTCCGGGCCGCCCAGGACGCCGGGGTGCGTCGGATCGTCTACGTGAGCACCGCGGGTGTCTACGGCGGGTCGTTGCGCGGGGGTGAGCGGGAGGACGAGGCGGTCGTGGCGCCGGGGTCGACGTTGAGCGCGAGCCGGCGTTCGGCCGAAGAGGTGGTGCTCGCGGCGGGCGGCCTCGTGGTGCGGCCGCACCTGGTCTACGGCGTGGGTGACCGGTGGTTCCTGGGCGCCCTCGTCCCGTTGATCCACACCCTCGGCGCACGGATCGGCGACGGTCGCGCGAGGGTCTCGGTCATCGATCGCCTGACGCTCGGCCGGCTGGTCGTGGCGCTCGCGCTCGGGGACGCACCGGCCGGCGTCTATCACGGGGCGCTGGTCGACCCGGTGCCGGTCGGTGTCCTCGTCGAGCAGGTGCACCGGGCGATGGGGGTGGCGGCGCCCGAGGCGGTGCTGGACCCGGCCGAGGCGGCGCTGCGGCTGGCGCCGTTCGGTGTGCGGCCGTCACAGCTGGCGCTCGTCACCCAGGACAGCTGGTTCGACGCCCGGGCCGGGTGGGCGGCTGCGGGCCTGGTCTCGCCGCCGGTGCCGGAGGTGGACGCTGTGACGGCCGCCTGGTACCGGACCGTGCTCGGTCAGGCCGAACGTGACCGACGTCACTCCGGAAATCTCCCGGACGGGTGAAGAAAGTAGGACGACCTTTCTGCAATACTCCTGCTCGACATCGCGTCGACGGATGTCGCGGGGGCTGGCCGCTGAACGGCGGGGGGCCGCGCAGCAGTCGACCCGTGGTCGTGGGCCCGGCGCTGGGGGACGGGCTGTCGCTGCGGTGAGATCGGGCGCCAGGCGCCGGGGTGGCAGGGCCCACCTCGCGCCTGGCGCCCGATCCGTGTTTCTGCCCTGGTCCGTTCTGCCCTGCCCGTTCTGCCCTGGGCGGATCGGGCGGCGGACCGGCCGGACCGCGGGCTAGCGTCGGCGGGCATGGAGCCGTCGAACCTCGTCCCTCGTCACCGCGGGTCCAGCTGGCGGCGCGCGATCGGTCACGTGCTGCGCGAGGCGCGCCTCGATCGGGGCCTGCGGCTGACCGACGTGTGCGCACGGGCGGGGCTGTCACCGCAGTACCTCTCGGAGATCGAGCGGGGACGCAAGGAGGCGTCGTCGCAGGTGCTAGCGGCAGTCACGGCAGCGCTCGGGCTCACCCTGGTCGAGCTCGCGGCGTCGGTCGCGACCCAGCTCGAGGCCCCCGTGCTCCGGCACGCGCGGGTCGCGCCGGCGTCGGCCCCGGCCGATCTGGGCCGGCCCGTCGACGGGCACGCCGTGGTGCTCGACCTCGGTCAGCCCGCCGACGGGCACGCCGCGCTGGTTGACGTCCGTCAGCCCGTCGGGGGCCAGGCCGTGCTGCTCGCGGCCTGAGGCGTCAGCGTGCCGGGCGGTGGGTCAGCACATGGTCGGCCAGTCCGTAGTCGACCGCCTGCTGCGCCGTGAGCACAAGGTCCCGATCGGTGTCACGGCGCAGCGTGGCCAGATCCTGACCGGTGTGCGCGGCGAGCACCTCCTCGAGCTGACTGCGCACCCGCACCACCTCATCGGCCGCCAGGATCAGGTCCGGGATGTCGCCGCGGGCCTGGGTCGCCGGTTGGTGCAGCACCACCCGGGCGTGTGCGAGCACGGCCCGACGGCCCGGCGCGCCACCCGCCAGCAGCACCGCGGCGTCGGCCTCCGCCTGCCCGACGCAGGTGGTCGCCACCGCCGGCCGCACCCACTGCATGGCGTCGTAGATCGCGAGCATCGCCGACGTCGACCCGCCGGGTGAGTTGATGTAGAGGTCGATCGGGGCGTCCGGATCGGCCGACTCCAGGTGGATGAGCTGGGCGATGAGCACGTTGGCGACCCCGTCGTCGATGGGGGTGCCCAGGTAGACGATGCGGTCGGAGAGCAGCCGGCTGAACACGTCGAGCGTGCGCTCACCGCCGGCCACCCGTTCGGTGACGTAGGGGATGGTGTAGCCGCTCATGCCACGAACCCCCCGACCGATGCGGTCGCCGGGCGCACCGAGGCCAGATCGGTGACCACCCGATCGACGAACCCGTACTCCAGCGCCTGCTGGGCGGAGAACCAGCGGTCCCGCAACGAGTCCTCGCGCACCCGCTCCAGCGGCTGCCCGGTGTCCGCGGCGATCAACGCCAGCACGGTGTCCCGGGTCTCGCGCAGCTCATCGGCCTGCAGCGCCACATCCACCGCGGTGCCGCCGATCCCGGCCGACCCCTGGTGCAGCAGCACCCGGGCGTGCTCCAGGGCGAACCGTTTGCCCTTCGTGCCCGATGACAGCAGGAACTGCCCGGCGCTCGCGGCCCAGCCCATCGCCAGGGTCGACACATCGTTCGGGATCAGGTGCATGACATCGCGGATCGCAAGCATCGCCGGTACCGAACCGCCGGGTGAGCTGATCCACAGGCTGATGTCGCGGCGTGGGTCCTCGGCGGACAGCAGCAGGAGCTGGGCGCACAGCCGGTTGCCGACGGTCTCGTCGAGCTCCGTGCCGAGCACGACGATGCGTTGGTGGAGCAGGCGGGTGGCGAGCTCGTCGTCCAGGGGGCGGGTCTGGGTCTGGGTCTGGGTCATGGGGCCAGCCTGTGCCCGGCGGCGGCGGGCGGGTGCCGGACGCTGCCGGGGGCGGATCTGCCGTCGGCAGCAGGAGTTGGGCCGGCCCGCTCGCACCGGCCCGCTCGCACCGGCCCGCTCGCACCGGCCCGCTCGCACCGGCCCCGTGGCGGGGTCGTGCACGGCCGCGGCGCGACGTATCTTCGCGGCAGGCCCGGGGCAACCCCCGGCTGTCGTCGAGACCACCCCACCGCGCACCCGCCCACGCCGCTGCAGGGAGCCTGATGTGATGCCACGCCACGGTCGGCCGCAGTGACGTCCGCCCTCGGACCGGCGGACCCGCGAGCCGCCGCCCGGCGCCGGCGGGTGATCGCGGCCGTGCTCAGGGCTCTTCTGTGGGCCGCCCTCGTCGCACTGGTCTGGTACGTCGTCCGGGTGCTGCGGCGCCTCGACTGGGTGGCGGTCGGGGATGCGATCGGGCTGCTCCGCTGGTGGCAGGCCGGTGTGCTGCTCGTCCTGGTCGCCGTCCGGCAGCTGCTCGCCTCGGCACCGCTCGCCCTGTTCACGGCGGGGCTCGGGGTGCCTCGTGCGGTGGCGAACGACCTGGTCGGGGTCCTCGTCGCGACCGTCACCCCGGCACCGGCGGACATCGTCGCGCGGGCCGCGCTGTTCCGGGCCTGGGGGGTGGATGTGGGCCGGGGGCTGGCCGGTCTGGTGCTCAACTCGGTGCTGTTCTACGCGGTGCGGCTCGGGATGCCGGTGGCCGGTGCGGTGCTCATGCTCTGGACGGTGGGCGACGAGACCGCCGTGGGCTGGACGGCGGCGGTCTCCGGCTCCGTCGCCGTGCTCATCGTGGTGGGGCTCGCGCTGGTGTTCCGCGGCTCGGCCTCGGCGGGGGCCGTCGGACGCTGGGCCGGAGGCATGGCCCAGCGGGTGCGACCGACCTGGCCCGGCCCGGACCAGCTCGAACGGCAGCTCGTCGAGTTCCACGGCAACGTCGCCGACCGCTGGGAGCGCTTCTGGGGCTGGGCGAGCGGGTCGCTCATGCTCATGGTGGGGGTGGAGTCGATGATCCTGGTGGCCGCGCTGCGGTTCGTCGGGGTCACGCCGGCGCAGGCCCCGATGCTCGTCGTGGTGGCGGCCTACCTGTCGGTGTACCTGCTGACGGCGACGCCGTTCATCGGGATCGGCGTGCTCGACGCGGCGCTCGTGGCGCTCATCTCGGACCGCGCGCCCGCCTCGCCGTCGAGCCTGGTGGCCGGGGTCATCATCTGGCGGGTGTGCATCCAGCTCGTGCCGCTTGCCGCGGGCCTGGTCCCGCTGATCGCGCTGCGCGGGGCCCGATCGGGACCATCTGGTCCCACACCCCCCGACCCGCGCCGATCTAGCCTGGCGTGATGGCCCGAGGTCGTTCCTACCTTGCGGAGCTGGTCCGCATCAACGACACCCTCATCTGGTCCCACGACCGCACGGACTCCTACCTCGAGGCCGTCGAGATCGTGCGGGAGATCACGGGTGCACGCCTGGCGCCCACCTACCTCCTCGACCAGCCAGGCGATCTGCTGGTGCTCACGGCCGATGAGGCCGAGCGCGCCGAGCTCGGGGACGCCTTCGCCACGATGCCGGCCCACGAGCACGTCCGGGCGCCGTGGATCAACAGCGAGGAGTGGCCGGTCTCGGCGGCCGACCACCAGGGCAGCCGGGCATGGGAGGAGCTGCCCGAGGGCTTTCGGCGCTGGTTCGGACCGTGGGGCGTCGTCGTGTCGATCCACGCCGACGGACGGCACCTGGGTGCCGTCCTCCTGTGCTTCGACCACCCGTACCGGCTGACCGCGCGCCGCGCCGAGTTCCTGGCGGCGGTGGGCCGGATCCTGGGCAGCGCGCTCTACCGCTGGCAGGTCGGCGGGCGCGAACGTGAGCTGGGCGCGCTCGAGGAGCGGCGTCGGCTGGGGGATGAGCTGCACGTCGACCTCTCGCAGCAGGTCGCGACCATCGGGCTGCACGTGGGCGCCATGCGGCTGGACTCCGGTGACGGGGATCTCGGGCGGTTGGCCGACGACATCGAGCGGCTCGACGAGCTGGCGACCGGACTCAGACGCAGCCTGCGGCACCAGATGCTCGGGCTGCGGGCCGATGCGTCGCTGGTCGAGGGCGGCTTCCTGGAGCAGGTCCGCACCCACGTCGAGACGTTCCGCCGGCAGTTCGACATCCAGGCCTCGCTGGAGTGCACCGGTGACTGCGAGGACGACGTGACGCCGCTGCCGGTGGCGGCCCAGCTGCTGCGGGTGCTCCAGGAGGCGTTGGCGAACGTGTACCTGCACGCCTGTGCCGGTTCGGTGACCGTCCGGGTGCGGTCGACCAGCAGGCACATCCGGCTCGAGGTGGAGGACGACGGGAACGGTTTCGACCCGACGAGCGTCCCCGACTCCCGGCTGGGGGTGGCCATCATGCGCGAGCGGATGCAGCAGGTGGACGGCTCCGTGGAGTTCTCCCGGGGGGCCGCGGGGGGAACCCGGGTGATCGCCGAGGCGCCGTTGCGCTCGAACACGGGTTCGCCGCGGTTGCTCGCGGCGGGGGTGGAGGCCTGAGATGGGTGTGACGACGGTTCTCGTGGTGGACGACCACACGCTCTTCCGTGATGGCCTGACCTCGCTGATCGGCCGTTGGGACGACTTCGAGGTGGTCGGTTCGGCGTGCGACGGGGCGCAGGCGATCGAGCGTGCGGCCCAGCTGCGGCCCGAGCTGGTCCTCATGGACGTCCGGATGGCCGGGATCGGCGGGGTCGAGGCGACGCGGGTGATCACGGCTGCCGACCCGGAGGTGCGGGTCGTCATGCTCACGATGTCCAACCTCGGCGAGGACGTCTACCAGGCGTTGCGCAACGGCGCGCACGGCTACCTGAGCAAGGACGAGCCGGCGGACCGGTTGCACGAGTACCTGGCCGGGCTGATGCGCGGCGAGACGGCGCTCTCGTCGAGCATCGCGGCGAAGGTGCTCGCCGAGCTCACCGGACCGACCGGACGCACGTCCTCCCCGGTGCCGTTGCCCGCCCACGAGCGGCTGAGCGGCCGTGAGCGGGATGTGCTCGTGCTGCTGGTCGAGGGGATGTCGAACGACCAGATCGCCCATGCGCTCCTGCTGTCGGAGGCGACGGTCAAGAAGCACCTCGGCAGCATCATGACGAAGCTCCACCTGCGGAACCGCGTCCAGGTCGCGGTGTTCAGCATCCGGCAGGGTCTCGTCGGCTGAGCCCCTCTCGACCCCCGCGGTCCGACGTCCCGGGGAGGGGACGAAGGTCATGGGTAGCCGTTCGGTTACCCATGACTAGCCAAAGGGGGCTTCCGGGTCGTCCCGTCGCTCAGTTGACTGGTTCCAGGCTGGCACCCCTGGTGCAGGCCCAGATGACAACCGCGTCCCGGGCGTCGCAGGCGTTTGGCGCCGGCCGACGGGACGCCTGAGCGGAGCGTGACGAATGAGCACAGTGGTCGCCTACACGTGGGCACGGGACCCCGGGAACGCCACCGTCCGTGACGACGGCACGGTGGACTGGCGCGACACCCGCACCGTGGCCGGGGACGACGACCCCGCAGCGATGGCCGTCGGGCTGCAGATCGCCGGAGGAGGCGACCTGGTCGGGCTCACCCTCGGCGAGGGCGATGCGAGCTGGGGCCTGGCCCGCGGCGCCGCACGTGCCCTCCAGGTGACCGATGCACCGACGAGCTCCGACGATGCGGCCACCGCAGCCCTTCTGGCCGCTGGTGTTCGCTCGATCGGTGACGCCGAGGTGGTCGTCGTCGGCGACAGCGAACGGCACCCCGGTGTCGCCGCGACCCTCGCCGGGCTGCTCGGCTGGCCCGCGCTGCTCGGGGTCACCACGGCCACCCTCGTCGAGGGCCGGCTCAACGTCGTACGGACCGCGGGCGATGTCGAGGAGACGGTGTCCGTCCCGGTCCCCGCGGTGCTCGGGGTCGCCGCTGCGTCCGCCGAGTCACGCGTCCCGGGCATGAAGGAGCTGCTGGCGGCACGGAAGCGGCCGGTCGCCAAGACGACCGTCGCCGAGCTCGGGGTCGCCGAGAAGGCAGCGCCCGAGCTGCGCAGCTCCCGCCGCCCGGAGCACGAGGGCGCCCGGGTCTTGACGGGCGACCCTGCCCAGGTGGCCGGAGAGCTGGTCGCCGCACTGCGAGCCGATGGGGTGCTGTCATGACCACCGCCTGGATCCTGGTGACCGACGCCGACCGCGTGGCGGCCTGCGTGGCCCTCGCCCGCGGGACAGGTGCGTCGGTCGTCTGTGCCGTCGTCGGCCCGCGGGAGCTCGCCGACCTGGCAGCCGCAGCCGGGCCCGACGAGGTGCGCTGGCTGGAGCCCGCGGCCGATGTGCCGGCCGAGGCGTACGCGGAGCCGATCGCCGCTGCGGTCGCCGCCGCCGCACCGCAGCTGCTGGTCTCGACCGCATCGCCGGCCGCCCGGGTGCTGCTCGGTGCCGCTGCCGCGCGACTGGGCGCCACCGTGGTCCCCGGTGCCCTCGCGGTCCGGACCGACGGTGCGGCACTCGTGGTCGACCGTGCGGCACTCGACGGCGCCGTCGTCGAGACGCTCGCCGTCACCGGACCGCTGGCCGTCCTGGCCGAGGCCGGGGAGGACCCGGACCCCACCACGAGCACCGCGCCCGTGACGGTGCTCGAGGCCGGTGCGCCCGCTGCACTGCGGGTCGAGCAGCGGACGGCCGGTGCCACCAGCTCCGGTGTCCGCGACGCGGCTCGCGTCGTGTCCGTCGGACGCGGTCTGAAGGCCAAGGCCGATCTCGACGTCGTCGCACCGCTGCTCGAGGCCCTGGGCGCCGAGCTCGGCTGCTCGATGCCCGTCGCCGACGACCTCGGGTGGGTCGCCAAGGAACGCTACGTCGGCCGGTCGGGTCAGCACATCGCCCCCCGGCTCTACCTGGCGCTCGGGATCTCCGGAGCGCCCCAGCACCTCGAGGGCGTCCGGGACGCCCGCGTGGTGGTCGCGGTGAACACCGATCCGCAGGCGCCGATCTTCCGCGCCGCGGACTACGGGATCGTCGGCGACCTCTACGACGTCGTACCTGCCCTGGTCGACGCCCTGCACCGGTGACGACGCCGTCACCTGAGGAAAGAGAGGGATCGAGATGTCCGAGAAGTTCGACGTCGAGTACGACCTCGTGGTGGTCGGCGGTGGCGGTTCGGGTCTGTCCTGCGCCGTGCAGGCTGCCCAGAACGGGTTGACCGTCGCAGTGCTGGAGAAGATGCCGCAGCTGGGCGGTAGCTCGGCCTTCGCCGAGGGGCACGCCGCGTTCGAGTCCGATGAGCAGATCAAGCGCGGCATCGACGTGTCCAAGGACGAGGCGTTCCGCGCCTACATGGACTACAGCCACTGGCGGGCCGATGCCGCGATCGTCTCGAAGTTCGTGGAGAACGCCGCCACGACCATCGTGAAGATGCGTGAGCTCGGCGCGGTCTACGAGGAGGTCATCGTCACCGCCGAGGACCAGCCGGGTGAGCTCGTGACCTGGCACATCCCGCACGGCGAGGTGGCCCACGTGCTCGAGCTCATGGAGGCCAGGGCCCGGGAGCTGGGCGTCGAGATCTTCCTGTCGACCGCCGCCACGCAGATCGTCATGGCCGACGGCAAGGTCGCCGGTGTCGTGGCGACCGACGCCGACGGCGAGGAGGTCCGGATCGGGGCCAAGGCAGTGGTCGTCGGGACCGGCGGCTACGCCTGCAACCCGGAGATGCTCAACAAGTTCTCCAGCTGGGACTGCGGCGAGAAGATCATCAACATCGGCAGCCCGGGCAACACCGGCGACGGCCTGAACATCATGTTCGAGGTCGGCGCCGTGCCGTGGTCGTCGATCGGCACCCTGCTGCTCATGCCGCTCATGCGCGGCAAGACCGTCACGTCGCACACCAACACGGCGGGCTTCCAGCCGTACCTGTGGGTCAACCGCGACGGTGAGCGGTGCACCAACGAGATCTGCGGCCTCAACTTCGGCAACGCGGGCGATGTGGTCGCCGGGCTGCCCGGCAGCTTCTACTGGGCGATCATCGACCAGGCCCAGATCGACCACCTGGTCAACGACGGGTGCGAGATCGGGCTCGGCGTCTACGTGCGCACCGGCGAGAAGCTCGTCAACCTGCCGGCCGAGCTGGCGGCGGACGTCGAGGCCGGCACCGTGTTCCGCGCCGACACCGTCGCAGCGCTGGCCCCGCAGATCGGGGTGGACCCGGCCGTGCTGACCGCCGAGGTCGAGCGCTACAACGCGCTGTGCCGCGCCGGCGAGGACACCGAGTTCCACAAGGAGAAGTACCTGCTACCGGTCGAGCACGGCCCGTACTTCGCCATCAAGATGGAGCCCGGGATCATGATCACGATGGGCGGCATCAAGATCAACGACGACATGCAGGTCATCGGGAAGGACGGCCACCCGATCCCCGGCCTGTACTCCGTCGGCTGCGACGCCGGTGGGCTGTTCGGCGACTCCTACATCCTCACCGTCCCCGGTTCGGCCAACGGCTTCGCGCTGACCTCGGGCTGGTTGGCGGCCGACCACGCGACGGGTGTCATCAAGGGTCTGGTCACGGCCTGATCCGGCGGGGTCGGGGGACCCACGTCCCCCGACCCCGTCCGGTGCCCGCTCGGCGTTTCCTGGAGGGACGACAGATGGATGACGACGCCTTCGACGTCGTAGTGGTGGGCGCCGGGGTGGCCGGTGCCGTGGCGGCGTACCGGTTGGCGCAGGCGGGCCGGTCGGTGGTGCTCATCGAACGCGGCGCCGAGCCCGGGTCGAAGAACCTGTCCGGCGGGGTCTTCTACTGCCGGGTCATGGAGCAGGTGTTCCCGGGGTTCGTCGAGCAGGCGCCCGTCGAACGGCGGATCACCCGCAACGTGCTGTCCTTCCTCAACCCGACGTCCTGCGTGAACGTCGACTACTGGGACGCGGCGCTGGCCGAACCGGTGAACGCGGTGACGGTGCTGCGCGCCCGGCTGGACCCGTGGCTCGCGCAGCAGTGCGAGGACGCCGGGGTCACGGTGATGCCCGGCGTGCGCGTGGACTCCCTGATCGTCGAGCAGGGTCAGGTGGTCGGGGTGCAGGCAGGGGAGGACGAGCTGCGCGCCCGGCTGGTGATCGTGGCCGACGGCGTCAACTCGTTCCTGGCCCGCGGCGCCGGCATCCGCGCGGCCGAACCGCCCGAGCACCTGGCGGTCGGGGTGAAGTCCGTCATCGCGCTGCCGCGGGAGGCGATCGAGCAGCGGTTCCACGTGTCCGGGGACGAGGGCGCGGCGTTCGCCGTCGTCGGCGACTGCACGCAGGGCGTGGCCGGTGGCGGGTTCCTCTACACGAACGCCGAGTCGGTCTCGATCGGCGTGGTCATGCGGCTCGACGACCTGGCGGCCAGGGGCTTGTCGTCCTCGGACGTGCACGACCACTTCCTGGCCCATCCGGCGATCGCGCCCTACCTGGCCGGCGGTGAGCTGCTGGAGTACGGCGCGCACCTGACCATCGAGGCCGGTCCGCAGATGGCGAGCCACGACCTGACCCGGCCCGGGCTCATGATCATCGGCGATGCGGCGGGCTTCACGCTCAACACCGGGCTGACGATCCGCGGGATGGACCTCGCCGCCGGGTCGGCGCTCGCAGCGGTGACGGCGGCAGATGCGGCGCTCGCGGCCGACGACCTGTCGCAGAGCGCGATGGACGCCTACCCGCGTGAGCTGGCCGCATCGTGGGTGGGTGCCGATCTGGCGACCTACGCCAAGGCGCCGGCCTTCCTGGAGAACGACCTCATGTACTCCGGCATCGGCCCGCTGCTGGCCGATGTCATGCACGGGGCGTTCGACCTGGACCTCGCACCGCGCACGCACCTGCTCACCACGGCGCGCAGGGCGCTCAAACGGTCCGGGATCTCGACGATGAAGCTGGCCAGGCTCGGCCTGGCAGGGGTGAGGGCACTGTGATGATCGGATCGGTCCCCGAACGGCTGGCGAGGAACCGCTACGACCTCGACGAGGAACCGCACATCGAGGTCGATCAGGAGGCCGTCCGGCGCACCGGCGCCGGCCCGCTGCTGGTCCGCATCTGCCCGGCGCACGTCTACACGGCCGAACCCGACGGGACGGTGGGCGTGGCCTGGGCCGCGTGCCTGGAGTGCGGGACCTGCCTGGCGGTCGCCCCGGCCGGGACGGTGCGCTGGCACTACCCGAGGGGTGGGTTCGGGGTGGCGTACCGGGAAGGCTGACGGGGGGCTGGTCAGACCCCGAGCACCATCCAGCGTCGCCCGCGGGCCCGGGTGCCGAGCGTGACGATCCTGACCACCAGGTAGCCGACCCCGAACACCAGCCAGATGGCGGCGACGGCACCGGTCGCCGTCATCGGCAGCCGCATCAGCCACAGCAGCGCAGGCAGCGTCACCAGCAGGTTGATCGCACCGGCCAGCGCCAGGTACCGGTTGTCCCCGGCACCCATGAGCACACCGTCCAGCGCCCACACCAGTCCGCCGACGGGCAGCCCGAGCGCCACCATCCCCAGCCCGGCGGCGATCGCGGCCCGGACCGCCTCGTCGGACGTGAACACCACGGCCAACGGTCCGGAACCGGCCGCGAGCAGCACGCCGAGCACCAGTCCGCCCGCCCCGGCCAGCTGCAGCAGCCGACGCAGCACCGCCCGCGCCTGCGCACCGTCACCGGCCCCGAGTGCGTGGCCGATCATCGCCTGGCCCGCGATGGCCAGGGCGTCCAGGCCGAGCGCGGCGATGCCGAAGACCGTGAAGACGGCCTGCGTCGCGGCCAGCGCGACCGTCCCGTGGGCCGTGGCGGCCACCACGGTCGCGACCAGGACGATGCGCATCGACAGGTTCCGCAGGAACAGCCAGCCGCCGGACCGCGCCGTCGCGAGCAGCCCCACCCGCGCCGGCCGCAGCCCGACCTTCCCACGCCGCGCATGCCGCACCGCGATGACGACGCAGGCCGCGGCCATCCCGGTCTGCGCCAGGACCGTCCCGACCGCCGACCCGTCCAGCCCCAGCCCGGCGGGGTAGATGAGCAGCGCGTTGAGCCCGGCGTTGGCCGCGAACCCCAGCCCGGCGACGACCAGCGGGGTCCGGGTGTCCAGCAGCCCGCGGAACAGCCCGGTCGCGGCCACCACGACGAGCATCGCCGGCAGCCCGAGGCAGGAGATCCGCAGGTAGCGGGCGGCTGCGGCGGCCACCTCGGGCTCGGCACCGAACAGCCCGGTCAGCCACGGCCCGGCCACCCAGCCGACGACCGCGAGCACCACCCCGAGCCCCGCGGCCAACCACATCCCGTCGATCCCGGCGTGCAGCGCCCCGCGGCTGTCCCCGGCACCCAGCCGCCGCGCGACCAGCGGGGTCGTGGCGTAGGCCAGGAAGATGAGCAGCCCGAGCGCGGTCTGCAGCACGGTGCTCGCGACACCCAGCGCGGCGAGCGGACCGGCGCCCAGATGCCCGACGAGCGCGGTGTCGGTCGCCAGGAACAGCGGCTCCGCGATGAGCGCGCCGAGCGACGGGACGGCCAGGCGCAGGATCGGCCCGTCGTACGGGCTGCGCAGGACGGTCACGGGAGGGACGGTAGCGGGGGTCGCCGTGCCGCCTCGTCCCGCGTCCGCGCGGGGGTCAGTCAGGGTGCCCCCGCCTCAGGCCGCCGCGAGCGTCGTCACCGTTCCTGCCGAACCGCGGTACTTGAGCGCGCCGTCGGCCACGAACAGGACGCCGCCGGTGGCGGCCGTCTCTGGCGTGCTGCTGCTGCGCAGGAAGATCCCGCCGTCGGTGCCCACCTGGTTGGGTGCGCGTCGGTACAGCTGGGTGTCGCGGTCGGCGGCGCCGGTGCCCCACTGCAGGGTGCCGTCGACGAGGGTGACGAACCTGCGCAGGGCGTCCCCGGCGACATCGCACTGGTAGGCGCGGGCCGTGGTGTCCGTCCCGGTGACCTGCACACCCTGACCGCCCGGTTCCAGCGGGGTCACCGTGACCGCGACACCGCCGTTGCGCACCACCTTCAGCCCGGCGGCCGTGCCGCGACCGCCGCCGACCGTCACCAGCCCGGTGCCGCGGTCGACGCCGAACGGTGAGTCCAGGTAGACGTTCCCGGCCTGGTAGCGGCACAGCTCGAAGTTCGCCTGGCCCGCGGCCGCGCGCAGCGCCCAGCGCGGCTCACGGGCGTTGCCCACCCGGGTCGCCCACACGAGGTCCCGGTTGTGGTTGTCCGAGCCGACCAGTCGCGCCTGCTCCCCGCGCTCGCTGACCTGCACCTCGAAATCGGCCATGTTGGTGCGGATGGCGGTCTTGTCGGTGCCGATCTTGCCGGTGAGCGGGTCGATGAACTTGATCTCCAACCGGGTCCGCAACGACCCGGTCGCATCGGGGACCTCGAACCCGATGTGCCCGTGCTGCAGGTTCTTCGCCAGGCTCGACGGGTCATCGTTGTTGAGGAAGTGCGCCCCGAGCCACGCGACCGACTGCGGGGCGGTGGGGTGCCCGGCGATCCAGGTGTAGTCGCCGTCCGGGTAGTGCGGGGTGGGCCAGGCCGCCCGGTACGTGAGCATCCCCTTGGCGCGGGCGTCCTTGAGCTCGACGCGGATCGACTCGCCGTAGTGGTTGAAGTGCGGCTGGTAGGTCTCCAGCACGAGGCGTCCGGTGGAGTCGAAGATGCCGGGTCCGCCGTTGCTGCCGCCGGCGGCCGAGGACTTCACGAGCAGCGTGCTCGGGTTGGTGGTGCTGCCGATGGTCACGTCGTCGTCGAGCACCTGGGCCATCGGCGCCAAGCCAGCGGCCGTGCGGGGGCCGTTCGCCGGGTTGCGCGTGCCGGCGGCGGCGCTCTGCTGAGCGGCGGCGACCGCGGCGGCCGTGGTGAGCGCCACGGCACCGGCCCGGAACGCCGCACGACGCGTCATGAGGTCGCGGATCGGCCCGGACGATCGCGGTCGGTGCTCGTCCGGGGGGACCGGGGGCGCATCGGTAGGTCCCGCATCGGCGGGCCCCGCGGCGGGAGGGTCGGCCAGCTCGGGTGCCGGTGCGGGTCGGTCCGGCACCGCCACCGGCAGCACCAGCTGCACCTCGGCGGGGCCGTCGCCGGGCAGTGCGAAGGTGCGCCCGACGGCCGGTGTGCCGTCGAGGTCGAGCGTCACGGTGTAGGTCCAGCCGCGCACGGCGTTCCCGGCGCCATCGCTGAACCCGGGCTGGTCCGTGGTGGCCAGCCGCAGGGCCGCGGTCCCGTGCTCGTCCAGCTCGACCACCGCGGGCCGCGGTGACAGGACGGCGCCGGTCAGGTCCCAGACCCGCGGCGAGGACGAGGTCACGGTGACCCGGCCCGACCACGGCCGCCCGAGGTCGTCCAGGTACGGGCCGAGGTGCACGGTCGCAGTGGCGACATCGGACGGCAGCATGGGGTCTCCCTCGTGTCGTTCGGGCCTCGATCATCCGTTCCTGTGAGGCCGTTGTGAAGAGGGGTGTCCGCGTCGGCCGCCTGGCCCGACCGATCGCCGTCGACTACGCCGGGTCGCGTCCCACGAGCTCGACCATCGTGGTCCGGACGGCCGCCCCGGCATCGGTGGGGCTCACCGCCGCCTCGAACGACATGCGCTCGGCCCGGACCGTGATGGTCGGGCGGTGGCGCCACCGCGCCCGTGGTGCGCTGCGCCCGGGCGGCCATGCGGCGTCGGCGCCGGTGATGGTGAGCACCGTGACGTCCGCCCCTTCGGCCGCGAGCCGCCCCGTGCCGGCGCGGAGACGTCCGACGCCGTCGGGCCGTTCGGCGGCGTGCACCAGCCGCCCCTCGGCGGCGATCGCGACGACACGCCCCTGGTCGAGCAGCCGGTTGGCGCGTCGCAGCCCGTCGGGTGCGCCGCGTCCGGTCGCCGCCGGGATGAGCGCCAACGCGCGCAGCAGCAGCCGGCTGGGTGCCCGGGCGAAGAAGTCCTCGCGGGCGAACATGGCGGGCCAGCGGCCGCCCGTGCGGCACACGGTCACCACGACGCAGTAGTCGAGCGGGCTGCGGTGGTTGGTGACGAGCAGCGGGCGGCGGCCCAGGCCGTCGGCGACCAGACCGTCCGGTAGCTGTGAGGCGTCCAGCCGGGCGCAGGCGTGCACCCCGGCGGCGATGACCGCACCCGCGAACCGGCGCAGGGCCCGGGCGGGGAGCGCGTCGATCGGGTCGAGGTCGGCGCTCGGCGCGGGCGGGGTGGCCGAGACCGTCTCAGCTTGCGGCACGTGCCGCACGGTGGTCCGTCGGGCAGCCGCATGCCGGGAGGTCGTCGGCGAGGAGCTCGTCGAGGTCGACCTCGCGCAGGACGGCGGCCGTGGTCTCGTACCCCAGCGTGACCAGGCGGTCCACATCGCGCGCCGACCAGGACGAGTAGCCCCCGGTGTCGATGACGATGTCCAGATCGGGCTCGATCACCTCGGCGGGCGGGAGGACCATCCGCTGGACACTCGCGCGCGCCCCGGGCGGGGTCTGCGGGCGCAGGCGGACAGCGATGGTCCGGGTGGCGCCGAGCCGGTGGGCCGCCCAGACCGGCAGCGGGGAGGTGAGGACGCCGTCGACGAGCGTGCGGCCGTCCGTGCGCACGGGTGGGAAGACGCCGGGCACGGCGATCGACGCCTGGATGGCGGTCGCGGCGTCACCGCTGTCCAGCAGGACGGCACGTCGGGTGCGCAGGTCGGTCGCGACGGCACCGAACCGCCGCGGCAGGTTCTCGATGGCGCGGTGGCCGAGGATCCAGTCGAGGTTGGTGCGCAGCGCCGTCGTCTCGATGAGCGCGAGGGTGCGGTTGGGGCGCGGCCGGCCGAAGTCCGACCAGGTGAGGGCGGCGAGGCGTTCGACGATGCGCTCGGGTGTCATCCCGGCGGCGTAGGCACCGCCCACGAGTGCGCCGACACTGGTGCCGACCACGACCTGCGGCTCGATCCCGCGTTCCTGGAGGGCGATGAGCGCCCCGGCGTGAGCGGCTCCGCGGGCGGCTCCGCTCGACAGCACGAGTCCCAGCGTCGGGGCTCTGCCGGTCGGTCGGTCTGCCGACGCTGCGGCGGTGCTGCATCCCATGCCACTCCTCCGAGCCGATAGCGAACTATCACATCGTACGCGTGCCGGGTGCGGGCCCTCCGGAAGTGCCGCGGAGGGGCCCGGCGGCACGGGGCGGCCAGGTGGCGGTGGTTCGCTGTTGGTAGCCTCGCCGGGCTGAGGCCGGGGCTTGTGTCGTCGCCCGCGACAGGTCGGGACCGAGGAGGGACACCACGGTGGACGTCAGGACGATGCGCGCCGACGCCGTCGCCAGCGTGACCCGCATCCTCGATGCGGCCCGGCGCGTCTTCCAGTCCGGTGACGGCAACGGCACCCTCGACCGGATCGCCCAGGAGGCCGGCGTCGGGATCGCGACCTTGTACCGGCACTTCCCCAACCGGCAGTCGCTGGCTGCCGGTGTCTATCAGCGGTTGTTCGCCCAGGAGATCGAACCGCTCCTGCTCCAGGTCGAGGCAGGCGACGGCTCGCACCGCTCACTGCTCGCCCTGGCCGAGCGGATCGTCGAGATCAGCCGGCGCGAGCGCGGGCTCATCGCCTCCCTCGGCGATCTGGGCGAGACGACGGTCGAGCTGCTGCGCCCGCACCGCGAGGGGTTCGAGGCGTTCGTCGCCCGCGGCCGCGCGGCCGGCAACCTGCGCCCCGAGCTCGCCGGATCGGACCTTCCGCGCCTGTTCGCGATGCTCGCCTCCGCCGGTCTCGTGCTCGACGTCGACGAGGGTGAGCGCCGCCGCTACCTCCACCTGCTGCTCGACGGTCTGCGGCCGCAGCTCGGGTAGGGGTTGTTCCGGTGTGGCCGCCGGCACCGTCGAGCAGCACGGCCCGGCACGGAACGCCCATGCCGGTGATCACGACGAGGAGGACTCATGGAACCGGTGAACATCGGGGTGATCGGCGCGTCGAGCTTCGCGCTCGCCCACACGGCCCGCGCGATCCACGAGGCCGAGGGCGCGAGGTTCGCCGCCCTGGCCACGTCGTCGGCGGCCAAGGCGGAACCGTTCAGGGCCTTCGCCCCCGACCTCGTCGTGCACACCGGCTACG
>JAKLPK010000218.1 GCA_022013895.1 Cellulomonas sp. | reverse complement strand
GAAGAAGGGAGCCACTGCGCTCCTTAAGGTCCCGCTCGTCGTGTCAAAGAGGTCGGCCACCAGCATCCGCAGTTCCGGCAGCGCCAGGCAATCCCCGACGATGGGTATTAGCGTGGCAGTCTTCTGGTCACCAAAGTGCGAGTCCGCGAGACCGCTGACCGCTGCAGCGAAGGGCCACCACTCGGCCGGCTCCTCGCTTGCCCCGCGAAGCAGCGCGCTCAGCTTTTCTCTTTCCCGGTTGATCGGGGCGGCCTGGCTGGTCTCAAGCAGAACGGGGTGAATGGAACGGCAGGTAGTGCGAGAGCAATGGTAGGCAGGAACGTGCCTTACCGATTGAAGACTTCGACAGGTTGGCGCTTCCTGCAGACCAAACGGACCGACGGTGTAGTAGCCATACTGAAACACGCCCGGCGGCAGTGGCCCAATAAGACTAGTCGTCTCTTCGACCGTAAGCGAATCCTTCTCGTCCTCGTGAAGTTCGGCGTACCTGTCATACAGGCCGCGCCCGAAAATGTACGGGAAGCGAATCCTTCCTTTGGCTAGTTCGCCGCCAATCGCGGCAACGAGTTTGCAAATGTCGATCTTGTCGACGTCAACGAAGAGCTCCGAGTGCCCGATTGTCAGGGCGCACATCAACTTCGCTTCCTTTGCGGGAACGTCATGCTTTGCCGCCAACTTTTCCCGCACGGCCAATCCCGCCGGGGTAAGGAGGATGGCGTCATTGAGCGCGTCCGAGATCGCGTAATTGTCCGATATGAAACAATCCGCAAGGATCTCGACCAAGTCGCATACGCGCGAGAACCGGTCGCGCCATCCCGCGTCCGGGTACTCCGCCTTGAGTTCCTCGACATCACGATGTGCCATGGCGCCTCCCTGCCTTGCAGGGATGCTAGTCCCGTGCGCCGACTCCGTCACTCTCCCGTTGGCGGGGCGACGGGAGTCAGCGTCGATCTGATCGGACGATTGTCCGATTCTCGAGGCGAAGCCCGCCACTCCAGATCGGCGGGCGGGCTGGTGACTGGCCGTGCGTCGGCCAACGCTGTCTGCCCAAGCCGCCCTCGTAAGGGCGAAGCGAACCCGGCTCGGCGGCCGTCTACGACGACGGGCCTCTCCGCATGCCGCACGTCAACGACCCGCGGCAGGGGGCGGCGCACATGACAGCGATGTCTGTCATCGTCGAGCGGGGCGACTACTCCGTTCGCCCTCTGAGAGCTGTTGGTCACGCCCGCGAGCAGGCCGGGGCGCAGCGGGAACCAACGAACTGGTGCATACGATGGACCGTGGGTGCCAGAGGAGTCGGACACCTTCTCGACCCCACGCGACCGTCGCCGACCGGCGCCGTCGCGCTTCCCGGCGGGGACGACTCCGGGGTCCGCCGCCCAGTCGCGTTGCGACCGGTGACGCACACCCATCGGCGACGGACCCGTCGTGCGCAGGTTCCGAACTGAGCAACACCGCCTCGCGCCTCGGCGGGCACTGTCGAGCAAGGCGCGGACGGGCCGCGCCCGACGGCCGGGGATGGTCACTGCGACGCGCACCTGGCAACAGCCCGCAACCACGCTCATCGACCAGGCCACGGGCGACTGGGTCGGGCCTGTGGTCGGTCGACCTCGCCGACACCGTCACCAGCGTCGACCGAGACAACCTCGACCTCATCCTCGCCGCGCTCGCCCACGTTCGGGCTACACACCCAATTGGGAGGGATATTCGCCGGCGCTCCACTTTCGTTGCGCTATGTCATCCACGAGCGCATCTGACAAGTCGGAACCCTGGTCGTTGTCGCCGCCAGCGCCCCGGTCGCCGCACTCGCGTCGAGCACTGCGCTGGCGCTCGCCTCGGCGATCACGTTCCTCCTCGCGGAGCTCGCTGACTTCGCCGTGTACATCCGTGTGCGACGCCGAGGCCGTGCCGTCGCCGTCGTGACGAGCAACATCGTCTCGGGCATGCTCGACTCGGTCGTGTTCCTGTCGATCGCCTTCGGGGCCACCCCGGCCCTCCACGGCGCACCAACAATGACCGTCGGCAGACTTCTGGCGTCACTCCTCACGTTCGGTGTGCTGATCGTCGTCGGCTGGTCCGCAAGCCGGCACCATGATGAGCTGCCGAATGTTCTGCGTCACGACGCGGCGCGGGCGGGTCCCGGCTGATCCCTCCCGGGGCCGCGAGGAGTCCGCAAGTGATGCATGCGGGCGGCGAGTGGGAGGGCCCGGCGTAGCTGTCTCTCACCGCGGACACCTCGAGTCGGCGCCTGAGGCACCGTCTGCGTACCCGGCCGCCCACTGTGAGCCCGGTGGCGTCCTCGATAGTGATGCTTCTATGGCTCGTGTCAAGCGGTGAGCGCCCACATTTGGCGGTAGAGCTGACTGGCGATGTAGCGCCTGAGGACGCGGCGGATCTCGCGCGGGGTGCGACCCTCGGCGGTGCGACGCTCGACGTAGTTGCGGGTCGTCGGGTCGTTGAGCATTCGGGAGCGGGCTATGGCGTCCAGTGCGCGGTTCAGCTGCCGGTCGCCCGCGCGAGACGGGCGATGACGGACGGTCTTGCCTGAGGATGCTGGTAGGGGCGCGGCGCCTGCTAGCGCGGCGAACGCGGCCTCGGAGCGCACTCGGCCTCGGTGGGACCAAGCGGTCAGGATGATCGCGGCGGTCACGGGGCCCACTCCGGGGATCTCCAGGAGTCCGGGCATCAGTGCACGTGAGTGAGCTTCGAGTGCGCGACGGTTGTGGACGAGGTCGTCCGTCAGGGCCTGCACGGACAGGGCCAACCGTCGTGCTTCGCGCTCCTGCAGAAGAACGTCCTGAACCGCCACCGCTGGGACACCCGCGACCAGCTGCGCCAGGCGATCGTGGCCTGGATCGAGCAGGCCTACCACCACCGGCGCCGCCAGGCACGCCTCGGTCGCCTGACCCCGGTCGAGTTTGAGACCATCTACGCGGCCGCCTCAGCGGCCTGAGAACCACTCACCTTGAGTGTCAACCGAACCTGCAGCAGTCCCGTTGAACCTCATTGCCGGCTGAGGGAACCGTCGTCATCGACCCGGATACCGCACTCTGCGAACATCTCAGTGGCCCAGCGAGCCTCACGAGACTCGATGAACACCCTTCTGGCGCCAGATTGCGCCCGCACGAGGTCGAAAGGCTGAGCGCGGGCGATGACCTTGGCGAGGGTGACGATGCAAGCAAGCTCGTCACTCTCCGGCCGTCGTTCCCGGTCGGGGTGCTTCAGATCGTTGTTCACTCGCCCGATCGCTCGCGCGATCCCGCCACGCGAGCCAATCCCGGGGAACTCAATGTCCGCGCCGTCGAGGCACTTCTGGACGCTCTCATACAGT
>JAKLPK010000217.1 GCA_022013895.1 Cellulomonas sp. | reverse complement strand
AGCAACAGATCGAGGAAGGAACGCCACCATGGCGAAGCTGTCCACCGAGGAGCTCATCGAGCAGTTCAAGGGCCTCACGCTGATCGAGCTCTCCGAGTTCGTGAAGGCATTCGAGGAGGCGTTCGGCGTCACCGCCGCCGCCCCCGTCGCCGTTGCCGCGGCCCCGGCCGCCGGTGCCGCCGAGGCCGAGGTCGAGGAGGAGAAGGACTCCTTCGACGTCGTGCTCGAGGCTGCGGGCGACAAGAAGATCCAGGTCATCAAGGAGGTGCGCGCCCTCACGAGCCTCGGCCTGAAGGAGGCCAAGGACCTCGTCGACGGCGCCCCCAAGGCCGTTCTGGAGGGCGTCAACAAGGAGGCCGCCGAGAAGGCCAAGGCCGCCCTCGAGGGCGCCGGCGCCACCGTCACCCTCAAGTGACCCCGGGTCTGCCACGGCAGACCCACGCCTGACCCGGTCCGCCCGTCGGACCCACGACGACCCGTCCCCTTGCCGGGGGCGGGTCGTCGTCGTCGGCGGACCACCAGGCGGTCGGTGGACGGGCGGCGGTGCGCCTTCCCGAGGGGGCCTTCGCTGTGTCACCATGTCCGCGCGGCGACGACGAGGTCGCCGGGGCGGGTCACCCCGTCCGGTGCGGTGCTCGGCCCGGTTGTCCTTCACGGGCCGCGTCTCGGACGTCCCGGTGGACTTCGTGTGCCGAGGCGAGTACGCTTGCGCTTTGCGCTGGCCTGTGCCTGCGATCCCGAATAACCCGAGCCTGTCAACGTCGTACGTGCGCGACGTCGAAGAGGCCCTGCGGCCGGGGGATCGCGCCTCGTCAGGCGGCGCAGCGTGCACTCGATCCGCAGGGAAGGACCCCTCTTGGCTGCCTCGCGCATCCCTTCTGCACCATCTGCCGACGCCATCGCAATCGCCAATCGCACCGCTTCGCGTCGTATCTCGTTCGCCCAGATCCGTGAGCCGCTCGAGGTTCCCGATCTGCTCGGGCTGCAGACGGACAGTTTCGACTGGCTGCTCGGCAACGAGCGTTGGCAGGCCCGGGTTGCCGCGGCGCTGGAGTCGGGGCGTCACGACGTTCCGGCCACCGCCGGACTGGAGGAGATCTTCGAGGAGATCTCCCCGATCGAGGACTTCGGCGGCACCATGTCGCTCTCGTTCCGCGACCACCGCTTCGAGGACCCGAAGTACACCGCGGAGGAGTGCAAGGAGAAGGACTTCACCTTCGCCCAGCCGCTGTTCGTGACCGCGGAGTTCGTCAACTACACCACCGGCGAGATCAAGAGCCAGACGGTGTTCATGGGCGACTTCCCGATCATGACCGAGCGCGGCACCTTCATCATCAACGGCACCGAGCGCGTCGTGGTGTCCCAGCTGGTCCGGTCCCCGGGCGTCTACTTCGAGCGCACCGCGGACAAGACGTCCGACAAGGACGTGCTCACCGCCAAGGTGATCCCGAGCCGTGGCGCCTGGCTGGAGTTCGAGATCGACAAGCGCGACAACGTCGGCGTCCGCGTCGACCGCAAGCGCAAGCAGAACGCGACCGTGCTGCTCAAGGCCCTGGGCATGACCGAGGGTGAGATCCGCGAGGCGTTCGCCGACTACCCGGCGATGATCGACACCCTGGAGAAGGACCACGTCCAGACCCAGGACGAGGCCCTGCTCGACCTGTACCGCAAGATCCGCCCGGGCGAGCCGCCGACGGTCGAGGCGGGCCGCGCGCTGCTGGAGAACTTCTACTTCAACTCCAAGCGCTACGACCTGGCCAAGGTCGGCCGCTACAAGATCAACAAGAAGCTCGGCCTGGACGCTCCGCTGTCGGACTCGGTGCTGTCGATCGACGACATCGTGGGCACGCTCAAGTACATCTGCGCGCTGCACATCGACAAGCCGGTGCTCCCGGGCACGCGCGCCGGTGAGGCCGTGGACGTCCGCGTCGAGCCGGACGACATCGACCACTTCGGCAACCGCCGCATCCGCGCCGTCGGCGAGCTCATCCAGAACCAGGTCCGCACGGGCCTGTCGCGGATGGAGCGCGTCGTGCGCGAGCGCATGACCACGCAGGACGTCGAGGCCATCACGCCGCAGACCCTGATCAACATCCGCCCGGTCGTGGCGAGCATCAAGGAGTTCTTCGGAACCTCCCAGCTCAGCCAGTTCATGGACCAGAACAACCCGCTCGCCGGTCTGACGCACAAGCGGCGCCTGTCCGCGCTCGGCCCGGGTGGTCTGTCCCGCGACCGCGCCGGTATGGAGGTCCGCGACGTCCACCCGTCGCACTACGGCCGCATGTGCCCGATCGAGACCCCTGAGGGTCCGAACATCGGCCTCATCGGCTCGCTCGCGACCTACGGACGGATCAACCCGTTCGGCTTCGTGGAGACCCCGTACCGCAAGGTCATCGCGGGCAAGGTGACCGACGACGTCGACTACCTCACCGCGGACGACGAGGACCGGCACATCATCGCCCAGGCCAACGCCTCGCTGCGCGCCGACGGTTCGTTCGCCGAGGACCGCGTCCTCGTGCGGACCAAGGGCGGAGAGCCCGACCTGGTGCCCGGTCTGAACGTGGACTACATGGACGTCTCGCCGCGCCAGATGGTGTCGGTCGCGACGGCCCTGATCCCGTTCCTCGAGCACGACGACGCGAACCGCGCGCTCATGGGCGCGAACATGCAGCGCCAGGCGGTGCCGCTGGTCCGCTCGGAGGCTCCGGTCGTCGGCACCGGTATGGAGCGTCGTGCGGCGATCGACGCCGGTGACGTGATCGTGGCGAAGAAGGCCGGTGTGATCACCGAGGTGTCCGCCGACATCATCGTGGTCGCGAACGACGACGGCACGTACTCGAACTACCCGGTCGCCAAGTTCCGCCGGTCCAACCAGGGCACGAGCTACAACCAGCGCGTCCTGGTCGAGGGTGGTGCGCGGGTCGAGGTCGGCTCGGTGCTGGCCGACGGTCCGGCGACCGACGAGGGCGAGCTCGCGCTCGGACGCAACCTGCTGGTGGCGTTCATGTCGTGGGAGGGCCACAACTACGAGGACGCGATCATCCTCTCCCAGCGCCTGGTGT
>JAKLPK010000216.1 GCA_022013895.1 Cellulomonas sp. | reverse complement strand
CGGCCGGACCGGGACGCGCTGGTCCACCGAGTCCGCGTACGGGTGCCCGTCGCCGGCGGGTCGGTGCCGGACTGCCGGTGCGGTCGTGCTGGTCATGGTGATCTCCGGGTGGTGCGGGGCGGGCAGGGTGTCGAGCTGGCGGGATGTCGGGCTGTGGGTTGTCGAACGGACGGGCTGTCGAGCTGGTGCTCCTCGGCGCCAACGGGAGCTGCCCCGGGCCAGGACGGCGAGCGGGCTGATGCCGTGGAGCCGGGGCCACCGGGGCGCGGCGTCAGGGCCGGCCGAGGTCGTGCCACAACCGCAGGTACTGCCCGTGGCTCCACAGCAACGGGGTGGCGACCTCACCCCAGCGTTCGACCCATTCGGCCCGCCGGTCGGGGGCGAGCAGATGCCCCGCGACCTGCTCGGGCAGCAGCCCGTCAGCGGTCGCGGTGGACGCCGCCCAGTCGAGCATGGCCCGGGCACCGACCCGATCGCCGGTGGCCAGCAGCCCCTGGCCGAGCAGACAGCTGAGCAGCGGCCACCGGCCACCGCCGTAGAACACGTCGTCGGCGAACCGGTGCACCCCGCCGTCGACGGCCAGTGTGCTCCGCACCGCCCGGACCGTGCCGACGGCCAGCGGGTCTGCCGGGTCGAGCCAGCCCATCGGGCCTACCAGGGCGGACAACGAGGCATCGGGGTCGGTGCGGCCGAACCACTTGGTGAGGTGCCCGTCGGCGACCCCTCGTTCGAGGACCAGCGACCGGACCTGGGCGGCGGCCAACCGCGCGGCACCGGTCCGGGCACCGTCGAGCACCCCCGCGCCCAGCACCGCCTCCAGCCCTGCGCCGATGCAGCCGAGGGTCGACACGTGCACCTGCTCGCTGTGCTCCTCCCACCAGTCGAAGCAGGGCCGCTGCCAGGAGACCGTGAGGTAGTCCACCGACAGCCCGATCGCCGTGGCCCAGCGGCCCAGGTCGCGGCCGTGCCGCCGGGCGTGCTCGACGACCGCCCACAACCAGGTGCCGAAGCCGTCGAGCTGGAAGTCCCACCAGTCGTCGTCGGCGATCGACCCGTCGAACCGGAACCGGGTGGGCAGCATGTCCTCGTCGGGGACCGGGTGCCCGTCGAGGGTCTGCGCGACCACCGCCCCGATCCGGTCCGCATGCCGCTCCAGGGTGCTGGCGCACCAGTCGAAGAAGCGGTCGGCGGATTCCGCCGCGCCGGCGGCCGAGGCGCCGTCGGCGATGAACGAGCCGTCGCGGAACCAGCAGAACCCGCGGTAGGCGGAGAACTCCGGGCTGGCCGGGTAGGCGCCCGAGGGTTGCTGGTGACCGGTGATCACCTCGATCGAGGTGCCGCGAGAGCACTGAGGTTCGACATCCTGACCTCCAGCTGTGATGAACACGACGCCCGTCTCCGTCCCCCCTCCCCCCGCCCGCTCCTCCCCCCGCCCCCTCCGGGGATTCCGAGGCTGGGCAGGGTTCACACCTGCCCAGCCTCGGAATCTGCGGGGGAGAGGGGGGAGAGGGGAGGTGGGGGGAGAGGGGGCGGGGGGTTAGCCGAGGAGGGCGTTGACTTCGGTCTCGGCCTGGTCGAGGGCTTCCTGGACCGTCAACCGACCGGCTGCGGCCTCGGTGAGCTTCTCCGTGACCACATCCTGCATCTGCGACTGGTTGTCACCGATGGACGGCGCCAGCGCCACCGCGTCGAGCGAGTCGAACACTGCCTGCCGGTTCTCCGGGGTGCCCATGGTCAGGTAGGTGGACAACGCGGACTCGTCGGAGATCGGCGGCAGCTCCCAGCCCGCGTCGAGCCGGACCGTGGTCATCGTGTCCGACGAGGTGAGGTACTCCGCCCACTTCGTCGCAGCGTCGACGTTCTTCGAGGTGGCCGACACGCCCACGGCGTTCGAGAACATGGCGCTGGCCTTCTGGGTGTCGCCCGGCTCGACCGCGATGTCCCAGTCGAACGCCTGCTCACCCACGACGCCGAACATCCAGCTGCCCGTGTGCCACATGGCGAGCTTGCCGGTGGTGAACAGGTTGCTGTCGAAGTCCGCCGTGCCCGCACCCTGCTCGGCCGTCGGCATCACGGTGCCGGACTTCTCGACCAGCCACTGCGCCGCGGCCAGCCCGGCCGCGTCGTTGAAGGCCGCCTTCGTCCCGTCGTCCGACAGGAACGAGCCGCCGGCCTGGGCGAGCACCTTGTAGAACTCGTTGTAGCTGATCGGCTGGTAGTCGCCCCACACCCCGGTCGAGGTGTCCGTGAGCTTCTCGGCCGCGGCCTTCTCATCCGCCCAGGTCCAGGTGGAGTCCGGGTAGCTCAGCCCGGCGGCGTCGAACAGGGCCTTGTTGTAGAACAGCACGACGGTCGAGAAGGACGACGGCAGGGCGTACTGGGTGCCGTCGGTCTGGTACGCGTCGATGAGCGACGTCGTGTAGACCGAGGTGTCGACGCCCTCGATCGGCGCGAGCACCCCGCTGTTCTGCAGCGCCGTGTACCCGGCGTACTCCATGTCGAACACATCGGCGACGGTGCCGCCCGCGAGGTCGGTCTGCAACGCCGTGAAGTAGTCCGAGTAGGGCAGCGTCGACACCTCGACCGTGATGTCGGGGTTCTCCGCCTCGAAGGCGTCGACGATCGTCGTGAGGTTCTCCTCGTTGCCCCCGTTGGAGATGAAGTTGGAGTAGGTGATGGTCACCTTCTCCCCGGACGACGAGCTCGCATCGGATGAGGCCGAGCCGGAACAACCGGCGAGCGCGAGGGCGGCCGCCGTCGCCAGGACGGCGGCAACGCGTGGGGCACGGGACATGACAGATCTCCTTCGATCGATCGGTGACGGGGACTACTTGAGACCGGTTCCGGCGATGCCCTGCACGACGTGGCGCTGGGCCAGGACGTAGAGGGCGAGCATCGGCAGCACGGAGACGACCGAACCGGCCATGAGCACGTCCCATCGGGTGGAGTACTGCACGACGAGGGACGCGAGCGTGAGAGGCAGGGACTTGAGCTACGCGGACCGCAGGAT
>JAKLPK010000023.1 GCA_022013895.1 Cellulomonas sp. | reverse complement strand
CGAGCAACGTCGTCGGCACCTGGACCAGACGGACCCCGCGCAACCAGGTCGCGGCGACGAACCCGGCCAGATCGGTGGTCGCACCGCCGCCCAGGCCGACCACAGCATCCGACCTGGTGAACCCGGACTCGCCGAGCACCTGCCAGCAGAAGGCCGCGACCTGCGCGGTCTTGGCCTCCTCGGCATCGGGCACCTCGGCCAGCACCACGCGGCGACCGGTCGATACCAGGTCCTCGCGCACGGCCTCGGCGCTGCTGGCCAGCGCGCGCGGGTGCACCACGAGCACCGAGGTGGCCGCACCCACGAGCGCGTCCAGCTCACCGAGCAGGTTGCGCCCCACGACGACGTCGTACGGCCGCTCGCCGTCGACGGTGATCCGGGTCGGCGCCAGGGCACTCATACCGTGTGGTGCACGCCGTGCACGGGCGTCGCGACGGCCTGCCGGGCGGAGGTGCGCAGCCGTCGCTCAAGCTCGCGCGCCGCCTCGGCCGGGGTGACGCCGTCGGTGAGGATGCGCAGCGTCGAGACCGCGTCGTACACCGGGCGCCGCGCGCCCATGATCTCGATCCATCGCTGGCGGGGGTTGCCCATGAGCAACGGGCGCGAGTCGTCCAGGCCGACGCGGGGACCGGCGTACTCGATGCTCACATCGAGGAAAACGACGGTCCCGCCACCCGCGACGTACGACGCGAGCTCGTGCTGGGTGTCCTCACGCAGCACGGCACCTCCGCCCAGGGCGACGATGCCCTCGTGCTGGGCCAGCGCCGAGGCGACCGCCTGGTGCTCCAGCTCACGGAAGTGCTCCTCGCCGTCCGCCAGGAAGATGTCGGCGATGGTGCGCTGAGCGGTCTCCTCGACGGCGTCGTCGGTGTCGAGGATCGGCACCCCCCACCGGGTGGACAGTGCGGTCCCGACGCTCGTCTTGCCGGACCCCATCGGTCCGCACAGCACCAGCAGAGGACCCCGAACGGGCTTGGGCGGGATGTACACGGCGGTCACCCTAGCAACGCCTCCCGCTCACGCCTGGTGCCTGCTCACGCCCGGTGCCCACTCATGCCCGCGCACCGGCCGCGGGCAGCTGCTCGATCCGGCCGAGCATCACGAGGGCCGACAGCAGCCCGAGGCCGACCACGGCACCCGCGGTGACGAACGCCCAGGTGAACGACCCGGTGGCCTGCACCACGAACCCGGTGACCATCGGTGCCGCGATCGAGGACAGGTTGCCGACGAAGGCCATGAGCGAGCTCACCCGGCCGACCGCACCGGGCGGGGCGATGAGCCCGGGCAGCGACCAGATGACCGCCGAGGCGATGCAGACCCCACCCAACGAGACGGAGATCCAGGCCACCGCGACCGCGGCGGTCGTCGCGGTGGTCGCGCCGATCACGGCCATCCCGAGCAGCAGCCCCACCGCGAGGAACGTCTTGCGCACCTTCGACGGGTCACGCCCGTTGCGGATCAACCGGTCGACGGCAACACCGCCGACCAGCACGGCGGTGACGGTGCCGACCAGCCACGGGATCGCCGAGTAGAGGCCGGACCCCTTGACGTCCAGCCCCATCTCCCGTTCCAGGTAGGTGGGCAACCAGGTGAGGTAGAGGAAGAACGTGTAGTTGTAGGCGGCCAGCGTCAGTGCGATCGCCCACAGCTTGCGCTGGCGGACCAGGTACGACATCGGGCTCGGCTCGCTGACCTGGGTCTCGGAGCGCTGGGCACCACCCTCGGCGATGTACTGCGCCTCGGTGGCGGACAACCGGGGGTGCCGGTCGGGGTTGCGGTAGATCACCCAGAACGCCACGGCGTAGACCACCGACAGCGCGCCGGTCGCGATGAAGGCCGCACGCCAGCCCCAGGTGGCCACCGTGATGGCGACCAGCGGGACACCGATCGCGTTCGACAGCTTGGAGGTCATGTCGAACGAGGCCGTCGCCAACCCCCGCTCGCGCACGGGGAACCAGTAGCTGGTCGCGGTCGAGGCCATCGGGAACGCCGGCGCCTCCGCCACCCCGAGCAGCAGTCGCAGTCCCAGCAGCGGCAGGAAGCCCGAGACGGCCGCGGTGAGGAACGTCGCGGCGACCCACGCCCACGAGCAGACCCGACCCACCCAGGTGACCCCGAACCGGTCCATCACCAGCCCGCCGGGGATCTGCATGAGGGCGTAGGTCCAGCCGAATGCCGAGAGCAGCACGCCCCAGGCCGCGTCGGAGATCCCGAACTCGGCCTGGATGTGGGTGGCACCGACCGTGAGGTTGATCCGGTCGAGATAGTTGACGAACGTCCCGGAGGCGAGCAGCACGAGGACGAGGTAGCGCAGCCGCGGCCCGGTGTACCGGCGTGCGGGCACGCCCGCACCAGGCAGGGGCACGGCCGTCGTGCCGGGGGGAACGGTCACCGTGGTCAGACCGCGGCGTGGATGATCTGCAGGGTCGCCCGCAGCTCGGGCACCTCGACCTGGCCGGGTGCGGACGCCTGACCCGCCGTGCCGAAGGTGGCGGCCGAGCCGAACACCTCCCCGGCGAGCCGTGAGACCACTCCGGTGCCCGCCATGGACATGGTGATGAGCGGGCGCGGCAGCTCCTGCGAGGCCGTCCAGGTCGCCTGCAGCAGTGCGAGCACATCGCCGGCGTCGTGCGGCATGACGGCGATCTTGGCGATGTCGACGCCGCGTTCGACCATGGTGCGCAGCGTGGCGACCATGACCGGCACGGGCGGCGTGCCGCCGAAGTCGTGGAACGACCCGATCACGGCCACCCCGGCGGACCGGGCGGTGGCGATCACCGCGTCGACGGCCGTGACCTCGCGCTCGATCTCCACATCGACCAGGTCGACGAGACGTGCCTCGATGAGGGCGCCGTACAGCTCGACGTACCGGTCGGGGGTGATGGGCTGCTGCCCGCCCTCGTCGGCGGTCCGGAAGGTGGCCAGCAGCGGCCGACCACCCAGCTCGGGGACCAGGGCGTGCGCGGCCGCCACGACCGCCGACGGTGAACGGTCGGCGAGGAAGTCCAGGCGCCACTCCAGCAGGTCGGGCGAGGCCGCGACGGCTGCCCGCGCCTGGCCGACGAGCTCCTCGACGTCGGCGCCGACCAGCGGCACGATGATCTTCGGCAGACCTGAACCGATCTCGACCCCGCGGACGGTGACCGAACTCATGGGGTGCTCCTCTCTGGGGTGCCGGACGGGCGGCGGCGTCGTCGCACGTCCGGCGGGGGTGTCAGGCGAGCAGGTGCTCGCGCACGTAGTCCAGCGGCATCGGGACGCCGGTCCACAGCTCGAAGGCCGCCGCGCCCTGGTGGAGCATCATCCCGAGACCGTTCATGGAGCGGCAGCCGGCCGCCTCGGCCTGCTCCAGGAATGCGGTTCGCGGCGGAGCGTAAACCACGTCGGACACGAACAGGTCGGGACGAAGGACTGCGGTGTCCGGCAGCGGGGAGACGCCGAGCAGCTTTCCCATCCCCACGTTCGTGGCGTTGGCGAGCACGGCCGATTCGGCGACGCAGGTGCGGAACGCGGCGACGTCCTGGAGGTCGTGCAGCTCGACGTGTGTGCCGGTGTTCTCGCGGATGGTCGCCACCGTCTTCTCGCCGATCTCCCACACGGCGTCGCGGCGGTTGAAGATGTCGAGCCGGGCCACACCCTCGAGCGCAGCCTGGATCGCGATGGCGGTGCCTGCTCCCCCGGCGCCGATGAGCGTGACGCGCTGACCTGCGGGTTCGACACCGTTCTCGCGCAAGGCGGCGATGTAGCCGAGCCCGTCGGTGACGTGACCGGTGAGCACACCGTCGTCGTTGACCACGGTGTTGCAGGCGCCCACCATGCGGACGGCCGGGGAGAGGTGGTCGAGCAGCGGCAGGATGGCGATCTTGTTGGGCATCGACACGTTCCAGCCGCGGACCTTGAGGGCCTTGAGCCCGGCGACCGCGCCTGCGAGCTCGCCGTCCCCCACCTCGAACGCCAGGTAGGCGTAGTCGAGTCCGAGCTTGGCGAGGGCGAGGTTGTGCATCCGCGGCGACTGGCTGTGCCGGATCGGGTACGCGATCAGGCCCAGCAGCTGGGTGTGACCGGTGAGCTTCTGGGGAACTTCGTCCGACATGGCTTCATCCTCCGCAGGCGGTACGACGTTGCACACCGCGTAATGAACTCACTTGATAGTCCATAGTGTGCCGCCGGACGGCAGACCCGACACGGGGCCCAAGGTCCCGCCGGGCTCCGCCCTCCGGAGGTGGCACACGTGCTGACCGCGCACCACCAGGAGGACGAGTGACCACAGACCAGGGAGACGGCCCGGCGGACGACGACGCCCCGCCCCGCCGCGATGCCGAGCGGACCCGCGCCGCGATCCTGGACGCGGCGATCGAGGAGTTCTCCGAACGCGGTCTGCTGGGCGGCCGGGTGGACGCCGTCGTCGAGCGGACGGCCACGGTCAAGCGGATGGTCTACTACTACTTCGGGTCCAAGGAACGCCTCTACCAGGCCGCGCTCATCGAGTCCTACCGGCGCATCCGGCAGACCGAGGGTGCGCTGCACCTGGAGACCCTCGACCCCGACCAGGCCCTGCGCGTCCTGGTCCGGGCCACCCTCGCCCACCAGGAGAACAACGCGGCGTTCGTGCGGCTGGTGATGTTCGAGAACACGCTCGCCGGGGGTGCCATCCACCTCATGGGCGACGACGTCCGGGAGCTCAACCACTCCGTGGTGCTGATCCTCGAGGACCTGCTCGCCCGCGGCCGGGCGGCCGGTGTCTTCCGGGACGGCCCCGAGGCGCCCACGGCACTCGACCTGCACCAGGTGATCAGCTCGATGGCCTTCTTCCGGGTCGGCAACCGCGCGACGTTCCGCGAGCTGTTCGGCCGGGACATGGTCGAGGGCCCCGAGCGCGACCACGTGCTGGAGCTCATCGAGACGACCGTGCTGCGCCTCGTGCTCGTCGATCCGCCCGCCTGACACCTCGGGACCTAGTGCTCACCCGGGGGGGAACCCCGCTCGCCACAATGAACTAACTACATGGTTCATTAGCGAGGAGATGACGTGACCATCACCGGTGGGATCCCGTCCGCGCCCGGCCTGGCCCGACCCCGCCGCCTGGCCGCGGCACCTGTCGCCGTGCCGGTCCCGGCGTGCGACCCGCACCCGCACACGCCCACGCTCCTGTCCCCGTTCTCGGTGCGCGGGATGACCCTGCGCAACCGGGTCGTCATGCCGCCCATGGGCACCAACTTCGCGCTGCCCGACGGCACCGTCTCCGACCCCCAGATCGCCTACTACGCGCAGCGCGCACGAGGCGGGACCGGGCTGATCATCGTGGAGAACATCTGCGTGAGCTTCCCGGCCGGGTCCAACGGCACGACGCAGCTGCGCATCGACCACGACCGCTACGTGCCCCGGCTGTGGGAGCTCACCGAGCAGCTGCACCGGCACGGCGCCAAGGTCGCCGTCCAGCTCAACCACGCCGGAGCCTCCGCCAACCCCGGACGCACCGGGGTGCCCGCCCAGTCCTCCGGCGAACGCCCCTCCAAGCCCGGTGGCACCGCCCCCGTCCCGATGACGGTCGAGCAGATCGCCCAGGTCGCCACCGACTTCGGGGCAGCCGCCGCCCGCGCCAAGCGCGCCGGGTTCGACGCCGTCGAGATCCACGCCGGGCACTCGTACCTGCTCTGCCAGTTCCTGTCGCCGTACTACAACACCCGCACCGACTCCTACGGCGGCAGCCCCGCCAACCGCGCCCGCATCGTGCGCGAGGTGCTCGCGGCGGTCCGTGAGCAGGTCGGACCCCGATATCCGATCATGGTCCGGATCAGCGCGGACGAGCTCGTGGCCGGCGGGAACAGCCTCGAGGAGTCCGTCGAGATCATGCGGCACATGGTCGAGGAGATCGATGTCATCGACGTCTCCGCGGCCCTCGCCTTCAACCTGCAGTACCAGATCGACTCCATGGACCTGCCCGACGGCTGGCGCGCCGAGATGGCCCGCCGGTTCCGCGACGAGTTCGGGCGCCCGACGATCATCAGCGGCAACATCCGCGACCCGCAGGTCGCCGAGCGGATCATCGCCAGCGGCCAGTCCGATCTGGTCGCGCTGGGCCGGGGGCTCATCGCCGAGCCCTGGTGGGTGCGCAAGGTCGCCGACGGCGCGGCCGACACGATCCTGAGCTGCATCTCGTGCAACATCGGGTGCGCCGACCACCGCATCCGGCTCGACCGGCCCATCCGCTGCACCATCAACCCCGACATCATCGGCCACGAGGACTACCAGGACCGCCGGGTCACCCGGCCCACCAAGGTCGTCGTCGTCGGAGCCGGTGTCGGCGGGATGGAGGCCGCGTGCACCGCGGCCGAGGTCGGCTGCGACGTCGTCCTGCTCGAAGGGCGCGACGTGGTGGGCGGGGTCGTCGGCGACGCCGTGCACCTGCCGGCCAAGCGACGCATCGCCGGGTTCCTGCACCACCTGGCCCGACGGGCGGCGCGGGTCGGCGTCGACGTGCGCACGCAGACCTGGGGCACGCCGTCCGCGGTCGCTGCCCTCTCCCCCGACCTCGTGGTCAACGCCACGGGTTCGGCGCCGCTGGTGCCACCGGTGCCGGGGCTCCGCGAGCGGATCGACCAGGACGGGACCTCCGTCTACTCGATCCTGGGGGCCACCAGCCACGCAGAGGACCTCGACCTCGAAGGACGGCAGGTCGTCGTGGTCGGTGCGGGGGCCGTGGGTCTCGACGTCGTCGAGCACGTCACGGCACGCGGTGCGCGGGTCATCCTCGTCGAACGGCTGGGCACGGTCGGCGCCGACCTCGACCTCATCACCCGGATGCAGATGGTCGAGATGCTCGACAAGGAGAAGGTCGACATCCGGACGCTCACCTCGCTGCTCGAGGTCAAGGACGACAGCGTCGTGGTCTCCCAGCCCGATGGGAGCACGATCGAGCTGCCGTTCGACACGGCGTTCGTCTGCCTCGGCATGCGGGCCGTGGACGCGCCCTACCGTGAGCTCGCCGAGCACTTCATCGGCACCGGTGTCGAGGTGCTCAACATCGGCGACTCGGCCGGTGTCGGGCGGATCATCGACGCCACCTCGGGTGGACGCGATGTGCTGCTCGCGCTCGAACGCGCCGGGGTGCTGCCCTTCACCTCCGCCTACGCCGGCACGCGCTGAGCCTGGGCCGGTTCACGGGTCAGGCCCGTTCGTTCAGGACTCAGCTGCTGCCAGGACGGTGGACACGGCGTCCGCCGCACCGTCGTCATCGAGGTCGTCGACGTCGATGACGACGGTCGCCACCTCGACGTAGAACGGGTGGCGGGCGTCGAACAGTGCCCGCCAACGGGCCCGCGTCCCGACCAGCGCGGTGCTGCCCGCGTGCAGCCCGGCCCGGCGCGCCGCGGTCGTCGCCGCGAGGTCGAGCAGCACCACCGGCGCTCCCCCACCTGCTCCCCCGCCCGTCCAGGCGGCGAGCTCGGCCCGGATCTGCTCATCGTCGACCGTGCCGCTGCCCAGCGCGACCACCCCCGCGCGGCCGCGCAGTGCGTCGAGGGCGACCTCGCGTTCGATCAGCCGCAGCTGGGTCTCACCGTCCTGCACCAGGACATCCGCGGCCGACCGGCCGGTCCGGGCCTCGACGAGGGCGTCGGTGTCGTGCAGCGGCAGGTCCCAGCGCTGCGCCAGCACCCGGGCCACCTCCGGGGCCCCGGACCCTGGGGGGCCGACCAGCACGATCGCGTGCGGCCGGGTCACCGCAGCAGCTCGGGCACGGCCGCCACGTACGCCGCCAGGTTGCGGCGCACCTCGGCCAGGCTGTCGCCACCCGATTTGTCGAGCACCGCCTGGGCCAGCACGAGCGCCACCATCGCCTCGGCGACGACGGCCGCGGGCGGCACGGCGCACACATCCGACCGCTGGTGCTGGGCCTGAGCGGGTTCGCCCGTCGCGACGTCCACCGTGCGCAGTGCGCGCGGAACGGTCGAGATGGGCTTCATCGCTGCACGCACCCGCAGCACCTCACCCGTCGACATCCCGCCCTCGATACCGCCCGCACGGTTCGTGGCGCGCACCAGGTGGCCGTCCACCCGGTCGATCTCGTCGTGCGCGGCCGAACCCCGGCGGGTCGCCGTGGTGAACCCGTCGCCCACCTCGACACCCTTGATCGCCTGGATCCCCATGAGCTCACCGGCGAGGCGGGCGTCCAGGCGGCGGTCGGCCTGGACGTAGCTGCCCAGACCCGACGGCAACCCGTACGCCAGCACCTCGACCACCCCGCCCAGGGTGTCGCCGTCCTTGCGGCAGGCGTCGATCTCGGCCACCATCGCCGCGCTCGTCGCCTCGTCCAGGCAGCGCACCGGGTCGGCGTCGAGCCGCGCCACATCGTCAGGTCCGGGGACCGGGGCACCCTCGGGCACAGCGACGGGGCCGATCGCCACGACGTGGGACACCAGCCGTACCCCCGCCGCCTGCTCCAGGAACCGGGCGGCGACCGTGCCGAGGGCGACCCGCATCGCCGTCTCGCGGGCGCTGGCCCGCTCCAGAACGGGACGGGCGTCCTCGAAGCCGTACTTGCGCATCCCCACCAGGTCGGCGTGCCCCGGGCGGGGTCGGGTCAGCGGGGCATTGCGCGCACGGGACAGCTCCTCGACGTCCTCGACCGGGTCCGAGGCCATCACCTGCGACCACTTGGGCCACTCGGTGTTGGCCACCTCCACCGCGATCGGGCCACCCTGCGTCAGCCCGTGCCGGACCCCGCCCAGCACCCGCACCTCATCCTGCTCGAACGACATCCGGGCACCCCGGCCGTACCCCAGGCGACGACGCGCCAGAGCCTCCTGGAGATCACCGGAGACGACACCGACCCCGGCAGGCATCCCCTCGAGGATGCCGACCAGGGCCGGGCCGTGCGACTCACCCGCGGTCAACCAACGCAGCATGGGCCGATCCTTTCACGGCCCGGGCGGGGGTCGGTCAGCTGCTGGGGCTCAGCGGGTTGGCGCCGGGCGCCATCTCGGGAAGCACCGGGGCCGCGGTCGAGCCGGTGTCCGGGGTGCTCTCCGTGGTGGAGCCCGGCAGGACGTAGACACTTCCGGAGACGGTGAGCGTCTGCAGCCCCGAACTGTCCTCACCGGAAGCCGCTGTCGTCTGGACTGAGTCGACCGAAAGGAGCCTCGGACCGGTGGACTGCAGCTCAGCGAGGAAGGCCGTCGTGTCCGACCAGGAGCCCTTGACCGCGACCGACACCGGAACCTGGAGGAGTCCGGCGGGTGCCGTGCCGGTGGTGGTGGTGGAGCTTGTCGTCGATGCGTCGGCGGACTCGGTCGCGGAAGCCGTCGACCCGCTGCTGGAGTCGGTCTGGGTACTGCTCGTCGCGGAGGAGGCGTAGGCCACGGCCGAACTCGGCGTGACCGACACCACCTGGACCGCGTGCGCCGTGGCAAGGCTGTCGACTTCCCGCAGGAACGTCTGGATCGCCTCGGTGCTGGGGATCTGCTGCTGAGCATCGGCCAGTTCAGCCTGCAAGGCAGGCAGGTTCTCGTAGTCCGCTTTGAGCTTGGCGGTCTGCAGCTTGAGGAGGTCGTTCTGCTGGTCGGTCTGCTCGACCTGGTCTCGGGTCTCGCTGGCGGACTCAAGGGTCGGCGAGATCAGCAGGAACCAGCCGGCAATGGCCATGAGCACGGCGACCAGCACGGTTCCGACCACCCAGGTGCGCGCCTTCGAGCCGCCCATGTCAGTTGCTCCCTTCGGTGAAGCGGTGTGACAGTGCCGCGCTCGTCACTGTCACCGTGCCGCTCACGGAGTAGTAGCTCGCTCCCCCGCTCTGGTTCGCGGTGAACGAGACGGTCTGGACGAACGGATCGGTGAATCCGGTGACCGAGCTCAGTGCATCGAGGAGCGCCGCGGCGTCCGGCACGCTCGGCGAACGGACCGTGAATGCGAAGGACGCCAGCTGGTCCGTCGCAGACGCGGAAGACGTCCCGTCCGTCTCGGTGTCTGCGAGAGCCGTGATCGCGACTGTGTCAACGGTCACGCCGGCGGGCAGAACTGCGGTGAACGCGCTGAGGTAGGGCGCCCAGAGCACCTCGTCGCCCATGGTGGCCGATGCGGCGTTCTCGGACTGGGTCAGTGCACTCGTGATCGTGGGGACCTCGGCGTACTTGTTCTGCTCGGTCTGGAGCTGGGCGGTACGGCTCTGCGCCTCGCTCAGTAACGCGTTCGCATCCGAACGGCTCAGCAGGGCTCCGACGTAGCCCAGCGCGCACGCCAACGCGACCGCGGCGAGCAGCAAGACCAGGTAGCGCTTCGCCACCCGGAGGCTCCGCGCGGCCCTGATCTCCGGCGGCAGCAGGTTGACCTGCGGCAGCCCGCCCGACAGAGCAGTCTTCGAAGACTGCTTCGTGCGCCCCTGGCGCTCCAGCATCGCGGTCATGCTGCCACCCCGTACGCGAGGCCGATGGAGAGCGCCATGAGCGATCCTGCCCCGGCCAGCGACTGCGAACTGAGCTGCTTGGCTGTTCGGAGCCCGCCGAGGGCGTCGCCGAGCACCACGGGGAGCCTGCTCGCACTGGACAGGTACTGGCCGAGACCGGGCAGGTGCGCGCCGCCGCCGGTCAGCACCACGCCCTGCAGCCCGTGACCAGGGTTGTTGCCGGCGTAGTAGACGAAGGTGTTCCGGACCGCCTCGACCAGGCTCCGGGCCACGGTGACGATCGCCTCGGAGGCCGCTGCGTTCTCGGGCCCCTGAGCGGCACCGATCCCGATGGAACGCTTGAGCTGTTCGGCGTCGTGGGCGGAGATCGAGAGGGCCGACGCGACGGCGTTGGTGATGTGGGCTCCACCTACAGGCAGTGAGCGGACCAGGCGAGGTGCTCCTTGGGCGGACACGACGACGGTCGTGATGACCGCGCCGATGTCGACGAAGGCGAGGGTTGCCGATGCCTGCTCACCACGTGCCAGACCACGGATCAGCGCAAAGGCGTTGAGATCGACCATCGAAGGCCGCAGACCGGCTGACTCGACCGCCAGGACATTGGCGACGACCGTCTCACGCTGGGCCGCAACGAGCATGCCGTGCACCACCCGGCCAGCCTCCGTGTCGTCCTCACCGGTGACGTGGAAGTCCAGCAGAGCCTCATCGATGGACATGGGGAGCATCTCCTGAACCTGGAACGGGAGAGACTCCTTGAGCTGGGCCGCGGGCATCCAGGGCAGGTCGAGCTCACGGACCACGACCCGCTGGTTTCCCACCCCGATCACGACGTCCTTGGACTGCAGGTGCGCCGACGCCCAGAGCTGCTTGATCGCCTCTGCGACCGTCCCGGGGTCAGCGACCTCGCCGTCGCGTACCGCGCCGAGCGGCAGCGGGACCTGTCCCGCTCGCAGCAGGGTTGGCTGCCCCTTCCCCTTCGGTCCCCCGGCACCGAACTCGATCTCGGCGGCGCGGACGGCAGTGGTGCCGATATCCAGGCCGATGACTCGTGACGTGGCCACGTGCGGTCCTTCCGATGAATGCGGCAGACTCTCGATCTCTATCGGTCAGAAGACGCTCGGCAATGAGCGTTCCGCCCGAACGACCTTGCAGTTCACAGGGCCGAGAGATAGGCGTGGGCGATCCGCT
>JAKLPK010000215.1 GCA_022013895.1 Cellulomonas sp. | reverse complement strand
GGTCAGGTCATTCTGATACCAACACCTGCATCATGAGGTACCAAAGTTACACACGGGTTTCGGCGAAGGGGAAGAGATGTCACAGCCTGTCTCGGATGGTGCGGGCAGTCGCACCGTCCTCGTGCGGATGCGTGACCTCCTGCCGGAGCTGCGACCGTCCGAGCACCGGGTGGCTGAGCGGTTCCTGGCCGATCCCGCGGGCACCGCAGCGCTCACCGTCGCCGAGCTCGCAGCCCGGTGCGCGACCTCGACGACGACGGTCGTCCGGTTCTGCCGACGGATGGGCTACGAGCGCTACCAGGACCTGCGGCTGGACGTGACCCGGGAGATCACCCGGGAACGTGTCGAGACGGCCACCGCACCGCAGGTCATGAGTGACATCGACCGCGACGACACGATGGAGGACATCGTGGCGAAGGTCTCGCACGCCGAGACGCTGTCGATCGCCGACACCGCGACCGCACTCGACCTCGAGGCGCTCGCCCAGGCGGTCGCGGCGGTCTGCGAGGCACGGCGGGTCGACGTCTTCGGTGTCGGCGCGAGCGCCTTCGTCGGCCTGGACGTGCAGCAGAAGCTCGTCCGGATCGGTCGCACGACGCTCAACTGGTCCGACTCGCACGCCGCGTGGACGTCCGCCGCCACCCTGGACCGGCAGTGCGTGGCCATCGCGATCTCGCACTCCGGCGCCACGGCCGACACCATCGAGTTCCTCGACATCGCCCGCGGCGCCGGCGCCACCACGATCGCCCTCACGAACCACGGCGGATCGGCGCTCGCGGCCGTCGCCGACATCGTGCTCACCACGGCTGCGCGCGAGACGGCCTTCCGCTCGGGTGCCCTCGGCAGCCGGATCGCCCAGCTCATGGTCGTGGACTGCCTGTTCATCGGGGTGGCCCAGGCCCGGTACGACGAGTCGATGGCCGCGTTGCGCACCACCTACTCCGCCGTGCGCCGCACACGTCCGGCCGGCTGAACCCGCACCGGCCGGCGCCCATCCGCCCCGAGGGGTGAGTTCGCAGGTCGCGAGGCGTTTCGGCTGGCGGTTCGCGGGACGGCTCGCCAGGATCGTCGGTGCGACGTCCAGGGCCGCCCTGGGCGCACCGACGAGAGGTGTTGTGATGTCGAACCTGGTTCCGCTGGAGGACGGCCTCAAGCAGATCGCGTCGAAGGTCTGGTACTGGCCGGTGGTCCGCGGTGTGCTGACGATCGCCTTCGGTCTGCTCACGCTGCTGTGGCCGGTGAGCGCAGGGCTCGCGATCATCCTGGTGATCGGCATCTACGCCCTGGTGGAGGGTGTGGTCGAGCTGGTCGAGGCGGTCCGCTACCGCGCGGCCGGCGGGTTCGTGGTGCGGCTGGTGCTGGCTCTGCTCTCCCTGGCCTTCGGCCTGGTGCTGGTGCTGGCGCCGGTGCGGTCGGCGATCGCGCTGGTGTGGGTGATCGGGCTGTGGGCCGTGGTGGCCGGTCTGGTCAACGCGGTGGTCGCGCTGGCGGCGCGCGCGGTGCCGGGTTCCGGATGGGGCTGGATGCTCGGCTCCGCGCTGCTCACCCTGCTGTTCGGTGTCCTGGTGCTCGTGAACGTCACCGCCGGGGTGCTGGCGATCCTCTGGCTGATCGGTGCGTACGCCCTCGTGCTGGGCCTCCTGCTGATCGCGCTGGGTCTCCAGATCCGGGCTGTGGGCAAGCGCCTGTAGTCCGGTGGACGGTGCCGGGTGCGGCTGTGGACGCACCCGGCGTGTCGCGGTGGACGCCCTGTGGACGCCCCGTTGCGGGGGCTGCGTATGCCCTGGTGAGGGGGCTGCGCGAGGCCCTCCTCCCGCGGTCCACAGGGTGAAAAACACAGCCGTGTAAGCACAACCCCTAGTGGTGATGCGCTCCCCGGACCACTAGGTGTAGTGTTGAGTTCGTTCTCGCCGCAGTCCGGCGCCTCCCTCGGGAGGTGCGGCTGGGGATGCGCACACTCGGCACAGACGGCACGACACAGCAGGAGACCACCATGACGATCACCGTCTACAGCAAGCCCTCGTGCGTGCAGTGCAGCGCGACCTACCGCGCCCTTGACAAGGCTGGTCACGACTACACGGTCGTCGACATCAGCGAGGACGCCGACGCCCGCGACTACGTGATGTCGCTCGGCCACCTCCAGGCCCCTGTGGTCGTCGCAGGCGGCGAGCACTGGTCGGGTTACCGGCCCGACCGCATCTCCGCGATCGCGACCCGGATGGCATCGGCGTCGGTCGCCTGAGGACTGTTCGTCGGTCCCGGGCGCTGGTCCGGGGCGACGGACCACCAACGCCCCGGGCCGGCGCCGGGTACACCGCGCCGGCTCGGCCGGCAGCTTCACGAGGGGCCCGAGCGCCAGCCGCGCGGGCCCCTCGTCACTTCTGAACCACACCGACCAGGGCGCCGCAGTGCCCGGACGAGGAACCCACGTGGCGATCACCACCGAGGCCCGGGTCGAGCCTGCAGAGCTCGACTACCACGCGCTCAACGCGATGCTCAACCTCTACAGCGCCGACGGGAAGATCCAGTTCGACGCCGACCGTGAGGCCGCGCGCCAGTACTTCCTGCAGCACGTCAACCAGAACACCGTCTTCTTCCACGACCTGGACGAGAAGCTGGAGTACCTGGTCGAGCACAAGTACTACGACCCGGCCGTGCTGGCCCGGTACGACCGTGCGTTCATCAAGCGCGCCTTCCAGCACGCGTACGCCAAGAAGTTCCGGTTCTCCACGTTCCTCGGCGCGTTCAAGTACTACACGAGCTACACGCTCAAGACGTTCGACGGCAAGCGGTACCTGGAGCGCTTCGAGGACCGCGTGACGATGGTGGCGCTCGCCCTGGCCGCCGGTGACGAGCAGTTCGCGCTCAACCTCATCGACGAGATCGTCTCGGGCCGCTTCCAGCCGGCCACGCCGACCTTCCTCAACCTCGGCAAGGCCCAGCGCGGTGAGCCGGTCTCCTGCTTCCTGCTGCGCATCGAGGACAACATGGAGTCCATCGCGCGCGGCATCAACTCCGCCCTCCAGCTGTCCAAGCGTGGCGGCGGGGTGGCGCTGCTGCTGTCCAACATCCGTGAGCACGGCGCGCCGATCAAGCACATCGAGAACCAGTCCTCCGGCGTCATCCCCGTGATGAAGCTGCTCGAGGACTCCTTCTCCTACGCCAACCAGCTCGGGGCGCGCCAGGGTGCCGGTGCGGTGTACCTGCACGCCCACCACCCGGACATCTACCGGTTCCTGGACACCAAGCGGGAGAACGCCGACGAGAAGATCCGGATCAAGACGCTGTCGCTGGGCGTCGTCATCCCGGACATCACGTTCGAGCTCGCGAAGAAGAACGAGCCGATGTACCTGTTCAGCCCGTACGACGTCGAGCGCGTCTACGGGGTGCCGTTCGCGGACATCAACGTGAGCGAGAAGTACCACGAGATGGTCGACGACGCGCGTATCCGCAAGTCCAAGATCAGCGCCCGGGAGTTCTTCCAGCGCCTGGCCGAGATCCAGTTCGAGTCCGGCTACCCGTACGTCATGTTCGAGGACACGGTGAACCGGGCCAACCCGGTCAAGGGCAAGATCACGCACTCCAACCTGTGCTCGGAGATCCTGCAGGTCTCC
>JAKLPK010000214.1 GCA_022013895.1 Cellulomonas sp. | reverse complement strand
GTTCGGTGGTGTTCAGGTGGTCTTGGTGGGCGACCTGTTTCAGCTGCCGCCCGTCGTCCCCGAGGACGAGAAGGACTTCTTCGAGACCCGATACGCCACGCCCTACTTCTTCTCCGCCGACCGGTTCTCCCGCGACGACTTCCCGACCGTCGCCTTGACGACGGTGTTCCGGCAGCTCGGGGACCAGCGGCTCACGGGTCTGCTGAACGCCGTCCGCGAGGGTGTCTTGGTCGAGCGCGCCCGCGCGGAGCTGAACGCGCGCACCGATCCCGAGTTTGAGCCGCCCGACGACGAATTCTGGCTCACGCTAGCTCCGACGAACAGGGTCGTAAACGCGCGCAACCGGCAGCACCTCGACCGCCTGCCCGGGGACGTTGTCGTCCACCTCGCTGTTGAGTCAGGGGACCTGAGCCTGTTCGACCCTCCGGTCGAGAAGGCCGTGGAGCTCAAGGTCGGCGCCCAGGTCATGCTGCTGAACAACGACTCCGCGGACCGCTGGGTCAACGGGACGCTCGGCAAGGTCACTGAGCTCTGGCACGACGACGATGGACTCGGGGTGGACGTCGAGTTCCGGGACGGCACCAGTGCCGAGGTACGACCTCATACGTGGGAGGCGACGCGTCCCGTCATCGACGGCGGCACCCTACGACGTGAGGTCGTCGGTGCCTACACGCAGCTCCCGCTGAAGCTCGCCTGGGCCATCACTATCCACAAGAGCCAGGGCCAGACGATGGACCGGCTGGTGGTCGACCTACGCGGCGGGGCGTTCGACTACGGGCAGGTGTACGTGGCGCTGAGCCGCTGCACGTCGATGGACGGCCTCGTGCTCACGCGGCCCGTGCTGCCCAAGGACCTGAAGACCGACCGACGAGTTTTGCGGTTCCTCCGGGCGTCCACGGCGCCCGATCGCGCCTTGAGGCTGTGCGCAATCAGCATCCTCACCGTTGGCATGGAAGGGCGCATGTCACGGCCCCGCCCGGTCGAGCTGGCCGTCGCGTTCGACGACGGCGCCGCGATCAGCACGCTCGTCAACCCGCAGCGGGACCTCGATGACGCCCGCACTGCATACGGCGTCACGGTCGACGACGTGCTCCTGTCGCCGACCTTGGCGGAGGTGTGGTTCGCCATCGCGCCCCTGCTCGACGGCTGCGTGCCAGTCGGGTTGGAGATCGACGACACGCTCTCGCTCATCGACTTCGAGCTCAAGCGGCTCGGGCTGGTGGTGCCCCTGCCCCTGGGCATCGAGATCCCGGCAGCGGATCTCTGGGCCGATGAGCGACAGGCGTTGGCCGAGCCCACAGCGCTCGCCCGCGCTCGTGTCGCGATGCGGGTGGCGCAGCGAACGGGGATCGACGCTTCGGGCGGCTCCGTGTTCGACGCTAGCAGCCTCGATGATCAGGATGACGTTGGGCCGACAGCGGGCGCGGCGTACCTGCTCACTCGCGACGGTGACGCTCAGGCGCCGGCGAGCGCGGCGATGCCCACGCTGTCCGCGCTCATGGACACGAGCCGCCTTCTCAGTGGTGTCCTCCTCGGTCGGGCTGCGCCTCCCGCCGTAGCGGGTACGGCTGCGGACGCCGTGGTTGCGGCGGTTGTGCGCGACGTCGTCACCGAGCGCTTGATGGCGGCCGCTGCGCGGACCACCGCGCTACCCGCCGAGTTGCTCGCCCGACTGCGCGTGCTCGAGGGCGTGCTGGGCATCGCGGTCGTCGACGCCATCGTGGCCGCGACGACCGCTGGCCGCGGCGCCATCGAGGAAGTCCTCTGCCGGGGAGCGCGAGTGTGCTTCACCGGCACCGCCGTCGACGCCGGTGGCCTCACCTGGGATCGGGATCAGATGAAGGCGGCTGCCGCTGCGCGTGGCCTCGTGCCCGTGGGAAACGTGACGAAGTCGAAGTGCGACGCGTTGGTGGTTGCCGAGGTGGGCACGCAATCTGGCAAGGCCCGCAAGGCCAAGGAGCTCGAGAAGCCGGTCTTCTCTGCAGAGGACTTCTTCGCCTGGCTCGGCACGGCCGGGTAGCCGCGTTCCCGCCCGACACCCCACATCGGGCCGGCTATCGCCTCGGCGCGCTACGCCGATGCGGCTACGCGCCACGCCTCCCGAACGGAGGCGAGCGCTTCAGTGCCACTGACTCGCAGCCTCGTCTGATGCCCGAGGGCGCGGCGCCACGCGGTCTCTTCAGGGGCCGACGTGAACACCCAGCCCGCCGGTGGCCGTCGCTGCGGACCGCAGCGAGTGAACACGTCGAGAGCATCGGCGTCGATCAGCCCTCGCTGGGCCAGTGCCCAGAGGTCGTAGAGGTCACGGGGCGCGTGCCGGTCCATCCACGCGCTGAGCTTCGCGGCGGCGAAACCCGCGGCCGTCAAGGTCCGGAGCCGCGCGGGCGGGGCGTCGCTGTAGCGCTGGTCAACGTCCCGCACCTTCGTCGGCCAGAGGTAGCCCTCGCCGCTGAGCAGCTGGACCTGGACGCTCGCGGTCCCCTCGACTCCGACTGTCGCCGGTTGGCTACCCGATGTCGCGCTGAGTGCGGGGCGCCAGGTGGGACGGCCGTGGCTGCGGGCCAGACCCCGCCGAACGGCTGCCTCGATCTGCGCGGCGACGTCGGCGCGGGGAGCCAGCGCGATGAGGTCGATGTCCTCACTGAGCCGGGCATCGGTCAGGTAGGTGCGCGACAGCGCTGTGCCGCCGAAGAAGACGACGTCGTCAGAGGGCACTCCCGCGGCGATCGCGCCGAGCAGGTGCGAGATCAGGTGGTCCCGACGCACCTGTTCCGGGTCGACGCCGAAGCGCTCGGCGACAGCCGCCCACTCGTCGAACTGGGAGACGGTCATCGGTTCGCCGCAACTCGCGCGTAGGTGGCGTGCATCCGCTGGCGGCCAGCGATCTCCTCGAGCGCGGCCGGGTCGCACGCCGACCACAGAGCATCGATCGCCTCCTGGGCGTCCAGGTCCTCGGCCCGGGGATCCGCGCGCGCGAGGTCGAGCACCGTCTGCTCGGGCGTCGTCACCAGCACCTGGCCGAGCTCGGTTGCCATCGCGACGGCGTCGAGCTCGCCGACTTTGCGCATGACGAACTGGACCTCGCCCTCGCGATCTGCCAGGCGAAGCGGTCGGCGTTGAGTGGGAACGGCGACATAGCCGACGCCGATCGCGCGGGGGAGGGCCCGATGCATGCGCGCAGCGGTGAGCCCGGTGAGGACAGGGACTCCGCCGCCGAAGAGGGCGGTGGCGATGGCGGCCGTTGCCGTTTCGAAGGTCGGTCGCCAGGCGCCGCCCGCGTACTCCGGCGGGACGGCACAGTAGATGCCGTGAGCGAGGCGGTGCACCACACCACGACGGTTGAGGATCGCGAGCTCGGGCCCAGGGTGCGTGTAGAGGCCGGCAAGGTTCGCGGCGCGGACCGTCCGCATTGGCGCGCGCGCGAGCAGTCGACGTACCTCCCGTTCGGTGTTCACCATGCATAGTTTAGTCGCATGGACTAAGCAATGCATAGTCACCCAGAGCGCCCGCTGACCGGACGTCCTCACCGCCCCTCCGCGCCACCCACCGTTGCCTGCCGTGTGCGCCCGTGTCTTCCCGGCCGAAGGGCGGCGACCACTTGATCGAACTGAGGCGCCTCAGAGAGCCGACGCGCGGTACCTGAGGTGTGATCGGGGCATACGCGTCTCACCGCCACCACGGCCAGGACGCCCACGCTGCGAGCAGGACCGATCCTGCGAGGAGCATGAGCCAGATGCGGCGCGACTTCGGATCCAGGTGTCGCATCGCCACAGAATGACGAGTGGCGCCAGGGTGCTCGAGGACTTTCGGCCGGTAGAACCCAAACGTCACGGCGCACGCTGTGGCGATGACGAGTAGGAGCCATCGCCCGGGGATGTAGTGCGTGGCCTGGAGGGCACCGCCGACGCCGAACATCAGCGCCGCAAGGAGGGCGAGGAGTCCCCGTGCACGCATTCCCCTCAGTGCGGAAACTCTGGCGTTGAGCTCGAAGTTCCAACCGTTGTGGTCGCGAAGGCTCGCGATCGAAATTCCTAGCGGCAGCACTGCCAGGCCTTGCAGCAACGCTGCGATCTTCACGCCGTCCCTCCGTGGCCCAACGCCAGACCTGCTGCTCAGGGACCATGACTTCGCCGCGTCCCGCAGAACGCAACGCACGTTACTCCGCGACAATGGCGACGCACTTGGGACGCGATCGCGCGACCCGTCTCCGCATCCGCTCGTCGTCATGACCACGCGCACCCAGCGCGAGGCGACAAGCGCGACGGCGACGGCGGCTGGCATCTTCGCGCGCCCAGCAATGGCCCCGCTCCCGATCACCGCCTGACCGGGCGACAACCGTGGTTGCCGCGGGTGCCAGAGGAGTCACACACCTCATGCGATCTCAGGACAACGCCGGTTGTCGGCCCCCGTCGCGTCTTGGCCCACCAAGGCGCGCACCTGCGGCCGAGCAGCCGCGGGAGGTCGGCATGGGCAAGGGCACGCGCCAACGCGAGCAACGACGACGTCGGATCCGCTCCGACCCCGGCACAGCGCCGGCGGGCGCCGCGTTCGGACTGACCGCGACCTCCACCGGCCTCCCCGCGGTCGCACACATCGCGGGCCCGGCCGCGGCGAACAGCGAGACCGCCCCCCGAACCGAGAGTCCGAGCCGCTCCCCCGTCCGGACCCCAGGGCCGTCGCGCTCGATCACGGACTGACCACAGTCGATGGCCTCGTCGCCGCACGCCGCGATGCCCTCGACGCCCTCGACGCCCTCGACGAGATTGACGCCCAGATCAACACCGCCGTCGCGCACCTTCGTGTCGACGGCGCGACCTGGGTACAGATCGCCACGGTGCTGCGGATCAGTCGCCAAGGTGCCCGGCAGCGAATCGGCGTCAGGCCCGCAGCCCACAGGGATGTCGATCCCGGCCACTGATCCACCGATCCGGCACCACCCGTCGCGTCTTGCGCCTCCGTCTCGCACACCTGTGATCAGACGGGACTCGACGGAAGGGACGGCGCCCACGATGGATCAGATCCTGACCCTCGGCCCCGAGGACGTCGCGCGAACCCTGGGCACCTCACCGTGGTGGGTCCGCGAGCAGGCCCGCCGCGGGCGCATCCCGCACCTGCGGCTCGGCAAGGGCCGCATCCGGCCGCTCCCCGAGCACGTCGATGCCCTGATCGCGCTGTTCACCGTCGACGTCGAAGCCGGCGAGGCGACCACTGCCGTGCCCGTCGACCTCGCAGCGCTCGGCGCGACCGCCAAGTCGACTCGCGCCCACCGCCGGCCCCCGCACGTCGAGGGCTCCGCACCCCTGTTCTGAGCGCCAACGCCCGGCTAGCGGTAGACGTCGCGACGGTGGTCGACGTTCACGACTGTAACGACGACCTCATCCTCGTCGATCACGTAGATGACCCGGTACTGGCCCCGGCGTGCCGACCAGTAGCCGGCAAGGTCGCGCAGCAGCTGCTTGCCGACGCGCTGCGGATTCTCGGCCAGCGGTCCGTTGACGAACTCCCACACCGCGGCGGCGACCGACTCGGGCAGGGTGTTCTCGATCGCCCGCCGCGCCGGCGAGGCCCAGCGGATCCGGTAGGTCACCGCCGCGGCAGCTCGGTCAGCTCGACCGTCGTCCCCGCCTCGATCTCAGCCCGCGCCTCGACCAGACCCGCCATCAGAACCGGGTCGGACAGGATCTCCAGCGTCTCCTCCAGGGCGGCGAGGTCGTCCGGCGAGATCAGGACCGCGGCAGGCTCACCGTTGCGGGTGATCACGACCCGCTCGTGGGTGTCGTGCACCGAGCCGACGATCGCCGACAGGTGCGCCTTGACGGTGGCGAGCGACGTGGTCGTAGACATGACCCGAATTGTAGTCACCGAACAGGCTCACGGATAGGGCATGGTCCGGGTCACGCAGGCCCAGCGAGCCGGGCGGTACACGACCCGCACCCCGGGGATCACGACCGCTTCACCCGGTGCCCCGGCCCCTGTCGCTCGACGGGTAGCCCCACCTGCGCTCGGAGCCGTCGAACCCGAGATCCGATCGCGCGTGACGTCCCGAACAGGCCGTAGGCCTTCACGACCCTGCCCCGATCCGTCCGGAGCTCGACCGACTTCAACGCCGACAGCCCACTCGGCGACTGCCACGCGATGAACCCGCTGTAGTTCACGAGCCGAATGTCGATGACCTCGTCGCGAGCGATCCGGCGCGTGCTGAGGAAGTTCCGCAGGACGACCTCACGCTCGGTCACCGCCACACCGACGACCAGCGCACGCAGCGCCGTCGCTATGAGGAGGGGCAGAGCAGCGATGGGAATCCAGGTCGCCTCACCCGGGGCGGCGTCGACGACCCCGGGGACGCACAGCACCGCCATGAACGCCGACCAGACGAAGACGGCGCCGGTCCAGACCGGCGTACGCACCAGCACCCGGCCCCTCCTCACGTCTTTCATCCTGCCTCAGCGGCACCCGTCGATCGCGCGTCGTTCCGGATCCGTGACAACCCGCTACCAGCCCCGGACACGCGAAGGCCGCCGTCCATGGCGAGTGGACGACGGCCGTGTCACCTGAACCGCGTCTCCGCAGATCAGGAAAGTGGAGGTGGCGGGAATCGAACCCGCGTCCGATGACGCTAAACCAGGACTTCTCCGGGCGCAGTCTGCAGCTGCTTTTCTCGGCCCCCGCACTCACGCAGACAAGATGCGGACGGGCCCAGTCAGCTAAAAGTCCCT
>JAKLPK010000213.1 GCA_022013895.1 Cellulomonas sp. | reverse complement strand
GGGTTCGGGCTGAGCGCCATCGCCCAGCACTGGCGCAACGGCGCCTCGAAGATCGTCGAGCTGCTCGCGCCCGACTGGGCGTTCTTCCCGCGGACCGTCGACCCGCTCGTGCAGACCCTCCAGATGGCCGTCATCGCGACGGCGATCGGCGCACTGGTCTCGCTGCCGCTGAGCCTGTGGGCCGCCCGCGCCACCAACCCCCACCGGTTCGGTCGCGGTGCGCTGCGGGTGCTGCTCAACATCGTGCGCGCCGTCCCCGAGCTGCTGTACGCGGCCGTGCTCGTCGCCATGGTGGGGGTCGGCGCGCTCCCGGGGATCATCGCCCTGGTCCTGTTCGACGTCGGGATCATCGTCAAGCTCGTCTCGGAGCAGATCGAGGCCGGCGACCCCGGCCCGCTCGAAGCGGCCGTCGCCGCCGGTGGCACGCAGCTCCAGGTCAACCGGTCGGTCGCGGTCCCCGAGATGCTCCCGGGCTTCCTCAACCAGACGCTCTACGTCCTCGAGCTCAACGTCCGGGCCTCGGCCGTGCTCGGGCTCGTCGGCGCCGGCGGCCTGGGGCTGCTCATCGACGCGGTCCGCTCCTACTACCGCTACGACCAGCTGTCGCTCATCATCCTGGAGATCCTCGTGGTCGTCGTGGTCATCGACACCGCCAGTGCGGCGATCCGCAGGAGGCTCGTATGACCGCCCCCGCCACGGCCGTCCCCGCACGGGTGCGCCCGGACCTGGTGATCCCGGACCGGCCGAGCCGATGGCGCACCCGGCTCGTCTCGGCGGCCGTCGTGGCCGTCGTCGTGCTCGCCTTCTGGTCCGTGCAGATCGACTGGGGGCGGTTGGCGAGCCTGCCGGCCGACATCGTGCGGTACCTGTGGCTGATGTTCTCCGCACCCACCTGGGACAAGCTGCACGAGGCGCTCTACCAGACCTGGCGGTCGGTCGCGATGGCCTGGGTCGGCACCGTGCTGGCCGTCCTCGTCGCCACCCCGCTCAGCTTCGCGGCCGCCCGCGGCTTCGCACCGGCACCGGTGCGCCTCGCGCTGCGCGGGCTGTTCTCGCTGGTGCGGGCGGTCCCGGAGATCATCACGGCCATCATCATCCTGTCGGTCACCGGTCTGACCCCCCTCACCGGCGCGCTGGCGCTGGCCGTCGGCGGCGTCGGGACGCTCGGCAAGTGGGGCTACGAGTCGGTCGAGGGCGTGCACCCCGGACCGATCGAGGCGGTGCGTGTGGCCGGCGGTTCCACCAGCCAGGTGATCCGCTGGGGCGTCTGGCCGGCCTCGGCGCCCGAGTTCATGTCGTTCTGGCTCTACCGGTTCGAGATCAACGTGCGCGCCTCGGCCGTGCTCGGTCTCATCGGCGTCGGGGGCATCGGTGACATGCTCACGTCCTACACGCAGTACCGCGAGTGGTCGACCGTCGGTGTGCTGCTCATCGTGGTGATCGTCGTGACCGTCACGATCGACGCGGTCTCCGGTGCGCTGCGCCGTCGCATCATGGAAGGAGCCCGCGCCCGTGGCCTGGACGACGAGTGAGGACGCGCCGCCGACGGTTCGGATCGCGACCGCGATCAACACGATGCAGCCGAGCGAACGGCGGGTCCTCGAGCTGGTCGCGGCCTCGCCCGAGGTCGTCGTGGAGAGCACCGCCCAACAGGTTGCCGACCGGGTCGGCGTCGGCCGGGCCTCGGTGGTGCGCGCGTGCCAGAGCATCGGCTACCGGGGCTACCCCCAGCTGCGGGTCGCGCTCGCGGCCGAGCTCGGGCGCCACGCACCCCTCGCCGACTTCGGTCCGAGCGCCCTCGGCCGGATCCGGGCCGATGTCGCGGCTCTCGCCGATGCGTTGCCGCAGATCACGAGTGTGCTCGACGAGGCCTCGGTCGAAGCGGCGCTCACGGCGCTGACCGGGGCCCGCCGGCTGCTCGTCCTGGCCAACGGGCTGTCCGCACCGCTCGCGAGCGATCTGGCCATGCGCCTGACCGCCGTCGGGCGCGCGGCCGACTCGATCGCCGACTCGATCGGCCAGCAGATCGCGGCCCGTCAGCTCGGTGCCGACGACGTCGCCGTGATCATCAGCGGTTCCGGCGCCAACGATGTGAGCCTCAAGGTCGCCCGGGCCGCCAAGCAGGGGGCTGCGCGAGTGGTCGCGCTCACCTCGTTCAAGGACTCGCCGCTGGTCACCCTCGCCGACATCAGCCTCGTGGTGGCACCGGCATCGACGACGTTCCGCAGCGAGCTCGAGCACACGTCGCGGATCGCGCTGCTCGTCCTGGTCGAGTCCCTCGTCGAGATCGTCACCTCACGGACCGGCGACGATGCGCTGCGGGCGCAGACCCAGGTGCTCGAGGTGCTGAGCGACAACCTGAGCGACTGAGCCGACGGGCGGCCGGGCCGTGGCGCGGCCGCCCCGGGAGCTCAGCGGTCGGTGGCCGAACGTGCCATGGCGACCGCTCTGTCGACGTCGAGCGTCCAGCCGACGCCGAACACGGGCGGGTGCGGGAGTGGCATGTGACAGTGAGGCAGACCAACCCTGCATCGCCGGAGTGGATCCACCGAGGAGCCCCATGAGCGCCGACCGTCCGACCAGCGTGTCCATGAGCCGGGCCACGCGGCTCGCGGCGTGGCTCACCGCGCCCGACGACTCGCCGCGCTCGGTGGTGCGCACCCTCGGGCGGCTGGGGCTCGCGGGCGTGCTGCTGTTCGCCGGAATCGGTCACCTGTCGAGCCTGCGCGAGGAGTTCCAGGCGCAGGTCCCGACGTGGGTGCCGCTGGACGCCGACACCGTCGTCGTGGGCTCAGGGGTGGTCGAGCTGGTGCTGGGCGGTGCACTGGCCGTCGTTCCGCGCCGGTTCCGCCCCCTGGTCGGCTGGGTGGTGGCCGCGTTCTTCGTGGCGGTGTTCCCCGGCAACGTCTCGCAGCTGGCGACGGGGACGGATGCGTTCGGCTTGGACAGCGACGGCGCCCGGGCGGTGCGGCTGGTCTTTCAGCCGGTGCTGGTCGTGTGGGCACTGTGGTCCACCGGCGCCTGGCGAGCGGGTGGCGGCCCGGGACGACGGACAGGCGACGGAGCGAGCGCCGCCTGACCACGAGGGACGCAGCGTCCACCGGCCGGGCCCAGGCGCGAACGCACCCCCGGAGACTCGCCGGCCGGCGGCCGGTCCGCGTGCTCAGCGGTCGGCGGCCGAACGTGCCAAGGCGACCGCTTTGCCGACGTTGAGCGTCCACCCGACGCCGAACACGTGCGGGCTCACCAGGTGCTCGCCCTCGGGGTTCCACACGCGTTCGCGGATGCGGTCGCAGGTGGGGACCCGGAAGTCGTAGGGGACGAACCCGGCGATGATGCCGTTCCAGGTGCGCTCGGCCGCAGGGGTGCGCAGCTCCTTGACGACGGCGGCCACGGTCAACCCGATCGCGACCAGCCGGACTGCATCGCCGAACCCCTGGCAGCGGCACCGTGCCTGGTGCGCGCAACGCTTGTCGCGCGGGGTCTCGCGGTGGTTCGTGCGCTGCTTGTGATGCGATCCCATGGGGACCTCCCTGACTGGCCGGTCCCACCATGGTCCACCCGAGGAGGACCGGATGCCCGGGGCAGGGGTCCTCCTCACCCCTGGGCCAGCGCCAGGGCGACCAGACCGGCGACGGCGACCACGGCGCCCAGGTAGTAGGCGCGCGGCGGTCGGTACCCCTCCAGCCACCGGGCCACCGGGATCGCGATCAGCGGGGCCATCGCGGCGACGGCCTGCACGACGCCGGGCTGCAGGCTCTGCAGCGCCCAGACCATCGCGGTGACCCCCAGGATGGGCCCGAACAGGGCGTTGGCGCCGACCCAGAACCACGGGGAGTCGGGCAGCCGGGACCCGAACCGGCCGAGCTCGGAACGGGCCGGCACCGGGGCAGGGGCGAACGCCCCCGCCGGGACCAGTGCCTGACGTGCCGCAGCTCCCCGCCGGGCAGCCAGGTGCACTCCGATCAGCACGAGCACCGCGACCGCGAACCCACCGATGAGCCGGTCGAACGCCGCCGAGGACACGTACGCCAACGAGTGCGACGGCCCGCCGGGCACCGGGGTGGCCTTCTGGATGGCCAGCAGCGCGCGGCGGCTGATCACCGCGCTCCCGCCCTGGGCGACAGCCGCGAGCACCGCGAGCCCGACACCGAGTCGCACACCCGGTCCGCGTCCGGCACCCCGCAGGTACGGTGCGAGCCCGAGCGCGACGCCGACCAGGATCACCAGGGACGCGGCGATCACCGGTGCCGTGAGCTCATCGGCGAACCAGACCCAGGCCAGCACGGCCGCCGTGAACGCCGCGAGGGTCTCCACGAGCAGGGAGGCCAACGGTGCCCCGAGCAACGGCAGCGCACGGAACATCGCCAGTCCGCCGATGCCGAACCCGATCGCCCCGGCCAGCACGAACGCCGGCAGCTGGGTGCCCAGGCCCCGGCCCGTGGCGAAGGCGATCGCGCCCAGCACCACGAGGGCGACGAGCAGCCGGGCCGCGTTCGCGCGGACGAAGCCGAGCAGCCGCACGGCCCGTCGGGCACACACGGGCGTGATCCCGTAGCCGAGCGCTGTGACGACTGCGGCCACCAGACCTGCGGGGATCATCGGACGGGCTCCTGGGGGTCGTTGCCGGTGGGGGTGTCGGTGTGGTCGGCCCGCAACCGGGCCACGACCTGACGCGCGAGGTCGGGGGTGACCCGTCCGAGGGCGTCATGGTCCACCAGCATCGCCGGTGGCTGGTCGCACATGCCGATGCAGTTGGCCCACTGCACCGTGATCGCACCGTCGGCGCTGGTGCCGCCGAACTGCGTGCCGGTGCTGGCGGCGAGCACCTCGGCGATCCGTCGGGCCCCGCCCATCGCGCAGGTCAGGGTGCGGCAGACCCTGATGGTGTGGGCCCCGGTGCGTCCGGTGCCGATGAAGGCGTAGAACGTCGCGACGCCCTGCACCCGCACCGGGCTGGTGCCCAGCCGGTCGGCGACCACCTGCATGGCGACATCGTCGATGTCGTGGTGCTGCTCGCGCAGGTCCTGCAGGATCGGCAGCAGGGCAGCCTCGTCGTTCCCGTGCCGGGCGACGAGGGCGTCGACCGTGGCGACCACCTCCTCGCTGCGGGCGGCGACCTCGGGTGGCATGCGCAGCATCAGGGCCTCCTGGCCGCGGGTGCGTCGATCCAGGTGCCCCGCTCGGTGTAGGTGGTGTGCAGCAGGTGGTGGCTCGTCGCGCCGCCGGGGCCCTCGGTGAGCAGCTCGTCGTAGAGCCGCAGCACGGCCGGGTTCTGGTGGCTCTTGCGGGCCCGTCCGCTCGTGCCGTAGTGCGCGTCCTCGGCGTAGATCGCACGGGCGCGGGCCGCGCGGATCTCGGCGTTCGTCGGGATGGGCTGGCCACCACCGCCCAGGCAACCGCCCGGGCACGCCATCAGCTCGATGAAGTGGCAGCTCGCGAACCGTCCGCCCGCTGCGATGTCGGCCATCACCTTGTCGGCGTTCGCGGTGCCGTGCACGACGGCGAGCCGCAGCGTCACCCCGGCCAGCCAGGAGAAGTCGGGGACGGTCGCTGCGAGCAGGGCGGGAACGGGGGCGAGGTCCGTCGGCAACGTGTACTCGACGTACCGGGTGTCCTCGAAACCACGGACCGGGGTGATGTCGGCGTGGTCGAACAGCTCCTCGACCGGACGGCCCGTCACCAGCTCCAGGACGGTGCGCAGGGCGGCCTCCATCACCCCGCCGGTCGCGCCGAAGATCACCCCGGAACCGGAGGCTGTACCGAACGGGTCGTCGAAGTCGGAGTCCGGCAGATCGGCCAGGTCGATGCCGTGCTCGCGGATCATCGACGCCAGCTCACGGGTGGTGAGGGCGTGGTCGACGTCGGCGAACCCGCTCGCCCGCAGCTCGGGGCGGCCCGCCTCGAACTTCTTGGCCGTGCACGGCATGAGCGAGACCGACACCACCTGGGCCGGATCCAGCCCGTTGCGCTGCGCGTACCAGGTCTTGATGAGGGCCCCGAACATCTGCTGGGGGCTCTTGCAGCTCGACAGGTGCGCCAGCATCTGTGGGTAGCGGTGCTCGGCGTACTTCACCCAGCCCGGGCTGCACGAGGTCAGCTGGGGCAGGGGCCGGCTGGAGTCGCCGAGCACGACGTTCTCGTACAGCCGCGCCAGCAGCTCGGTGCCTTCCTCGAGGATGGTCAGATCGGCCGCGAACGAGGTGTCGAAGACCTTGTCGAAGCCGATCTCGTGCAACGCGGTCGCGAGCTGCCAGGTGACTGCTGTGCCGGCCGGGAGACCGAACTCCTCGCCCATCGCGGCCCGGGGTGCGGGGGCCAGCTGGATGACCACGTGCTTGGTCGGGTCCTCGATCGCCGCCCACACCGCATCGGTCTCGTCGACCGCGGTGAGTGCACCCGTCGGGCACCGGTCGATGCACTGACCGCAGCCGATGCACGAGACCGTGCCGATCGGCAGCCCCAGGTACGGCGACATGGTGGTGGCCGCACCGCGTCCCAGCACGTCGATGGCGCCCACGCCCTGCAGCTGGGTGCAGGTGCGGATGCAGCGCAGGCAGTGCACGCACTTGTCCATGTCGCGCACGATCGACGGGCCCAGATCGTCCAGCTCGCGGGTGCGCTGGGTGCGGCGACCGAACCGGGGGGTGTCCGAGCCGTACCTGGCCGCCAGGTCCTGCAGCTCGCAGTTGCCGTTGCGCGCACAGGTGAGGCACTCGCCGCAGTGCTCGGCCAGCAGCAGGTCGACGATGTCGCGGCGGGCCTGGCGCACCCGGGGGCCGTAGGTGTCGATCTCCACGGGCGCGGTGAGGGGGTACGCGCAGCTCGCCTGGAGGGTCCGTTCCCCGGACACCTCGACCACGCACATCCGGCACACGCCCAGGTCGTCCAGGTCCGG
>JAKLPK010000022.1 GCA_022013895.1 Cellulomonas sp. | reverse complement strand
ACTCCTGGGCCGGGCGGGGTGACGGGCCGAGGCAACCAGCCGGTGAGGGCCCGGACCAGAGCCGGTCCGGCCCGCGGGCAGATGTGTCACCGCCGCGGTGGGCCGCCGCACCCCCGCTGCCCGGCCCCTCTAGCCTGCGGCCATGCCCTTCCTCGACCGCGCGGTCCAGCGGGTGCCGCCCGACCGGTTCGTCGGCGTGCTGGCGCTGCTGCTCGGCGCCTACCTGCTCAACATCTTCGGCGAGGCCGCACCGCTGCGGCTGGGCGTGCTGGTGCTGTACCTCGGGGCGTTGGGTCTGGGGCTGGCGACCTCGCGCCCCACCCGTCGCCTGCTGCGCGCCGGGCTGTGGGTGACGGCCGTGGCGACGGCGGCGGCCGGCACCTTCGCCGCATCCCAGCCCGCCGGCCGCGGGTGGGGTGCGCTCGATGCGGCGACGGCGGTGATCCTGCTGGTCACGCTGCTGGCGGTGGTCGCCCGGGTGCTCGCCCACGAGCGGGTGACGATGCAGACGATCGCCGGGGCCGTGAGTGCCTACCTGCTCATCGGGATGATGTTCTCCGCGATCTACGGGTTGTTGGCGATCATCGGCCCGGACGAGTTCTTCGCGGGCGGCGAGCACGCGACCCCCGAGCTGCTCCAGTACTTCTCCCTCACCACGCTCACCACGCTCGGCTACGGGGACCTGACCCCGGGCACCGCGCAGGGCCGCGGTCTGGCGATGCTGGAGGCGTTGGGCGGGCAGGTCTTCCTGGCCACCCTGGTCGCGAGCCTCGTCGGTGCCCTCGAACGCGACCGACGACGTCGTAAGTCACATCCCCAGGGCTGAGCGCCGGGCCCTTGGGCCCATGAACGTAGGACGACCGCTTCGTAGATTCGTCCTATGACTCCCGGGTAATCCCCGGGGAACCCAGTACTCGCCCGAAGGAGCGCCCGATGGCCACCGCCACGACCGCCTCACCCCAGCAGACCGCGTGGAACGGCTTCGAGCCGGGCGCGTGGACCACGTCCATCGATGTACGTGACTTCATCCAGCGCAACTACACGCCGTACGCCGGCGACGCCAGCTTCCTGTGCGGCCCGACCGCCAAGACGCTGCGCACGTGGGAGACCCTGGAGAAGGACTACCTGTCGGTCGAGCGTGCCAAGCGCGTCTACGACGTCGACACCCACACCCCCGCCGACATCGACGCCTTCGCCGCCGGCTACATCAGCCCCGACGACGACGTCGTGGTCGGCCTGCAGACCGACACCCCGCTCAAGCGAGCGATGATGCCGTACGGCGGCTGGCGCATGGTCGAGACCGCCATCAAGGAGGCCGGTCTCGAGCCCGACGAGCACGTCAAGGAGATCTTCACCAAGTACCGCAAGACGCACAACGAAGGCGTCTTCGACATCTACACCCCGCGCATCCGCGCCGCCCGCAGCTCGCACATCATCACCGGCCTGCCGGACGCGTACGGCCGCGGCCGCATCATCGGCGACTACCGCCGCGTCGCCCTCTACGGCGTCGACGCGCTCATCGAGGCCAAGAACCGCGACAAGGACGCCGTCGCCGACCAGCCGTTCTCCGAGAGCTGGGCGCGGTACCGCGAGGAGCACTCCGAGCAGATCAAGGCGCTCAAGAAGCTCAAGAAGCTCGGCGCGAGCTACGGCTTCGACCTGTCCCGGCCCGCCGCCACGGCGCAGGAGGCCGTGCAGTGGACGTACCTGGGCTACCTCGCCTCGGTGAAGAGCCAGGACGGTGCGGCCATGAGCATCGGCCGGCTGTCGGCGTTCTTCGACATCTACTTCCAGCGCGACCTCACCTGGGGCACGCTGACCGAGCAGGGCGCCCAGGAGATCATCGACTCCCTGGTCCTCAAGCTCCGGATCGTGCGCTTCCTGCGGACCATCGACTACGACCAGATCTTCTCCGGTGACCCGTACTGGGCCACCTGGTCGGACGCCGGCTTCGGTGAGGACGGCCGCTCGATGGTCACCCGCACCTCGTTCCGGCTGCTGCAGACGCTGCGCAACCTGGGCCCGGCCCCCGAGCCGAACATCACCATCTTCTGGGACGACGACCTGCCCGAGGGCTACAAGAAGTTCTGCGCCGCCATCTCCATCGAGACCTCGGCCATCCAGTACGAGTCGGACGAGCAGATCCGCCAGCACTGGGGCGACGACGCGGCGATCGCCTGCTGCGTGTCCCCGATGCGCATCGGCAAGCAGATGCAGTTCTTCGGTGCCCGCGTCAACGCCGCCAAGTCGTTCCTGTACGCCATCAACGGCGGCCGCGACGAGGTGTCCGGCAAGCAGGTGATGACCGGCTACGCCCCGATCACCGGCGACGGCGCCCTCGACTTCGACGAGGTCTGGGCCAAGTACGACGCGATGCTCGACTGGGTCACCGCCACGTACGTCGAGGCGCTCAACATCATCCACTACAGCCACGACAAGTACGCCTACGAGGCCGTCGAGATGGCGCTGCACGACAACGAGATCGTGCGCACGATGGGCTGCGGCATCGCCGGTCTGTCGATCGTCGCGGACAGCCTCTCGGCCATCAAGTACGCGAAGGTGTTCCCGGTGCGGGACGAGACCGGCCTGGTCGTCGACTACGTGACCGAGGGCGACTTCCCGGTCTACGGCAACGACGACGACCGCGCCGACGAGATCGCCGCGCTCGTGGTCAAGACGGTCATGGACAAGATCCGCAAGCTGCCGATGTACCGCGACGCGGTGCCGACGCAGTCCGTCCTGACCATCACGTCGAACGTGGTCTACGGCAAGGCCACCGGCGCGTTCCCGTCGGGCCACAAGGCCGGTACGCCGTTCGCCCCGGGCGCCAACCCGGAGAACGGGATGGACACCCACGGGATGGTCGCCTCGATGCTGTCGGTCGGCAAGCTCGACTACAACGACGCGCTGGACGGCATCTCGCTCACCAACACGATCACCCCCGCCGGGCTCGGCCGGGACAAGGGCGAGCAGGTCGACAACCTGGTCGGCATCCTGGACGCCGGGATGGGCGAGGGCCTCTACCACGCGAACATCAACGTGCTCTCGCGCGAGACCCTCGAGGAGGCCATCGAGCACCCCGAGCTCTACCCGAACCTCACCGT
>JAKLPK010000212.1 GCA_022013895.1 Cellulomonas sp. | reverse complement strand
CGTGGCTTCGGCGTTCGAGACCGCGCCGCGCTGACCCACCCAGACCGAACCCACCACAACCTCGTCGACCAGCACCGCGGCCGTCGTCCCACCTCCGGGCGACGCCGCGCCCTGACCGCGCAACGTGCTGGCGAGGGTGGCGTCGTCCAGGTCGCGCACGAGCACGGCGAACCCGGCCTCGGTGCCGAGGTCCGTCGCCGCCGTGAGGTCAGCAGCCCCCCAGCCCCCGGCAGTGCGGTAGGCGGCACCGACCGCCGCGGCCACCCGCTGGGCCACCTCGACCTGGCTGCCTGCCTCCGCCACGGTCAGCCCGCGGTCCACCGCAGCCCGGGCCGCCACCGTGAGCAGCACCACGGCGACCAGGCTGACCAGCGAGAAGGCGAGCACCAGACGACGCCCCAGCGGCCCCAGACGGGCGATCCGGCGCGGTCGGGACACCGGGGACACCGGCGCGGCGGCAGGGACCCGGGGCTCAGTCACGGGTCCAGCCGAACCGGTAGCCGGCGCCGAGCACGGTCGCGATGATCGCCGTCGCGTCGGTGCCGAGCTTGCGCCGCAGGTTCTTCACATGGGAGTCGATGGACCGTTCGTACCCGGCGAACTCGTAGCCACGCACCCGGTTGACCAGCTCGGACCGGGAGCAGACCCGGCCGGGCGTCCCGGCGAGCGTGACGAGCACACCCCACTCCGTCGGGGTCAGCTCGAGCTCGGCGTCATCCAGCCACGCCCGGCGCGCCGGTTCGTCGATCCGTAACCGCCCGTCGCCGTACGTGGACGCAGCCACCCCGCCAGCGGCACGCGGCCCGCCCGCGCGGGCCAGCACCGCGGCGACCCGCAGCACCACCTCGGCCGGGCTGAACGGTTTGGTCACGTAGTCGTCGGCCCCGGCGCGCAGGCCGAGGATCCGCTCGGGCACCGTGCCGCGCGCGCTGAGCACCACCGTCGGCACGGCGGGCACCTGGTCGCGGGCCGAAGCCAGCACGTCGAGCCCGTCGACGTCCGGCAGGCCGAGATCGAGCAGCAGCAGGTCGATCCCGCCCGCGGCCAGCAGGTTGAGCGCCTCGGCGCCGGAACCCGTGGTGAGCACACCGTGACCGTCGCGTTCGAGGTACCGACGCAGCAGCTCACGGATGTCTCGGTCGTCCTCGACCACCAGCACGCTCGGCACGGCACCATCCTGCCCGCGCACCCCGGCCACGGATACGGCGGACGCCGTTCTCCATCCCGTCTCCACACCGGCTGCGGACCGGCTGCGCACCGGCGGACGAACCTCGTGGTCAACGGGCCCCGGACCGTGGGGAACCGAACGGATGGAGGACATGATGAACCTACGACGCGTGGTCCTGACCACCAGCGCTGCTGTGCTCGGCCTCGGGGTGCTCGGTGTGAGCACCCTGGCCGGTGCGGCCTCGGCGAACGGGCGGCCCGTCGGCGATCTGCTGCCGACCGCCTCGGCGACCTGCCCCACCGGAACCGGGACGGGCGCAGCGGCCGGCGCCGGGCGGGGTGCGTCCGGCCGTGGCGCGGCCGGGACGGGGCTGGCAGCCGCCGCCTACGAGTCCGGCACGCTCACCGCGGCCCAGGAGGCCGACCTGGCGTTCATGATCGAGGAGGAGAAGCTCGCGCACGACGTCTACACCACATTGGCCGCGACCTACGACGTCCGGGTCTTCACCCGGATCGCCGCCGCCGAGACCCAGCACCTGACCACGATGCGCGCGCTGGCCGCGACCTACGGGGTCGACGACCCGTCGTCCGACGTCGTCGGCGAGTTCACCGACGCCGGTCTGGCCGCGATGTACACCGAGCTGGTCGCCCAAGGCAGCACCTCACTGACCGAGGCGTACGCCGTCGGACAGGCGGTCGAACGCGATGACCTCGCCCGGCTGGCCGAGGCGGGCGCCGGGTTGTCCGCACCCGATCTGGAGCACGCGTACACGCGGCTGACCAGCGCGAGCGAGCAGCACCTGGCGGCCTTCGGCGGCTGAGCCGGTGGGCCCGGCGCGTCAGCCGACGCGCTGGGCCCCTCGCGCCGGTACCGGGCAACCGCCCTCGTTGGGCAGCCGGCGCACGAGCGCGTAGAGCAGCAGCGCGATCCCAGCGGCACCCAGCCAGGGCTGCACGGGGGCGAACCACTGGATGGCACCGGCGTAGCCCAACGCCACCAGCGCCAGCTTGTTGCAGACCGGGCAGCCCACGGCCAGGAAGGTGAGCAGGCCACCCGCCGCGCCGAACCGGCCGGGGCGCTCGTCGTCGGCGACGACGGGCGCGACCGCCAGCCCGGTGTCCTGCGGGGTGACGGTGGCAGGACCGCCCAGGTACGAGGCGCTCAACACCCCCGACAGCACAGCCGTCACCAGCAGCACCGGCCAGGCCCAGACCGTCACGCCGACCTCCCGGCCGAAGACCGGGGTCGGGATCATCGCGGTCGGGATGGCCACGACGAGCACGGTGAGCAGCGCGGCCCCGACCGTGACGAGGTGCCGGCGGGCAGGCCAGGCACGCCACGCCCGGGCGGCATCCTGCAGCTGCGTCCAGACGGCCATCGGCTCCCCGATCATGAGTCGGCGCCCGGTGGCGCGTCCGCTCACGATACCCCAGGGGGTATCGATCACCTGCATCACCCCTGCGCATCACTTGTCGCCGAATGTGAGGGGGGACACACTCGTCCCGTCCGCGCACCGTCCCACCCGACAGCCGCGACCTCGGAGACCCGATGCCGACCTTCGACCCGCCGACGTACAGCTGCTACCGCCACCCCATCGACCTCACCGACAAGGTCACGGTCGAAGCCCTCATGTGCGACGACGTCTACGGGCTGACCCAGGCGCCGCACAGCGGTCCGACGCCGTTCACCGTCCCCGTCACGTGTCCGGGCACCGGCCCGGACGACGGCCCGCACGAGGTGATCGCGACGGGAACGTGGAGCTGGTGAGCCCGACCGGCCCACCGGACGCGGCATCGTCCGCGTGGAGCGCCCTCGCCCAGACGCTGCTGCCGGCCGCCAACCTGGCCCGCATCGAGGCGCACGCCGAGAGGCTGGTCTCCCAGGTCTCGTTGATCGCGACCGTCGTGGCCACGGGCGCGCTCGTGACCACGGCGAGCCTCACCCGGTCACCGGGCCCGCGTGCGCTGGCTGTCGCGGCGATGGTCGCCGTGCTCCTCGCGGTCGTGCTGGCCGTGCTGGCCCAGCTCACCTGGTCACAGCGGGTGTCGGTCGGCAACCTGCTCGCTGTCCAGGCGTGGTACGTCCCGCGGGCCCGCTGGCGAGGCCGGGCAGTCGCAGCCGCGACCTGGGCGTTCGCCGCTGGTGTGCTGCTGGCCGCCGCTGGTGTCGGATGGGCCGTGCTCGCGGGCGACCCGGCCAGACCGCAGGTCGCGGTGCAGCGGGTGCTGACCCCCGCGACCTCGACCGATCCCGAGCAGCACGCCGTGACCGTCGTCGTCGCCGGCAGCGGCTTCGAACCCTTCGAGTCCGGGTCCACCACGGTCGACGTCTCCGGGCGCACGGTCGCGAGCGCCGCCTGGTCGGCCGACGGCACGGGGACCATCGAGTCGACCCTCGCCGCCTCCGCATCGCAGATGGCGGTGGTCACCGTCACGGTCGCCGGCTGGACCTGCACCAGCCCGGCGTCCGACGAGGGGTCGCTGCTCTGCACCGGACCGTGACCCCGGGCTGCAGCTGCGGTCAGCCGATCCGCACGACCATCTTCCCGACGTTCGCCCCGGCCATGAGCGCGTCGAACGCCTCGACCGCGTGGTCGATGCCGTCGACGACGGTCTCGTCGAACACGACGGCGCCGGAGGCCAGCCACCCGGACATGTCCCGGACGAAGTCGGCGTAGAGCTCGGTGTGGAAGCCGACGGTGAACCCGCGCAGGGTCAGCCCCTGGGTGATGAGCAGCGCCAGGTTGTCCGGGCCGGGCGCGCGCAGCGTGGCGTTGTAGGCCGAGATGGCCCCGCACAGTGCGACCCGTCCGTCGCGGTTCATCACGTCGAGCGCGGCCTCGAGGTGCTCGCCGCCCACGTTGTCGAAGAACACGTCGACCCCACCGGGTACGTGCGCCGGGAGCTGGTCACGCACGGGGGCGTCCTTGTAGCTGAACGCCGCGTCGTAGCCGTAGCGCCCGGTGAGCAGATCGACCTTGGCCGCCGAACCGGCCGACCCGACCACCCGGGCCGCACCGAGCTGACGGGCGATCTGACCGACGGCGGTCCCCACGGCGCCGGCGGCACCGGAGACGAACACCGTCTCCCCGGCGGTCACCGGGGCGATCTTGCGCAGCCCGACATACGCGGTGTACCCGGTCATCCCGAGGATGCCGAGGTGCACCGACAGCGGTAGCCCCGCTGGTTCGGGCACCACCCGGAACTTGGCGGCCGGGCCCTGGGCGACGTCCCGCCACCCGAGGTTGTGCAGCACGGCGTCGCCCACGGCGTACCCGTCGGCCGCCGACTCCACGACCCGACCCACAGCCGCACCGGTCATGGTCTCGCCGAGCGCGTAGGGCGCCGCGTAGCTCTTGGCGTCGTTCATCCGGCCGCGCATGTAGGGGTCGACGGACATGAACTCGTTGCGCACCCGCACCTGGCCGGGGGCCAGCGGCGGCAGGTCGAGGGTGACGGTACGGAAGTCGTCCGGTGCCGGACGCCCGTGCGGACGGGCGACGAGCTGGACCTGGGTGCTGGCGGTCATGGTTCCTCCGATGGATCTGGCGTGCGTGGTTCAGACGAGCAGACCGACGACGAGGGCGATGACCCCGAGCGCGGGCGGGACGAGCTGGATGAGCGCCGCCCGCGCCTTGGCGGGGGCGGAGAGGAGCAGGACGAGGCCGGCGGCGACCATCGACCCGGCACCGGCGAGCACGAGGGCCGCACCGACCCCCTGCTGGCCGAGGGCGATCAGCACCGTGCCGAGCACGACGAGCACGGCCAGGAACAGGTTGTAGAAGCCCTGGTTGTAGGCCAGTTCACGGGTGGCCTCGGCCTGCTCGGCGGTGGTGCCGAAGGTGGCCCGGGTGCGCGGTGAGGTCCAGGTCAGCGACTCCATGGTGAAGATGAAGATGTGCAGCGCCGCGGCCACGGCGGTGAGCACGAGTCCGAGGATGAGCATGCGTCCTCCCAGGTCATAGGTTCTGGACCGTTCGATCCAGATTATTGTGTACTGCTCGATCCAATTGGGTACCCTATACTGGACCGAGCGATACACAAGTCGGCGCCACTGCGGGAGGTCGGATGGGCAGGCCACCGGGGTTCGAGGTGGACGAGGTCGTCCGCGCCGCACGCGACGTGTTCTGGGACCGCGGTCTCGACGGCTCCTCGCTCCCCGATCTCGAGCGCGCCACGGGCCTGTCCCGGTCGTCGATCTACCACGCCTTCGGTTCCAAACGAGGCCTGTTCGATGCGGCGGTCCAGGACTACCTCGACACCGTCGTCCGCCCCCAGCTCGCCGTCCTGACCGATGAACCGGTCCCACCCGATGCCGTCCGCACCTACTTCCGCACCCTCGCCCAGGCCGTCGCCGCCCTGCCCGAGGACTCGCCACGCCGCGGCTGCCTCCTGCTCACCTGCACCACCACTGCCGCCCACGACCCCGTGCTCGCCGAGGTCGTCGAGGACTACCGGGCTGAGCTCACCGGTTCCTTCGCCCGCGCCCTGAGCGCCCGCTACCCCGCAGCCTCCCTGGCGCGGCTGGCCCGTCGGGCCCGTCAGCTCACCTCCCTGACGGTCGCCGGACTGGTGCTCGCCAAGGTCAACCGCGACGAGGCGGTCGCCACCCTGCGGGCCGGTCTGGAACAGGTCAACGAGTGGGACCAGGACGGCTGAGCCACCCCAGCACGCGACGCGCACAGGCGGCGCACAAGGTTCTCCGGGACGATGTGCCATGCCCGTCGACGAGAACGAGATCACCGCACCGGTCGACCTGCAGCGCCCGGACGGCACACTGAACACCGCAGCGGTCGGCTGGACCCGCACCCCGCTGCACCGCACCGACCATGTCGGGCAGGTCGTGCGCCGCTGGGGCCGGGCCAAGCGGTGGGAGTACTGGGCGGTCCTCACCCCCACCCACGTCGTGGGGCTCACCGTGTCCGCACTCGACTACGCCGGGCTCAGCCAGCTGTGGGTGCTCGACCGTCGCACCGGGGCCGAGATCGACCAGGTCGCCGTCGTCCCCTTCGCGTTCGGCACCCACCTGCCCGGCACCCTCGGCTCGGGCCCGACGTATGCACGCAGCCGGGACCTGGCCCTGCGACTCGACGAGACCGCCGCCGGCACCCGCCTGCGCGCCGCGACCGCACGCGTACGCCTCGACCTGACCGTGCCGCTACCCGCCGGGCACGAACGCCTCGGCGTCGTGGTGCCCTGGGACGAGCACCGGTTCCAGTACACGGTCAAGGACGTCGCACGCCGGGCCGGCGGACGGCTGCGGGTCGACGCCCTGCGGTACGACGTCGAGGCCGACACGTCCTGGGCGACGCTCGACCACGGTCGCGGCTACTGGCCGCACGAGCTCGCCTGGAACTGGGGGTTCGGCGCCGGGGTGGTCGACGGGCGGGAGATCGGGCTGCAGGTGGGCGGACGCTGGACCGACGGCACCGGTTCCACCGAGAACGCCCTGGTGGTCGACGGCCACCTGCACAAGATCCGCGAAGAGCTGCGGTGGGACTGGACGCCCGGCGCCTGGACCGAGCCCTGGCACGTGCGCGGCGACGGCGCCGAGCTCACCTTCACCCCGTTCCACGACCGGGTCTCGCTCACCGACCTCAAGCTCGTGCGCTCGTCCACCCACCAGTGCTTCGGCCACTGGTCGGGCTGGGTGCTCGACGAGGCGGGGAACCGGCAGTCGGTCGACGGGATCGTCGGTTCGGTGGAGGACGTCGAGCAGCGGTGGTGACCCGATGCCCGCAGCCGAACGGGGCTCGACCCGCAGGAATCGGGCTGCGGTCCGGCGGCCGGGCGCCTACCGTGCCCGGATGATCCCCGACGGCTGGTCCGAGCACCGACGACCCGGCGACCGCGAGGTCCTCGGATATCTACGCCCGGAGGGCGACGGGTTCGTCGCGGTCGACCGGCTCGGCCGCGCGGTGACCGGCGTCGTCGACTGGGTCGAGGCCGAGGAGGAGCTCGAGCAGCGCGGGCTCGGCTGGCTCGCCGATCTGTGGCAGCTCACCGACCCCGACGGCGCCGTGGTCCGCGTCCGGCTCGTCGAGGTGGGACCGGAGCGGGTGGTGGTGAAATCCGACGACTTCGGTGCCGTCGATGTGCAGGTGCGGCTCTACGAGCTGCCGTTCCCGGCCCCGGCCGCTCTCCAGCCCTTCGCCGGGGACCCCGGGCGGATCGACGGTCTCACGCCCTGAGCCGTTGCGCGCCGTTCGGTCGGAGCCGCCGCCCGGCCTGTCGATGACGTGTGGCATCTGTGCTGGTTACGCTAGGAATCCCCCGACCCGCCCGTTCGACGAAGGAGCCCGATGCTGCGCCGGTTGCTGCCCGCAGTTCTGCCCCTGGCCATTGCTGCGCTCGTCGTAGTCGGCGCCTCACCTGCCACAGCGGCGTTCGCCGGCACGGCAACCGCGTCCGCTCCGTCGAGTGCGACGGTCGGCGACTCCGTCACGATCACCGTCGACCACACCGGCCTGACCCCGGCCCCGACGTCCTACACGGTGCTCTGGCAGTCCCAGCCGACCGGCGGTGGCGCCATCGACACCCTGGCGACCGACGGCCCCGTGGCCACCGAGGGCGACGGGAGCACCGACATCACCTTCACCGGGCAGACCACGGTCAACACCTACCTGTTCGCGACGGTGACGCTCACCGACGGTTCGAACAGCTACGTCGTCTCGGCCCAGACCACGATCGTCCCCGGCACGTTCACCGCACCCGGCACGATCGCCGTCAGCGGCACCGCCCACGTCGGCCAGACGCTCACGGCGACGACAGCCGCGTCGGCCTGGTCCCCGACGCCGAGCGCCGTGACCTACACCTGGTACGACGTGTCCGGGGGTGCCGTCCTCGGCACCGGCACGACGTACGAGCTCACGACCGCCGACCTCGGCCGCACGCTCTACGTCCAGGCCGCGGCCACCCTCACCGGGTACACCACGAGCGAGGTCGCCTCGACGTGGATCGGTGCTGTCGGGGCCGGGTCCTTCACCCTGGGCAGCGCACCGGCGATCTCGGGCGGGTTGCGGATCGGCACCGCCTTCACCGCGACCGCACCGGCGCTGAGCCCCACCCCGGACGCGATCGCCTACCAGTGGTTCACATCGGACGGGACGCCGATCACGGGTGCGACGTCGCTGACCTTCACACCGACCGCCAGCCAGCTGGGCGAGGCGCTCTACCTGGTGGCCACGGCGAGCCGCACCGGGTACCAGTCGTACGTCGTCGGCTCGAACCTGTCCGGCGCCGTGGCCCTGGCCGCCCTCACCCCGGTGATCGGCCTCGCGGTGCCGTCCGCAGCGACCCTCGGTTCCACACTGAGCCTCACGGCCCCGACCTTCAGCCCCGCCGCGGACGCCGTGTCCTACCAGTGGTACCGGACACCGGACGTCGCGATCACCGGTGCCACCGGCACCTCCTACACCCCGACCTCCGCCGACCTCGGCGCCCAGCTCTACGTGGTCGCCACGGCCACGCGGGCCGACACGCAGAGCTACGAGGTCGCCTCGAACCTCACCGGCGCGGTCGCCCTGGCCTCGTTCACGACCGCACCGACCCCGACGCTCACCGGGGCCGGCCTGGTGGGCGCGGCCTACACCGTCGACGTCCACACCGACTCCTGGGCGCCCACCCCCACCACGATCACCTACCGCTGGTTCCGGGCGACCGTCGACAACCCCGTCGGCACCCTCCTCATCGGTGTCACCGGCACGACGTACACGCCCACCGACCCCGACATCGGCTCCTACTTCTACGTCGAGGCGACGGCCCACCGGACCGGGTACACGGACTACGTGATCGGCACCGCCCCGAGCAGGGCCGTCGGTGTGCGCTGGGTGCAGACCGACACCGCCGACGGTGTGGTCACGACGACCGTCGGTGGTCGGCTCCAGGTGACCCTGCACGGGCTGACCCCGCTCACGACGTACGAGCTGGAGCTGCACTCCACGCCGGTCGCGCTCGGCCCGGTCACCACCGATGCCACCGGGTCGGTCGTGGTCGATCTCGCACTGCCGGGCTCGGTCGTCGCCGGCAGCCACACGCTCATCGTGCTGCAGGACGGGACCCAGGTGCTCAGCACCGCGGTCGCCGTCACGGCGCCCGCTGCCACCGCGGGAGCCGCGAGCACCGCCGGGACCCTCGCCGCCACCGGTGCCGAACCGGGCCCGGTCCTCGCGTTCGCGACGGGACTGCTGCTGCTCGGTGCAGGTCTGCACCGGGCCGGCCGTCGCGGGCTTCGGCGGGCACCTGCGGTCGCCGTGCGACAGTAGACACCGCGCCCCTGCGGCGCACCGAGAGAGCGGCCAGCTGGCGCCGAATCATCCCCTGACCAGGGGCGACGCTCACCCGTTCGGCTGTATTCGGACGTCAACGTCTCGCGGGACGAACACCCGGACCGATGGTGACGGCGTGAGCACCGAGGCCGCCTTCGCGATCGCGCACGACGCCCCTGCAGATCCGGGCGGACGTGACACAGCGCCACGCGCCGGTACCTGGACCCGGCTGGCGGGCCGGCTCACCTCGCGCCTCCCGCTCCGGGCACGGCTCTCGCTGCTCGTCGCCGCGCTCATGGTGCCGACGGTGGTGGCCGTCTGGTCGTTCGCCGGGGCGGTCGGTGCGAACATCGCGTTCTCCGCGGCCGAACGCGACGGGGTCGTGGTGCTCGAACCGGCGCTGCTCGCCCTGGCCGCCACGGCCGGCGGGCAGGACGTGGACCTGTCCGCGTTGCGGTCCGCGGTCGACGCCGAACCTGCCCTCGGGCTCGACGAGCTCACCGCCGCGGCCGAGGACCTGGTCCCGGCGGCCACGGATCCCGCCGGCCGGGCCGCACTCGCCACCGCGCTGGTCGCGTTGGTCACCGAGGCGGGGAACAGCTCCAACCTCATCCTCGATCCTGACCTCGACTCCTTCTACGTGATGGACCTGCTCGTCGTCCAGATGCCGAAGGCGCTGGTCACGGCGTCGCAGACGGCTGTCGAGCCGACCGGTGACGCGAACGAGAAGCTGGCGGCGCAGGCTCTGCTCGCCGGTGCGCTGGCCGCGGCGGCCGGGTCGTTCCAGTCCGACGTGTCGACCTCGCTGTCCACCACCTCCTCGAGCGATCTGACGTCACAGCTGGCCGACGTCGAGGCCGCAGCCCAGGCCGTGACCGCACTCTCGGACGCGCTCACCGCAGGTCTCGGCGACCCGAGCGCCCAGGACCCGGCGGCAGCAGCAGCGGCCGTGGCGGCCGCCGTCCCGACAGCGACGGCCGGGCTGGACGGTCTGCTGGCCACCCGGATCGCCGGGATGACCGATGAACGGCTGAGCACCCTGCTCCTCACCGCGGTCGCGACCGTCGTCGCCCTGCTGTGGGCGTTCGCCGTGGTGACCAGCACCCGCGGCGACGTCGACACCGCACTGCGCGGGATCGAGGCGATCGCGGCCGGCGATCTCACACCGTGGCCGGTGCCCGACGGGCGGGACGAGGTCGGCGACATCGGCCGGGCGATCAGCCGGGCCCGCTCCTCGCTCGCCGCGGTGGTCACGGGACTCGTCGCGGCCGCCTCGCAGGTGGCCGGATCGGCCGAGCGGCTCAGCGTGACGGCCCGTGCGGTCGACTCCTCGGCGCACGAGACCCTCGACCTGTCCCGGGCCGCCACCAGCGAGGTTGAGACGGTCACCGTGATGCTCGACTCGGTGAGCGCCGCCACCCACCAGATGACCTCGGCCACCGGTGAGATCGCCACGACCATGACCGAAGTGAACGCCACAGCGGCGCAGGCGCGCGACGACCTGTCCCACGCGGTCGAGCTGGCCTCGGCCCTCGGGGAGTCCAGTCGCAGCATCGAGCGGACGGTCGAGGCGATCGCTGCAGTGGCGTCCAAGACCCGCATGCTTGCGCTCAACGCCACCATCGAGGCGGCCCGGGCCGGAGCCGCGGGCAAGGGCTTCGGGGTGGTCGCCGACGAGGTGAAGAACCTCGCGCAGTCCTCCCAGGGTGCGAGCAGCGACATCGGCGAGGTGGCCGGTTCCCAGCATGACGAGATCGACCGCGTGCTGGCCGCGATCGACCGTGCCCATCTGGCCATGGGCGTCGCCACCCAGGCTCAGGGCACCGTCATGGCGGCCACCGAGGAGCAGCGGGTCACCATGGCCGATGTGGCGAACTCGCTCTCGACGACGGCCGAGGCCACCGGGCGGATCACCCAGGAGATCCGCCGGGTCGAGAGCGTGGCCGTCGGGACGACCGAGGACGCCGATGCGCTCAATGAGGCGGCCCGGGACATCGCCGAGGTCGCCCGCGAGCTGGCCGTGCAGGTCGGGACCTTCCGGGTCGCCTGACCGCCCGCGCAGGCGCCGCCGTCACACTGCCGACCAGCCGCCGTCCGAGGGCAGGACGGCACCGTTGACGTTCGCCGAGTCGTCGCTGAGCAACCAGGTGATGGCCGCGGCCAGGGCCTCGGGCGACGCGGGCGCCAGGCCGATCGCCTGCAAGACGGGGAAGACCCGGCCTGCGCCGAGCTCCGACCGGGGGACGGCCTCGATGTTGGTCGCGACCGCCCCGGGCGCCACGACGTTGGCACGGACGCCCTGCGGCCCGTACATGAAGGCGATGTTCTTGGTGAGGCCGACCACGGCGTGCTTGGACGCGGTGTACGCCGCTCCCGCGCACGAGCCCCGCAGCGCGGCCTCGGAGGCGACGTTGACGATCGAGCCACCGCCGCCTGCGACGAGCAGCGGCAGCGTCGCCCGGACGAGCTTGAGCGGAGCCGTGAGGTTGACCCTGAGCACCCGCTCCCATGTCTCGTCGTCGACCTCACCGGCAGGCAGGAACCCGTCCATGATGCCGGCGACGTTCGCCACCCCGTGCAGGCGGCCGCCGGCGGCGGCGACGACCTCATCGACCACTGTCTGCTCCGCGATGTCGCCGGCCACGGTGGTCACCCGGTCGGTCCCCGTCTGCGCGACCAGCTCGGCGAGCCGCTGCTCCACGACGTCGGTCGCGACGACGCGGGCTCCCTCGCGGACGAGTCGTTCGGCGGTCGCCCGACCGATCCCGGAGCCTGCGCCGGTGACGATGACGGTGCGGTCGGTGAAGCTGCTCATGGGTGACTCCCTCGAATCAAGCGGACAACGCTGTCCGTTTTGATGCTAGTCGGCGCCCGCACCACGCACCAGACACCCGCAGGCGGTCCACCGGGGTCGCGCATGCCCCCGAATGGGGGCTCGACTGACATTTCAGAGGGACCTTGCCGACGCTTCGCAGCTCCGACGAAGCCCCGCGGGCCGGTGACCAAGCGCGCCGGGCGCTCATTGACATGTCAGTTGCTGCGACCGTGCACCGGGAACCGTCGACGTCCCCCGGCGGACCTACGCTGGCCTTGTGACCCGACGCAGCGATGCCGTGCGCAACCGGGCACGACTGGTCGACGCCGCCACCGAGGTGTTCCACGAGGTCGGCGCCGCCGCACCGCTCGATCTGGTCGCGGTGCGGGCCGGAGTGGGGCGCGGCACCCTCTACCGCCACTTCCCGGACCGGGCCGCCCTCGTCGTCGCGGTCTACGCGCGGCAGGTCGACCTGCTCGACGAGCTTGCCGCACGGACCCCACCGACCGATCTGCTGCCCACCCTGATCCGCACCATCGCCCGCAACCAGGTCGAGCTGCCCGGGCTGCACACCGTCGTGCGCGGCGCGCAGGACGGCACCCGGCTGCTCGACGATGTCGAACGACGCACGCGCACCCTGCTCACCGCAGCCGTCGCCGCCGCCCGTGACCACCACCGGCTGGCACCGGATGTCGGGGTCGACGACCTGCTGCTGCTCATCGCGATGGTCGAGGGCGTCATCGCCACGGCGTCGGCCGACCAGGCTCCCGAGCGGGTCGCACGCGCCGTCGAGCTCACCCTGCGGGGCCTCGGCTGCGCACCGCCGCGCCCGATGACGGTCGACCCCGACCAGGTATCCCCGCAGGCCGCGGCTCTCGCGCAGGCCACCGCCGCGCTGGTCGCCTACGACCTCCCGGCCGAGACCGTGCTCGACGGCTCGCCGCGAGCATCGCTGCTCGAGCTCGGCACCGTCGACGGCACCCCCTTCGGTCTGTGGGCGCTGACCGAGGGCACGGTGACCGATGTGGAGCAGGACGAGGTCTTCGTCGTCCTCGCAGGACGCGGGACCCTCACCGTGGAGGACCCGGCGGCAACGGTCGCGCTGGAGCCAGGGATGGTGTGCCGCTTGCAGGCCGGCGCGCGGACCAACTGGAATGTCAGTGAACCGATCCGCAAGCTGTACATGAGCGGCCGATACGGACCGCCGGAGGACTGAGCCGACCGCAGATCCCCCGTGAGGGTCGATTGACATTTCAGTTGCACCCCAGGAGCGCTGCCGCCGACCGAACCTCGCGTGCCAGACTGGGACCAAGGCCCCACCTGCATAGGACAGGCTGACCTAACCTCAGAGAGTCGCGACGCGGCGACACCGCACACCCGAGGACTGATCATGAGCACCGCGCTGTCCCCCGCCGGACCGACAACCCGCACCCTGCCGCTGCTGGCGCTGCGCCGGGGCCAGGAAGCGATGGTGGTCTCGGTCTCCGACGAGCTGGGCGCCGCAGCCGGCCGACGACTGGTGGACCTCGGGTTCCTCGCCGGGACCCGGGTGCAGTGCCTGCGCCGGTCCCCGTTCGGCAGCCCCGTCGTCTACACCGTGGGTGAGACGGACCTGTGCCTGCGCGCCGATCTGGCCGGAGCCGTCCTCGTGGAGCTCCCGGCATGAGCACCTGCCACACCGACGGGTCCGCGATCGCCACGCAGGAGCCGACCGTCGCGCTCGTCGGCGCCCCGAACTCCGGCAAGTCCACGGTGTTCAACCACCTCACCGGGCTGCGGGTGCGCACGGCCAACTATCCGGGCGTCACGGTCACCCACTCCGTGGGACACCTCGGTGCCGGCGATGACGCGATCCAGGTCGTCGACCTTCCCGGCACCTACGGTCTGGAACCCGCGAGCCCCGATGAGCAGGTCGTGCGCGACCACCTCGACGGGGCCCTGCCCGGCGCACCCCGCCCCGACGCGCTGCTGCTCGTCGTCGACGCGACCACCCTGCGCCGCTCCATGGGCCTGGTGGCCGCCGTCCTCGCCCTCGGCCGACCCACCGCGCTGGCACTCACCATGATGGACGAGCTCGCCGCGCGGGACGGCTCGGTCGACACCGAGGCACTCGGCCGGGCCCTCGGCATCCCGGTGCACCCCGTCGTCGGGCACCGCGGCCGGGGCATCCCCGAGCTGCGCCGCGAGCTGCCGGACTGGCGCAGCTGGCCCAGCGTGCCCGTCCCGCCCCCCACCGACCCGCAGGAGGTGACCGCCTGGGGCAGCTCCGTGCTCGAGAGCGCCGCCTACCGTCCGGCGCAGCCCTCCCGGCACACCCGCGGTATCGACCGCGTGCTGCTGCACCCCGTGGGTGGGCTCGTGGTGTTCGCGGCCGTCATGACCGTCTTCTTCCAGATGATCTTCACGGTCGCCGCCCCCGCTCAGGGCTGGGTCGAGAGCTTCTTCGGCTGGCTCGGCGAGCTGGCCGGCCAGGCCATCACCCAACCTCTGCTCTCCGACTTCGTGCAGACCGCGCTCATCGGCGGCGTCGGCGGCGTCCTGGTGTTCCTTCCGCAGATCATCCTGCTGTTCGTCCTGCTCTCGCTCATGGAGGGCGTCGGCTACCTCTCCCGGGCTGCCGTCCTCATGGACCGGGTGATGGCGGTCTCCGGGCTGGACGGACGCGCCTTCGTCGCGATGCTCTCCTCGGTCGCCTGCGCCATCCCCGGCATCATGTCGACGCGGACGATGCCGTCATCCCGGGACCGCCTCGCGACCATGGTCGCGGCCCCGCTCATGCCGTGCTCGGCCCGGTTGCCGGTGTACCTCCTGCTGGTCGGCATGCTGGTGCCGACGGATGCGACCTGGGGTCCGTTCGGTGCGCAGGGCCTGGCCCTGCTCGCGCTGTACCTGCTCGGCGGGCTGGCCGCGATGGCGGTCGCCTCGCTGCTCCGCTCGACCCTGCTGCGCAACGGTGGCCTGCACTTCTACCTCGAGCTGCCGCCGTTCCGCGTCCCCACGCCGGCCACGGTCCTCGCCCAGGTGTGGGATCCGGTGAAGATCTTCCTGCGCAAGGTCGGCACCATCATCCTCACCGTGACGATCGTGCTGTGGGCGCTCATGACGTTCCCCGCCCGCACCGCTGAGACGGCCGGTATGGACGACGTCGAGGCCAGCGCCTACGTCCTCGACCACAGCTACGCCGCAAGCCTGGGGCGCGCCGTGGAGCCGGTGTTCGAGCCGCTGGGCTTCGACTGGCGGATCAACGTCGGGCTGGTCGGCTCGCTCGCGGCACGTGAGGTGTTCGTGTCCACGCTCGGTCAGGTGGTGGCCGCCGACGACCCGGAGGACCCGTCGGCCACGCTCGCGGACCTCACGTGGACGGAGGGGCCGAAGACCGGTGAGCTGGTGTTCACCCCGCCGACCATCGTCGCGCTGCTCGTGTTCTTCGCGTTCGCGCTGCAGTGCATGTCCACCCTCGCGGTGATGCGCCGGGAGTCGAACAGCTGGCGGTGGCCCGCGATCGCCTTCGTCGGGATGGGTGTCCTGGCCTGGGTGGCGGCCTACCTGGCCCGCACCCTCACCCTGGCGCTCACATGACGGCCACCTGCACGGACCCGGTGGTCGACGAGCCGGTGGCCCTGCACCCCGAACGCACCGAGGACCCGCGCACGCTGCGCTGGCAGGTGGCCGGGGCGCCGATCGGCGAGCTGTGCCCGACGGCGCTCGACGCGCTGGTCACCGAGGGTGTGCTCACGGACGTCACGGTGGGACGCCACCACGTGGACACCACCCTGCAGGGCGAGCTGACCTGGGCGCAGCACGGGGCCCGGGTCCGCGACACGGTCTCGGCCGCGGTGGCCGCTCACCGTGCGGCCGGTGCCGACCGCAGCCGGCTCGACCCGGACGGTGAGCTCCGCCGCATCGCGTACGACGCCATCGAGCAGGACGTGAACCCGTACGCGGTCGGTCACGGCGGCGGGGTCGCACTGCGCGGTGTGCACGACGGGATCGTCGAGGTGGAGCTGTCGGGAACCTGCCGGGGCTGCCCAGCCGCAGCATTCACCGTCCAGGGCCGGCTGCTGCGCCGGTTGAAGGTCGAGGCACCGTGGACGGCCGAGGTGCGGGCCGTCCAGTCGCGCCGCGGCTGACGGCCCGCCTCGCGGCCTGCCTTACGCCCCGCGGCCCTCCGCTCAGCGTGCGCGGGCTGCACTGACCACGGCGCCCGACCCGGCCGCCGCCAGCACGAGCAGCGCCACGGCCGGGCCGTCGAACGCCCGGCCGATCT
>JAKLPK010000211.1 GCA_022013895.1 Cellulomonas sp. | reverse complement strand
CCGCAGTTGGCCCCCGCCGTCCAGTGCCCGTCCCCCGAGAACGCGCCCACCGCTTCACCTTCCCCCACTCGCCGACCTCCCGTCACCGGCAGGTCCGCAACGGGACGTTAGTCCGTCACCCTGGCCGGGGGGGAGACCCCAATCGTGGGTTCTCTGGCGCTGTCAAGACCCCTATCCCGGTCGGTCAAGTCCGGCCGTTCCGTCGTTCGGGGGAAGAACCCCGCACCTTCTGCCCGGCCTGGGCGTCCGCGGCCGCTCCCCGGCAGGCGGCGACCGCTCCCGGGCATGTGCAGGTCCGGTGGAGGTCCGGGAGGAAGGTTCACGGACCTCCGGGGCCGCGTCAGAGGCGGGCACTACCCTGAGGGCGTGTCGAGCAGCAGCCGCCCACGGGGTCGTCAGGTCAGCGCCGCCCAGGCGATCGGCCTTCTCGTCTCCTTCGTCCTCGTCGCCACTCTCGGCGGCGTCGTCGCCGCGGGTCTCGCGCTGCCAGCGGTCGCGGCGGTGAACACCGCGACGAACCTCACCGTGACCGGCTTCGACGAGCTGCCCACCGAGCTCGACCAGCAGGACCTGCCGGAGAAGTCGACGATCCTCGCTGCCGACGGCACGCTGCTCGCCACCTTCTACGCCCAGAACCGGGTGGTGGTCCCGCTCACCGACATCTCGGTCCAGCTCCAGAACGCCGTCATCGCGACCGAGGACAAGCGGTTCTACGAGCACACCGGTGTCGATGTGACCGGGATGACCCGCGCCGCCATCCTCTCGGTGCTCCGACCGGACGAGCAGCAGCAGGGCGCCTCGACCATCACGCAGCAGTACGTGAAGAACGTGCTCATCGAAGAGGCGCTCAACGCCGACACCACCGCCGAGCAGCAGGCCGGGGTCGCGGCCGCGACCGAGTCCCAGGGCGCCGAGGGGTACGCGCGCAAGCTGCGGGAGGCCAAGCTCGCGATCACGCTCGAGCAGCAGGAGACCAAGGACCAGATCCTTGAGAAATACCTGAACATCGCACCGTTCGGGTCGTCGGTCTACGGCGCCGAGACCGCCGCGAACCGCTACTTCAGCAAGTCCGCCAAGGACCTCACGTACCTCGAGGCGGCCACCATCGCGGGGGTGACGCAGAACCCGTCGAAGTACGACCCGGTGTCGGACCCCGAGGCCTCGCAGGGGCGACGCGATGTCGTGCTCGGCCTCATGCACGAGCAGGGGTACATCACCGACGAGGAGTACACGACCGGGATCGCCACGCCGCTGGCCTCCACGCTCGTCGTGAGCGAGGTCAAGCAGGGCTGCCAGTCGGCCAATGACGCCGTGGCCGGTTCCGCCTACTTCTGCGACTACGTCACCAAGGTCATCGTCAACGACACGGCGTTCGGTGAGACCAAGGCCGAGCGCCAGGCGCGGCTCTACAAGGGCGGCCTCACCATCACCACCACCCTGAACCCCTCCCTGCAGACGATGGCCGATCAGCAGGTCAAGGCCACCGTCTCGGTCGGTGACCCCTCCGGTGAGATCCAGGCGATGAGCGTCGTGGAGCCGGGCACAGGTCAGATCAAGGCGATGGCCCAGTCGACCGACTACGTCCCGACGTCCACGGGCGTGGCCGGGCAGCAGGCGATCAACTACAACGTCGGCTACCCGTACTACACCGTCAACCAGGGCTTCCAGCCCGGGTCGACCTTCAAGGCGTTCACCCTGCTCACCTGGCTCGAAGCGGGGCACTCGCTCAGCGAGGTGGTGAACGGCGGGAAGGGCACCTTCAACTTCTCCGACTTCACCGCGCCGTGCACCACATTGTCCGGCGGCTCGTTCAAGGTCGCGAACTCCGAGGGCACCGGCAGCATGATGACCGTGCAGGACGCCACCCGGAACTCGGTCAACCGGGCGTTCATGTCGATGGCGACCCAGCTCGACCTGTGCCAGATCATGCAGAACGCCGCGGACCTGGGCGTCACCAGCGCCAAGACGGGCGACAACTTCTCGGCCGTTCCGAGCGATGTGCTGGGCACGGACAACACGACGCCCCTCGCGATGGCCGGTGCCTTCGCCGCCTTCGCCTCGGGCGGCATCTACTGCACCCCGATCGCGATCCTCGCCGTGACCGATGCGAACGGCGCCGAGCTCACCGTTCCGAGCGCCAACTGCAACCAGGCGATCGACACCGATGTCGCCAACGCCATGAACTACGCACTGAGCAAGGTCTGGACCGGGACCATGAAGTCCGTCGGCGCCCCAGACTTCGCGGCCGCGGGCAAGACCGGGACGTCCAACAACAACGAGTACACCTGGTTCGTCGGGTACACCCCGAAGCTGTCCACCGCGGTCGTCCTGGCCAACCCCGACTCCTTCGTCACCGCGAACTACAAGGTGATCGGCGGCAAGAAGTACGGGGTCGTCTTCGGTTCCGACATCGCCGGGCCCACCTGGAAGCGGTTCATGGTCCAGGCGCTCGACGGCCAGGACAACCCTGGGTTCACCGACCCGTCGGACAAGCTGCTCTACGGCGAGAAGGTCTCCGTCCCCTCCGTCATCGGCAGCACGGTCGACGTCGCCACGAAGGCGCTCAAGGACGCGGGCTTCACCGCCAAGGTGGCCGACACGCCCGTTGCCTCCGAGGTCCCGGCGGGGCTGGTCGCCACGCAGTCCGCCACGAAGGCCACCGCAGGCTCGGTGATCACCCTCACGCTGTCGGCGGGTCCCGCCGCGGTCCAGTCGGTGCCAGCAGGTGACTCCGCCAGCCAGGGCAACGGGCAGGGCAACGGGCAGGGCCTCGGACTGCCCGGAGACCGATGAGCGCTGCCCTCGGGCGCACAGCTGCGCTCACCGCAGGGATCGGCGCAGCGGGCGTGACCTGGGGCCTCATCGAGGCCCGCTGGTACACGCTGCGCGAGGTCACCGTGCCGGTGCTGCCCGCCGGGCAGGCCCCGTTGCGGGTGCTGCACCTGTCCGATCTGCACCTGACCCCCGGGCAGCAGCGGACCGTCGACTGGGTGCGCGACCTGGACAGCCTCGACCCGCACCTCGTGGTGGACACCGGTGACAACTGGGCCCACCTGGCGGTCATGCCCGCGCTCATGCGGGCGTTCGAACCGCATCTTGCCCGGCCGGGCGCCTTCGTGCTCGGGTCGAACGACTACCTGGGCCCGCGGCCCAAGAACCCGCTGCGGTACCTGCTGCCCGATTCACGCGGGCCGGAGCGCGAGCACGTCGAGCTGCCCTGGCGGGAGCTGGTCACCCGGTTCACCTCGGCGGGCTGGGTGGACCTGTCCAACCGGCGCGGGACCCTCACGGTCGACGGACGCAGGCTCAGCCTGGTCGGCACCGACGACGCCCACCTGGAACGCGACCGGTTCCCCGCGGCCGTGCCGATCGACGGTCCGACGCCCGATCTGCACGTCGGGGTCACCCATGCCCCCTACCGCCGGGTGCTGGACTCCATGCTCGCCGACGGCGTCGACCTGGCCATCGCCGGGCACACCCACGGCGGGCAGGTCGCCGTCCCGCTGTTCGGCGCGCTCACCACGAACTGCGACCTCGACACCCGTCGGGCCAAAGGTCTGCACGGATGGCCGGGCTCGCGCCCGGACCGCGCCGGCGGTTCCGGCTCCATGTGGCTGCACGTCTCCGCAGGTCTGGGGACCTCGCCGTACGCACCGGTGCGGTTCGCGTGCCGCCCCGAGGCCACGCTCATGACCCTGGTGCCGCGGGTCGCCTGACGCCCGACGGGTGCGGACGGCGACCGAGGCAGCCCGTCGCATCGGCTATGCTGGACCGGCTTCACGGGGTGTGGCGCAGCTTGGTAGCGCGCTTCGTTCGGGACGAAGAGGTCGTGGGTTCGAATCCCGCCACCCCGACTCGTGAGCAGAGGGGCCCCTGGTCCGCGGTGACGCGGCCGGGGGCCTTTCCTATGGTCGCGGGCCCAGCGCTCGACCCGCGGCGCACCAACCCGCATCAGCCCGCCGGCTGCAGATGCTCCTCGAGCACCGTGACGGTGAACGGCGACGGGTCGAGCACCGTGACAGCCGCGCGGTACCGAGGACCGAGGTCGAGGTCGACCATCTGGCAGTCCGGCCCCCCACGGCCCAGGAACGAGACCAGGCGCGGGGGCGTGTCGGGCGGCGTCACGACCACCTCGGCCAGCGGGATGCGCAGCCCGTCGCCGGTGGCCTTGAGCACGGACTCCTTGCGCGTCCAGAGGGTGAGGAAGCTCGCCCGGTCGCTCACGGAGGGGCGCTCACCGGGTGCACACACCAGCTCGGCAAGGGCGGCGTGGTCGAGCGGTGCGGCCGTGAGCGCCTCCACGTCCACCCCGACCGCACCGACCATCGAGGTCGCGACCACGACGAGGTCGCCCGAGTGCGACACCGACAGGTGGAGGCCCGATCCCGACACGCGCGGTCGACCGTGGGGGCGGGTGCACCGATCGCAGCTGCGGTCCACCGGCACCGATCGCGGCGGCATCCCGAGCTCCCCGGCGGCCACGGTGCGCACCATCAGCGCGCCGAGCTCGAACCTGGCCCTGGCGTCGCCGTCCCGGATCGCCGCGGCACGGCGCCGTTCCAGGTCGCTCAGCACGCTCGCCGCGGCCGCCAGGGCGACGGCCGAGCCCGAGACTCTCGCGACGTGGACGACGCACCCGTGGTCGGTCACGTCGAGGAGAGCGCCTCGTCCATCAGCGCGGCGGTGTCCCGGACCCACGGGTGCTCCAACATGTCGAGGTGGGTGCCGGGTGAGCGGTGCACCGCGATCTCCCCGCTCGTGATCCCTCGCCACGACACACTCAGCGGACCGCTCCCGACGGCCTCGACGACGACGAGGGAGACCTCGGTCGGCTCCGGCTGGTACGCCAGGGACAGGTGGATCGCGACCTCGAGGGACTCGGCGTACTCCTCGAGCAGCAGCTCCTCCGGCGTCCGCGCACCCATCGGGGACACGGGGATCGCCCGGGCGGCTGCGGACCGCAACGGGAGCCGGGTCAGGAGCAGCGCCCCACCGCGCCTGAGCTCGCGCCAGGTGCGCCTCGCCACGGCCCGGACCAGATGCGTCGCCCCGGCGACCGGGCCCATCGTGCGGATCTCGGCCCGTTTGCGGGTGAGGGCCTGTCGCAGGCTCGGCGTCAGGGTTCGGGCGTCGAAGCCTGCGGCCCTCAGCCGGTCGAGGTCGTCGGGGCTGAGCGCCGGGTTGTTGGGGAGCACCGCGTCGAACAGGAAGAGCGGTCCGGCGATCTCCTCGCCCTGTGCACGCAGCTGTCGAGCCATGTCGAACGCGACGAGACCGCCGAAACAGGCCCCACCGAGCAGGTAGGGGCCATGCGGCTGGACCTCCCGGATCTGCTCGATGTACCGGGCTGCGATGCTCGCGATGCTCTCGGCGGCGACGAGCGGCCGTCCCAGGCCGTCCCGGGGGTTCTCGGCCCGGATCGCGTAGACGGGCCGACGCCCGTCCAGCTCGGCGGCCAGCGCCCGGTAGAAGAACACGTAGCCCCCGCCGGCGTGCACCAGGAACAGCGGGGTCGCCTCGCCTGTCGTACGCAACGGCACCACCAACGACGACACCGGCTCCTCGTTGCGGCTGATCAGCTCCGCGAGACCTCGGATGGTGGGCCGGCGGAGGAAGTCGGTGGCCGACAGGCCCTCGGCGAACACCCCGAGCCGCTCGCGGGTCCTGAGCAGCATCGCGTCGACCAACGACCGGTCCGCCTGCAGCGCGAGGAAGTCGTCGTCCGGCCCGACCGCTGCGACATCGAGCACGTCGCACCAGATGGACATGAGCTCGGGGACGAAGCGCGTCGCGCTCGGGGACGCCCCGGTCGCCTGGTCGATCACACCAGCGAGGGCCTCGAGGGTCGAGGCCTCGAAGAGCCGGTGCAGCGGCAGCTCGACGCCGAACTCGTCGATGATGCGGTTGAGCAGCTGCAGGGCCAGCAGGGAGTGCCCGCCCAGGTCGAAGAAGTCGTCGTGGACGCCGATCTGGTCCGTCCCCAGCAGCTCCGCCCAGAAACCCGCCAGCCGACGCTCGGCAGGGGTCCGCGGAGCGACGTGGTGCCCGTCCGCCCGCCGGTCGGCCGGGTCCGGGTCCGGGAGCGCCCGCCGGTCGACCTTGCCGTTCGGCGTGAGCGGCACCTCGTCGATCATGACGAAACGTGCGGGCACCATGTAGTCCGGCAACGTCGTCCGCAGGTGCTCGCGAAGGTCATGCACCGGCGGCAGGTCGCCGTCCTCGGGCCGGCAGTAGGCGACGAGGGCCGGCCCGGCAGCACCATCGGCCCGCACATCGACCACCGCCTGCGCGATCGCCCGATGCTGGACGAGCGTCGCCTCGATCTCGCCGAGCTCGATGCGGAAGCCCCGCACCTTCACCTGACTGTCCAGGCGGCCCAGGTGGACAACCCGTCCGTCCGACTGGAACCGGACCAGGTCACCCGTGCGGTACGCCCGGGCCGCGGGGGTGTCGCTGAAGGCGTCGGGGACGAACCGGTCCGCCGTCAGCTCCGGGCGACCGTGGTACCCGGCCGCGACACCGGCACCTCCGATGACCAGCTCGCCTGCGACGCCGATCGGCGTGCGCCGACCACGGCCGTCCAGCACCTGGAAGGTCGTGTTCGCGATCGGACGGCCGACGGTGATCGGCTGGTCGGCCCGCTCGACGCGCTCGACCGAGGACCAGACGGTGGTCTCGGTCGGGCCGTACATGTTCCACAGCGCCGCCGTCCGGTCCAGCAGCGGTGCCACCAGGTCCGGCGGCAGGGGTTCGCCGCCGATGAGTGCGGTGAGGCCCTCGGTCCCCTCCCAGCCGGCCTCGAGCAGCATCCGCCACGTGGCGGGTGTGGCCTGGAGCATCGTGATCCCCCCGCGGTCGAGGCGTTGCCGCAACGCCCGACCGTCCGCGGCGAGCCCGCGGGAGGCGATCTCGACCTGACCACCGCACAGCAGCGGCAGGAAGAGCTCGAGCGCGGAGATGTCGAACGACAGGGTGGTCACGGCCAGGAGCACGTCCTGCTCGCCGCACCCCGGGGTCTCGGCCATCGACCGCAGCAGGTTGGTGAGCGCGCCGTGCGGGATCTCGACCCCCTTGGGGCGGCCGGTGGATCCGGAGGTGTAGAGCACGTACGCCAGGTCCTCCGGTCCGGGACGCGCCGCCACCTCAGCCGGGCGCGGGTCCGGCGCGAGATCGACCTCGCCGATCTCCACCACCACGCACCCCGCGGGGTCGACCGCACCGTCGAGGTCCCGTTGGGTGAGCAGGATCGACGCGCCGCAGTCCTCGAGCATGAAGGCCAGCCGGTCCGGCGGGAACGCCGGGTCGAGCGGCACGTACGCGGCGCCGGACCTCATCACCGCGAGCACGGCGACGAGCAGATCGAGCGACCGGTGGAGGCACACTCCGACGGACGTGCCCGGACCTGCGCCGACATCGCGCAGGTGCGCGCCCAGTACGGTCGCACGCTCGATCAGGGCGGCGTAGGTGAGCGCGTCGTCACCGGACGTCGCGGCGACGGCCGTCGGATGTCGCTGCGCCTGGGCCTCGATGGGACCGATGGTCGTCGTCTCGCGGGGGTAGTCGCGCCGGGTCGAGTTCCAGGCGTCGATACGTCGCCGCTCGCGGTCGGACAGGACCTCGAAGTCCGTGATCCGGCCGTCCGGTCGGTCGATGCACTCGTCGAGGACGTGCAGGAACAGCTCGATCATCGCGTCCCGCTGCTCCTGCGTGAACAGCTGCGCGTTGAAGTCGAACCCCAGGACGAGGTCGCCCGAACCGACGAAGTCGTGCACGGCGACCAGGAGACTGCCCTCGCCGTAGCTCGGCCGGTACCAGCGGGGCTGCACCGACAACCCGGCGAACGGTCCGACGACCACCCGGATGACGTTCAGCACGACGTCGTAGATGCGCCCGCCCGGGTTGCCCGCGGCGTAGGGGAGATGACGCACGACCGCCAAGGCCTCGTGCTGGACCTTGGCGATCACCGAGGCGAACGTGTCGTCGTCCTGCAGCGACAGGGTGAACGGGTCCTGCTCCATGACGAGCCCGACCGTGTCGGCCACGGCCTTGGTGCGGTTGTGCCACGGTGCGCCGATGGTGCGGCGCGGTTCGCCGCTGATCCGGTAGAGCATGACGAAGAGCGCCGCAGCCACGACACCGAAGAAGGACAGGTCATCGGAGAGGAAGCGGATCCCGTCCCGCGCCGAGAGCTCGCGGAGCGCATGCGCCCGTTCGGCGTCGAGGTGCATCTCCTGGTGCACCCGCCCACGCCCCATGCCGTCGGTCAGCGACAACCCGTCGTAGAACACCATCGGCTCGGCCGGGTCGCTCAGCCGCTCCTGCCAGAAGCTCTCGATCCTCTGGTACCGGGGGCCGGCGCGCAGAGCCTCGTCACGCACCACATGATCGACGAAGGTCGGATAGCTGACCTCCGCGGGCTCCTCACCGCCGCTCAGGCGCGCGTACCAGTCACCCACCCGCTCGAAGACCAGGGCCATCGAGGTCCCGTCGGACACGATGTGGTGATAGAGGAGCGCCCAGGCGTAGCGGTCGGAGGACAGCCGGATCAGGGTGGAGTCGAACAGCTGCGCTGACAGGTCGAGCACGGTGTCGACATGACGTCGGGACCACTCGTCGAGGGCCGCGTCCGGGTCGGGGACGCCGGCCAGGTCGAGGAACGCCGACCGGTACCCGAACCGCTCGCGGACGCGCATCCGCGGGAGGGCACCCTCGAGCTCCACGACCGTGCGGAGCGCATCGGTGCCGTCGATCGTGACCTGCAGCGCCCGGTCGAACACGTCGCGGTCGATCGGGCCGTCAAGGACGAACACCGTCAGCTCGTTGAACACCGGCAGGTCGGGCGCTGCTGCCTGCCCGAGCCAGATGTTGAGCTGGTTGCGGGTGGGGGCGTAGGTGGTGCCGCCCGTCGCGAGATGCGTCAGGCCGGTTGCGGACACCTCGCCACGCAGCGTGCTCACCTCGAGCCCGGCATCCCGGGCGCCGCTGCGCCGTCCGCCGACGACGGCCGGGCGGAGTCGGACCACACCTCGATCGGCAGCCCGGCGCCGCCTACGACGGTGCGCCGCAGGATGAGCTCGTGCCGCGCCGGTCGGTCGAGGTTCGTTGTCATGAGTTCTCCCCTGTCAGGTCGCCCATCTTCTCCGCACCCGCCTCCGGCGTCGAGACCGACCCGACGATCACGATCCGGTGGGGGACGGCGCGGTCGGCGAGGCGCCGGCGACAGAACCCGAGGTCGTCCTGCTCACGTGCGGACTGCGAGAGGGGCACGAACCCGTGCACGACCTCGTCGCCTCCCCCCGACTCATGTCCCCGTGCTGCCCACCGGCAGGCTCACGTCGTCGGGGGCCGGCCGCCCCTGCACGGTAGTGAACGCCCGAACGTGCGTAAAGCCGGGGCGGCGGCGGCGCGGCCCGAGCGTGGCCGACCGGATGACGACGGATCGCAACGCCCGGGCATCCCCGCAGCGGCGAGAGAATGGTCGGGTGACCGACACACTCTCCGAGACCACCACCCGTTCCCTCGACCTGGCCGCCGTGCACGCCCTGCACACCGGCTTTGGCGCCGACCCGGCCCGCGTCCGCGCCCAGAACGCCGTGACGCGCACCGCGCTCGACGAGGTCGCGCTCAACCGGGAGCGCGTCGTCGCCCTCCCGCCGTCGGTGTCGCACCGGATCGACGACTGGTCGGTGGCGAACCAGAAGAAGAGCGGCCGTTGCTGGCTGTTCGCCGCGCTCAACCTGCTGCGGGTGGGTGCCAAGGAGAAGCTCGGGGTCAAGCAGTTCGAGTTCTCGCAGAACTACGCCATGTACTACGACAAGCTCGAACGGGCGAACTACTTCCTCGAGGACGCCGCCGCCACCGCCGACGAACCCGTCGACTCCCGGCTCGTGTCGTACCTGCTCGCGAATGTGCTGGGCGATGGCGGGCAGTGGGACATGGCCGTCTCGGTGCTGCTCAAGTACGGCGTGGTGCCGAAGCAGGCCATGCCCGAGACCGACTCCTCGGGCAACACCGACCGGATGAACACCCAGCTGCGCGCCCTGCTGCGGGCGGGTGCCCTCACACTGCGCGGACTCGTCGCCGAGGGTGTCCCGGCCGCCCGCCTCGCCGAGGTGAAGACGGCGATCCTGCAGGATGTGCACGCGATCCTCACCATCCACCTCGGGACCCCGCCGACCAGCTTCGACTGGCAGTGGACCGATGACGCGAAGGTGTTCCACCGGGTCGGTGAGCTCACCCCGCAGGAGTTCTTCGCCCGTTACGTGACGGTGGACCTCACGCAGTACGTCTGCCTCGTGGACGACCCCCGCCAGGAGCACCCGAAGGGTGGCGCGCTCACCGTCGCGCACCTCGGCAACGTCATCGAGGGGCAGCCGGTGCTGTACGTCAACGCACCCGTCGCGACGATGAAGGCGCTGGCTGCCCGGTCCATCGTGGCCGGTGAACCGGTGTGGTTCGGCTGCGACGTGTCGCCCCAGATGCAGCGCATGGACGGGCTGTGGGCGGCCGACCTGTTCGACTACTCCGGGGTCTACGGCGTCGACCTGCACACCACCAAGGAGCAGCGGGTGGTCAGCGGCGACTCGGCGATGACGCACGCCATGCTGCTGGTCGGTGTCGACCTGCCGGACGGCGTCGACGGTCCGGCCCGGCGCTGGCGGGTGGAGAACTCCTGGGGTGACGACAAGGCCGACAAGGGCTTCTTCACGATGGACGACCCCTGGTTCGACGAGTACGTGTTCGAGGTCGTCGTCCGCAAGGACGCCCTGCCGCCCGAGCTGCTCGGCGCCCT
>JAKLPK010000210.1 GCA_022013895.1 Cellulomonas sp. | reverse complement strand
GCGATCTCCAGCTCCTCGTTGGTCGGCACGACGAGCACGGTGACCCGCGCGCCCTCGGGGGAGATGACCGTCGGTGTGGACTTCGAACCGGCGTTCCGCTCCGGGTCGACCTCGATGCCGAGCTCGGACAGGCCGCGCAGGGCACCCGCACGGGTGCGGTCGTCGTTCTCGCCGATACCCGCCGTGAACGCGATGACATCGACGTGCCCGAGCTGGGCGTAGTAGTTGCCGACGTACCCGCGGATGCGGTGGTAATAGACCTCGAGCGCCAGCAGGGCGTCCTCGTCACCGGCGTCCGCGGCCGCGTTCACATCACGCATATCGGTGTGCCCGCACAGCCCGAGCATCCCCGACCGGCGGTTGAGGATGGAGTCGAGCTGGTCGATCGAGTAGCCGGCCGTCCGCGACAGGTGCACCAGCACCGCCGGGTCCAGGTCGCCCGAACGGGTGCCCATCACCAGGCCCTCAAGCGGGGTGAGACCCATCGACGTCTCGACCGAGTGCCCGCCCCGCACGGCCGTCGCCGAGGCGCCGTTGCCGAGGTGCAGCACGATCGTGTTGAGCTCGGCGACGTCCTTGCCGAGGAACTGCGCCGCGGCCCGGGACACGAACAGGTGCGAGGTGCCGTGGGCGCCGTACCGGCGCACCGAGTGCGCCTGCGCGATGTCCTTCTCCAGGGCGTAGGTGTAGGCCGCCGCGGGCAGCGTCTGGTGGAACGCCGTGTCGAAGACCACGACGTGGGGCACCGATCCGAAGGCGTGCTTGGCGGCGAGGATGCCCTGCAGGTGCGCGGGGTTGTGCAGCGGGGCCAGCGGGGACAGCGACTTGATCTTGGCGAGCACGTCGTCATCGACCAGGGCCGGGCCGTCGAAGAGCGACCCGCCCTGCACGACGCGGTGGCCGATCGCCGTCAGGTGCGCCGCGTCCAGCACCGGCCCGTGCTCGGCGAACTGCGACAGCACGATCTGCATGCCGATCTCGTGGTCGGGCACGGGCAGCTCGACGCTGTGCTTGCCGTCAGGCCCCTTGTGCGTGACCCGGCCGTCCTGCGCGCCGATCCGCTCGACGATGCCGCTGGCCTGCGGGTCGCCCGACTCGACGTCGACGAGCTGGTACTTGATCGACGACGAGCCGGAGTTGATGACGAGGACAAGGGTGCTCACTGGGCGGCCTCCTGGGCAGCGACCGCCTGCGCCTGGATGGCGGTGATCGCGACGGTGTTGACGATGTCCTGGACGAGGGCCCCGCGCGACAGGTCGTTGACCGGCTTGCGCAGGCCCTGCAGCACGGGCCCGACGGCCACGGCGCCGGACGAGCGCTGCACCGCCTTGTAGGTGTTGTTGCCGGTGTTGAGGTCCGGGAAGATGAACACGGTGGCCCGGCCGGCGACCTGGGAGTCCGGCAGCTTGGTCCTGGCGACCGAGGCGTCCACGGCCGCGTCGTACTGGATCGGGCCCTCGACCGACAGGTCGGGGCGGCGCTCGCGCACGAGTGCGGTGGCCTCGCGCACCTTCTCCACGTCCGCACCGGTGCCCGAGGTCCCGGTCGAGTAGGACAGCATGGCGATCCGCGGCTCGATGCCGAACTGGGCGGCCGTGGCGGCCGAGGAGATCGCGATGTCCGCGAGCTGTTCGGCGGTGGGGTCGGGAATCACGGCGCAGTCGCCGTAGACCAGGACCCGGTCCTCCAGGCCCATGAGGAAGACGCTCGACACGTTGTTGGTGCCGGGCGCCGTCTTGATGATCTCGAACGAGGGCTTGATGGTGTGGGCCGTGGTGTGGATCGCGCCGGACACCATCCCGTCGGCCAGGCCGTCGGCGACCATCATCGTGCCGAAGTAGGACACCGAGGCGACGATCTCCCGCGCCCGGTCCTCGGTCATGCCCTTGTGCTTGCGCAGCTCGGTGTACTCGGCGGCGAACCGGTCGAGCAGCTCACCGGACTTGGGGTCGATGATGTCGGCCGCATCCAGGTCCAGGCCCAGCTCGGTGGCCCGGCCACGGATCGCGACCTCGTCGCCGAGGATCGTGAGGTCCGCGACCCGGCGACGCAGCAGCGTGGAGGCGGCGCGCAAGATGCGGTCGTCGTTGCCCTCGGGCAGCACGATCCGCTTGCGGTCGTTGCGGGCCCGCTCCAGCAGCTCGTACTCGAACATGAGCGGGGTGACGACCTGCTGACGCGGCAGGTCGAGGGCGCTCATGATCTGCGCGGTGTCGACGTGCTTCTCGAACAGCGCGAGCGCGGTGTCGACCTTGCCCTGGGCGTCCCGGGTCAGCCAGCCGCGGGCGCTCGCCGCCGCCTGGGCCGATCGGAACGTGCCGAGGTTGTTCCGCATGAGCGGCAGCCTGCTGCCCAGGCCCTCGATGAGCTGGGTGATGGTGGGCGCCGGAAGGATCCCGCCGTTGAACAGGATGCCGGCGACCGACGGGAAGTTCTCCGCCTGGTGCGCCAGCAGGGTGCCCAGGATCGCGTCGGAGCGGTCACCCGGCACGATGACCAGGCAGCTCTCGGTGAGTCGGGTCATGAGGTGGTCGACGCCCATGCCGGCCACCACGATGTCGAGGACCGAACGGGACAGCAGCTGCTCGTCGCCGGACAGCAGCGTGCCGTCCGCGGCCTCCATCACCTGGCGCAGGGTCGGCGCGTACAACGGCACGTCGTCCGGGATGACCCAGCCGGGCACGGCGCCGTCCAGCCGCTCACCGATCTCGTGGAGCTGCGACGGCTCGCACCGGTTGGCCATGACCGCGACCACCTGCGCGTGGTTGGCGTTCATCTCGGCCGAGGCCACCTCGGCGACCTGGTGGATCTCCTCCGGCGAGCGGCCGAGGCCGCGCACGACGAGCACCACCGGGGCACCGAGGTTGGCGGCGACCCGCGCGTTGTAGGCCAGCTCGGTCGGCCCGATCAGCCCCGTGTAGTCGGAACCGACGACCAGCACCGCATCGTTGGCGCGCTCCACGTCGTGGAACCGGGACACGATCGTGGACAGCGCCGCATCCGGGTCGGCGATGACCTCTTCGTAGGTGACGCCGATCGCGTCGTCGTACTTGGTGTCGATCCCCTCGTGCGCCAGCAGCAGCTCGACCACCCAGTCGGGCTGCTCGGTCGATCGTGCGATCGGTCGGAACACGCCGACCTTCGGCACGGTGCGGGTGAGCAGGTCGAGCAGCCCGAGGGCGATCACGGACTTTCCCGTGTCGCCCTCGGGCGCTGTCAGGTAGATGGTGCGGGCCACTGTCGGCTGACTCCTCGGTAGATCGATCGAAGCGGTGAGGACCTACTCGTTGTCCCCACCGGTGAACAGGGCGGCGTCGACCTGGACGAGCTCCGCGGCGTCGCGGGCGTCGGGCCAGACCCAGTCCCGGACGGAGGGGATGTCCTCCCCGCGCAGCCGGGTGTACTCGCGTGCTTCGATCCGTGCGTCGACCATGCGCTGTCGCAACCCGGCGTACGAGGAGCGTAGCCAGTGGACCTGGTCGATCACGTCGATCACGAGGTGGAATCTGTCCAGATCGTTCAGCATCACCATGTCGAACGGGGTGGTGGTCGTCCCCTCCTCCTTGTACCCGCGAACGTGCAGGTTGGAGTGCCCGTTGCGACGGTAGGTGAGGCGGTGGATGAGCCACGGGTAGCCGTGGTAGGCGAACACGATCGGCCGGTCGGCCGTGAAGATCGTGTCGAATTCTCTGTCGGTCAGGCCGTGGGGGTGCTCCCGTGCGTCCTGCAGACGCATGAGGTCCACGACGTTGACGACGCGGATCATGAGCTGCGGCAGCTCGCGGCGCAGGATGTCGACGACCGCGAGCACCTCGAGCGTCGGGACGTCCCCGGCGCAGGCCAGCACGACATCGGGCTCCTTGCCGACCTGCTCGGTACCGGCCCACTCCCAGATGCCCAGCCCACGTGAGCAGTGGCTGACGGCCTGCTCCATGGTGAGGAAGTTCGGGGCCGGCTGCTTGCCCGAGACGACGACGTTGATGTACTGGCGACTGCGCAGCACGTGGTCGTAGGTCGACAGCAGGGTGTTCGCGTCCGGCGGCAGGTAGACCCGGACCACCTCGGCCTTCTTGTTCACGACGTGGTCGATGAACCCGGGGTCCTGGTGGGAGAAGCCGTTGTGGTCCTGGCGCCACACGTGGCTGGACAGCAGGTAGTTGAGGCTCGCGATGGGTCGGCGCCACGGGATGTCGTTGGTGACCTTGAGCCACTTGGCGTGCTGGTTGACCATCGAGTCGACGATGTGGATGAAGGCCTCGTAGCTGGTGAACAGCCCGTGGCGGCCGGTGAGCAGGTAGCCCTCGAGCCAGCCCTGGCACTGGTGCTCGGACAGCATCTCCATGACGCGACCTGCGCGGGCCAGGTGCTCGTCGACCTCCGGGCTCTCGTACTCGGCGTTCCACTGCTTGTCGGTGACCTCGTAGACCGCTTGCAGACGGTTGGACGCGGTCTCGTCGGGGCCGAAGATCCGGAAGTTGTCGGGGTTCCGGCGGATCACCTCGGTGAGGTACTCGCCGAGCACGCGGGGAGCCTCGGACAGTGTGCCGGCCGGGGTCGGGACGTCGACCGCGAAGTCGCGGAAGTCGGGCAGCCGCAGATCGTGCAGCAGCTCACCGCCGTTCGCATGCGGGTTCGCGCTCATCCGCAGCGGTCCGGCCGGGGCGAGGGCGGCGATGTCCGGGTCGAGCCGGCCGTCCGCGTCGAACAGCTCGGTGGGCGCGTAGGACGTCAGCCACTCCTCCAGCACGGCGAGGTGCTCGGGGGTGTCCCGGGCACTGGCCAGCGGGACCTGGTGGGCCCGCCAGCTGCCGGTGGTCTTCTTGCCGTCGATCCGCGCCGGGCCGGTCCAGCCCTTGGGGGTGCGGAAGACGATCATCGGCCACATCGGGCGGGTGAGGTCGCCCGTGGCGGCGCGGGCCTTGATCGCGGCGATCTCGTCGAGCGCCTCGTCGAGCAGGGCCGCGAACCGGCGGTGGGTCTCCAGCGCCGGTTCGTCGTCGAAACCGCCGACGAACACGTAGGGCTTGTGCCCGTACCCGCGCATGAGGTCGGCGAGCTCGTCGTCGCTGATCCGGGCGAGCACCGTCGGGTTGGCGATCTTGTAGCCGTTGAGGTGGAGGATCGGCAGCACGACGCCGTCCTGGGCGGGGTTGACGAACTTGTTGGAGTGCCAGCTCGTGGCCAGCGGGCCGGTCTCGGCCTCACCGTCGCCGACGATCGCGGCGACCAGCAGGTCCTTGTTGTCGAACGCGGCGCCGTAGGCGTGCGAGAGCGCGTAGCCGAGCTCACCGCCCTCGTGGATGGAACCGGGGGTCTCCGGGGCGACGTGGCTGGGGATGCCGCCGGGGAAGGAGAACTGGCGGAAGAGGCGGCGCAGGCCTTCCTCGTCGCCCGTGATGTCGGGGTACACCTCGGTGTACCGGCCGTCGAGGTAGGCGCTGGCCACCAGGCCCGGGCCGCCGTGGCCGGGGCCGATGATGTAGATGGTCTCCTGCTGACGGGCGGCGATCGCGCGGTTGAGGTGCGCGTACAGGAAGTTCAGGCCGGGCGTGGTGCCCCAGTGGCCGAGCAGCCGCGGCTTGACGTGGTCGCGGGTCAGCGG
>JAKLPK010000209.1 GCA_022013895.1 Cellulomonas sp. | reverse complement strand
GGGGGGGGGGGGGGGGGGGGGGGGGGGGGGGGGGGGGGGAAGGGGGGGATGGGGCTGGCATCGGAGGCGGTTGCGGCGCGGGCGGCGGGGCGCGGTGCGATGCTGCGGCTCGGGCTGCCGCGTGACCTGCAGGCGCCCACCCACCTGGGCACGTTCCTGGTGACGGCCATGCTCACGGTGCTGGTCACCCGAGCCGCCCTGGCCGCGACCGGGTACCCGCAGCTCGGCGGCGGCGGGCTGCACATCGCGCACGTGCTGTGGGGCGGGCTGCTCCTGACGTTGGCGTTCTTCGCGGTGCTGTCGTTCGTCGGGCCGGCGGTCCGTCCGCTCGCTGCGCTCGTCGGTGGGGTGGGCTTCGGGCTGTTCATCGACGAGATCGGCAAGTTCCTCACCGCCGACAACGACTACTTCTACGCACCGACCGCCTCGGTGGTCTACGCCAGCATCGTGCTGCTCGGGCTGATCGTCGAGGTGCTGCACAACCGGCGCGCCGCCGACCCCACCGAGTCGCTGGCCAACGCCGTGAACGAGGCGGTCGCGGGGGTCGCGGGCGGGCTCAGCCCACGCGCCCGAGGTCGGGCCCACCGGGCGCTGGACGCCGCGGGGCCGACGCCCGGCACCGCCCAGGCCCGAGCCCTCGTCGACTCCATCGAGACCGACCACGAGGAGGTGCCCGACCCGGCGGCGGCCGTGCGGGGCTGGGCGCTGGGTGTGCTGCACCGGCTGGTGCGGGCCCGGGCGGTGCCGTGGATCGCGGTCGCGGTGTTCATGGTCGCGTCGGCCACCTCCGTCGGGTTCGGGCTCGCCGGGTCGGACGGACCGCGGTGGTTGCCGATCGGGGTGGTGGCCTCGGGCGTCACGTCGTTCGCGCTCGCTGCCTACGGACTGTGGCGGATGCGCACCGACCAGGTCCGCGGCTACCTGTGGGTGCGGCGGGCGATGCTGGTCGGGGTGCTGGTCACCCAGTTCTTCAACTTCCGGCTGTCGCAGTGGGATGCGAGCTTCGGGCTGATCGTCAATCTGCTGGCCCTCGGGGTGGTGTCCGTCGAGCTCGACGACCTGCAGGCGCAGGACCCCCACGGTGCTAGCGTCCGGGCGACCCCCAGCACCCAGGAGTGACCGTGCCCGTCATCATCGCCACGTTCCAGGCCGCCCCCGGCAAGGAGGCCGAGCTCGAGGCCGCGCTGCTCGCCATGATCGAGCCGGTGCGAGCCGAGGACGGGGTGCTGGAGTACACGCTGCACCGCTCCCCGACCATCGCGGGCTCGTTCCTGTTCTACGAGCGGTACCGCGACCAGGCCACCATCGAGAGCCACAGCGCCACGCCGTACCTGGCGGCCCTGCTCGCCCGGGTGCCCGAGCTGTGCGCGCAGCCGCCGGTGATCACCACCTACGAGCCGGTGGCCTCGATCAACGACTGACCAGCGAGCAGGTCGAGGGGGCGCCCGACGGGCCGGGCAGTACCCGACCACTCGACCGCCAAGGCACCAAGACGCCGGGGCATGCCCGCACCCTGAACCGCAGCCGCTCGGCTCATGCCCTGGCCCCGGTGAGGTCCCGCACGGCCTGCTCGACCGGTTCGCCACCGCCGGCCACCCACCACTGGGCGCCGATGCTGCCGGGATCGTCGAGGCAGGCGACGACCAGGGCGGCCACATCCTCACGCGGGACGGCGCCTCCGTCGGGCACGGTCGTGAGCTCGACGCGACCCGTGCCCGGGTCATCGGTCAGGGGGCCGGGACGCAGGATGGTCCAGTCCAGGGAGGTGGCCCGCAGCCGCTGGTCGGCCTCGCGTTTGGCCTCGACGTACGCGGCCCGCGACGGGTCGGAGCCGGGCGGCGCGGGGCGGTCGATCCCGGCGGCCGAGATCTGCACGAACCGCGCGACGCCGGCCGAGGCCGCCGCCTGGGCGAGCAGCACCGATCCGCCCAGGTCGACGGTCCACTTGCGTTCCGGGCCCGAACCGGCGCCCGCACCGGCGGCGAACACCACGGCGTCGGCACCGGCCACCACCTCGGCGAGCTCGACGGCGGCGGCGCGCTCGGCGTCGAGCAGCACGCCACGGCCGCCCAACGCGTCGATCTGCGCCACCTGCTCGGGGCGGCGGACGACGCCGATCGCCCGGTCACCCCGGGCGCCCAGGAGCGCGACCAGGCGCCGGCCGATCTTCCCCGACGCCCCGAGGACAGCGATGGTGGTCATGAGCAGGTTCCTTCCGACGGGTGGCGGTGCGGACGGGTGGCGGTGAGGACGGGTGGCGGGCTGCCGGGCTGACGGGGCAGCTCAGGGTCGAGCGTGCGCCGGGCGGGCCACCGGCGCGAACCGCGGGCCTGACCTCACCGCGCCCGCAGGCGCTCAACGGCGGCCGGGACGACGACGGCCAGGTCCCCCACCACGGCGAGGTCCGCGATCCGGTGGATCGGCGCATCGGGGTCACTGTTGATCGCGACGATCCGGCGTGCGGTCCGCATCCCGGCCACGTGCTGGATCGCCCCGGAGATACCGAGCGCGACGTAGAGGTCGGGCGAGACCGTCCGCCCTGTCTGCCCCACCTGGTGGCCGCTGCTCACCCAACCCTCGTCGACCGCGGCGCGGGAGGCGCCGACCGCCCCGCCGAGCAGTTCGGCGAGCTCGGTCACGGCGCTGAAGTCGCCGCCGGTGCCGCGTCCGCCCGCGACGACGACGCTCGCCTCGGTGAGCTTCGGTCCACCCGTGGCGGCGCTCGGGACGAGTGCGGTCACGACGGCCTCCCGGGCGGCCTCGTGCACGAACACCCGCGTCTCGACCGCCGGTACGCGACCGCCCGCCGGATCGGGGGACGGTGCGACGGCGTTGGGCTTCACGGTGAGCACCGCGCGCGGGGTCTGCACGACGGCCTCGACGGTGTGCTGCCCGGCCCAGACGACCTTCGTGACGTGCAGCGATCCGTCCACCTCCGCCGCGGCGACCGCATCGGTGACCAGCGCAGCTCCGCGCCCGGCGGCGACGAGGGCCGCGACCTCGGCGTTCTCGGTGCCCGCGGCCACCAGCACCACATCGGCGCCGGTAGCGGTCGCCACCTCGGTGACGAGGGCGGCCCTCGCCGTGACCAGCGACCCGGTGAGCTGGGGACAGTCGACGGCGTGGACGGCCGTGGCTCCGTAGCTCCCGAGCGTCGCGGCGGCGACCGCCGGTACGTCGCCGACGACGAGCGCCACCGGTTCGCCGAGATCGCGGGCCAGGGTCAGCAGCTCGAGCGTGGGGGTGTCGACCTCACCGGCGCTCAGGACTGCCAGGACCAGGATGGTGCTCACGGTGACTCCGTCCTCAGTTCGCGGTCAGGAAGGCGAGGAGCTCGTCGACCGAGCTGCCGTCGTGGTCGAGGAGCACGCGACCCGGGGGCCGGTCCGGGTTACGGGTGACCGAGCTGACTTGCACGCGGGCCGCGCCGGCGCCGACCAGCGCCGGCCCCACGCCCAGCGCCGCCAGGTCGAGGGTGGTGACCGTCCGCTTCTTGGCCGCCATCACGTCCTTGAAGCTCGGGTAGCGGACCTCACCGCTCTGATCGGTGACGCTCACGACCGCGGGCAGCGTCGCCTCGACCGTGCGGGTCCCCACCTCGTCGGTCCGCTCGATCCACAGCCCGGTCTCGGACACCGTCACCGAGGAGGCCATGGACAGCAGCGGCCACCCGAGAGCATCGGCCAGCAGCGCGGGCAGCACCCCCAGGTCGCCGTCGGTCGAGCTCATCCCGCAGAGCACCACCGTGACATCGGGCAGGGATCGCACGGCCGCGGCCAGCACCTCGACAGTCCCGAACACGTCGGAGCCGGCGATCACCTCGTCGGTGACCAGGTACGCGTCGTCCGCACCGAGCTGGAGCGCCTTGCGCAGCGCACCCTCCGCTGGCGGCGGGCCGACCGTGAGTGCGCTCACGGTCGCACCCGGCAGGGCCGCCCGCAGACGCAGCGCCTGCTCGACGGCGTACTCGTCCAGGGGCGACAGCAGTCCCCCGGAGGCCGGGCGCTCGATCGTGTGGTCGGCGGTGAACGCCACCTCGTCCGCGGGGTCCGGGACGGACTTCACGCACGTCAGGATGCGGGGCATTCCGACCTCCTCTTTCCGGCGTCCCACGGACGTCCCGTCGCTCGATGCGGGGGCCGGTCGACGCGGCTGCGCCGGGCGGCCCCCGCCGGTTCAAGCGTCTCCCGAGGTCCGGGGCCCCGGCGTGACGGCGAGGTTTCCATCGTGTGACTCCGTGCAGGAATCGGTTCCGGTACCGCCGCGAGCGTCGCTACCGTGGCCGGACGGTGGCCGCAGGCCCCGCCACCGGCACCCCGCCGTGCACCCCGTTGGAGGACTCATCGTGCGACCCCTGCTCGCCATCGTGGCCGTCATCGCGACCCTCGTCGCGGTCGGCCTGTTCGTGCGGGGGGCCGTCACCATCGTGCGCACGCTGCGGCGGGGGGCGGCGAGCCCGGGTCGACTGGGGCCGGTGCGGCAGCGCCTGGGGACGGCGCTGCGCGAGATCCTCACGCACGAACGCTTCCGCTCCCGGCCCGTCGCCCGGGTCGCGCACTGGTTCGTGATGATGTCGTTCGTCCTGCTCGTGCCGACGTTGGCCCTCGCCTACGCCCAGGTGCTCGACCCGTACGCCACCCTCCCCCTGGTCGGCGGCTGGGCGCCGTGGCAGTGGCTGCTGGAGGTGTTCTCCTGGGCCGGGCTGGCCGGGATCGCGGCGTTGGTGGTGCTGCGGATCCGGTACGGCTCCGATCCGGACGACGCGGCCGACGCCCGCGACTGGCGTTCGCGGTTCTTCGGGTCGACCCGCTGGCAGGCGTGGTTCGTCGAGGCCGTCATCGCGATCGTCCTGGTGTGCGTGCTCACCATGCACGCGATGGAGAGCGCCCTGCTGCGGCAGGACCCGGCGACGGCCGCGGCCGGCGGGTGGCAGCACTTCCCGCTCACGAGCTGGTGGGGCGACGGGCTGCTCGACGTCCCGACGGCGTCGCTGGAGACCGGGATCGTGCTGCTCGCGATGGCCAAGATCCTGGTGTCGATGACGTGGATGGCCGTCGTCGGCCTGGGGACCACCATGAGCGTCGCCTGGCACCGGTTCCTCGGTGTCGTCAACGTGTACGCCCGACGTGAGCCCGACGGGGCGACGTCCCTGGGTGCGGCGGCGCCGATGCTCATCGACGGCACGCCGTTCGACATCCGCGAGCTCGACGACCTGGCCGACGATGCGGCGTTCGGCGTCGGCACCATCGACGAGTTCGGCTGGAAGTCCCTGCTCGACTTCGCCTCGTGCACCGAGTGCGGTCGCTGTCAGGACCTGTGCCCGGCCTGGAACACGGGCAAACCGCTGTCACCCAAGCTGTTCACGCTCGCACTGCGAGACCACGCGGCCGCGGGCGTCGACGGGCGGGCGCCGCTCACCGAGTCGAGTCCCGCCGGCCCGAACCCCACCGGCCTGCATCCCGACGACCTGCTCGGCGCGCTCACCTCGGCAGGTGCCCTGGGCACTCCCACCCGCGACGGGGCACTCGTCCCCGGTGCCATCACCCCCGATGTGCTGTGGGCCTGCACGATGTGCGG
>JAKLPK010000208.1 GCA_022013895.1 Cellulomonas sp. | reverse complement strand
GCCGAGCTGTTCAAGCGCGACAAGGACTACGTCGTGATGAACGGTGAGGTGCTCATCGTCGACGAGCACACGGGCCGCATCCTGGCCGGCCGCCGCTACAACGAGGGCATGCACCAGGCCATCGAGGCCAAGGAGGGCGTGGCGATCAAGGCCGAGAACCAGACGCTGGCCACGATCACCTTGCAGAACTACTTCCGCATGTACTCCAAGCTCGCCGGCATGACGGGCACCGCCGAGACCGAGGCCGCGGAGTTCCTCGGCACCTACAAGCTGGGCGTCGTGCCGATCCCGACGAACCGCGAGATGGTCCGGATCGACAACAAGGACCTGGTCTACAAGAGCGAGCAGGGGAAGTTCGACGCGGTGGTCGCCGATCTGGTCGAGCGGCACGCCAAGGGGCAGCCCGTCCTGGTGGGCACCGCCAGCGTGGAGACCAGCGAGCACCTGGCGCAGCTGCTCAAGAAGCAGGGCGTCCCGCACTCGGTGCTCAACGCCAAGCACCATGCACGTGAGGCGGCGATCGTCGCCCAGGCCGGCCGCAAGGGCCAGGTCACCGTGGCCACCAACATGGCCGGTCGTGGGACCGACATCATGCTGGGTGGCAACGCCGAGTTCATGGCGGTCGAGGACCTCAAGGAGCGCGGACTGGACCCGGCTGAGAACGCCGAGGAGTACGAGGCCGCCTGGCCCGACGCGCTGGAGAAGGCCAAGGCCGCGGTCGCCCGGGAGCACGACGAGGTGGTCGAGCTCGGCGGTCTGTACGTGCTGGGCACCGAACGGCACGAGTCTCGCCGCATCGACAACCAGCTGCGTGGCCGTTCGGGCCGTCAGGGCGACCCGGGCGAGTCGCGGTTCTACCTGTCGATGCAGGACGACCTCATGCGGCTGTTCAACTCGGGGCTCGCCGAGTCGATGATGGCCCGCGCCGGGTTCCCGGAGGACCTGCCGCTGGAGTCGAAGATGGTGACCCGCGGCATCCGGTCGGCGCAGACGCAGGTCGAGGCCCGCAACTTCGAGATCCGCAAGAACGTGCTCAAGTACGACGATGTGATGAACCGCCAGCGCGAGGTCATCTACTCCCAGCGGCGTGAGGTGCTCGAGGGTGTGGACCTGCGCGAGCAGGTGGTGCGGTTCCGCGAGGAGGTCCTCAAGGCGTACGTGGCCCAGGCCACGGCGGAGGGCCGTCCGGAGGACTGGGACACCGAGGCGTTGTGGACGGCGCTCCGGACGGTCTACCCGGTCTCGATCACGACGGACGAGGTGGTCGAGCAGGCCGGCGGCGCAACCCGGCTGACCGCCGAGCTGCTGGAGCGCGAGGTGCTGTCGGATGCGGAGATCGCCTACCGCGACCGCGAGGAGCAGATCGGCTCCGACCAGATGCGTGAGCTGGAGCGGCGCGTGACCCTCTCGGTGCTCGACCGCAAGTGGCGTGAGCACCTCTACGAGATGGACTACCTCAAGGAGGGCATCGGGCTGCGTGCGATGGCCCAGCGTGATCCGTTGGTGGAGTACCAGCGCGAGGGTTATCAGCTGTTCACCGCCATGATCGATGCGATCAAGGAGGAGACGGTCGCTTTCCTGTTCAACCTTGAGGTCCAGGTGGCCGCTCCCGAGGCTCCTGCCGTCCCCGAGGGTGAGCAGGTTCCCGCGGTCGACGCCGCTGCTGCTGCGGCTACCGCGGCGAGCGCACCGCGTCTGGTGGCGAAGGGGATCGACGGTCCGGAGCGCCAGGCACCGCTGCACTACTCGGCGCCGGACGAGGACGGCGGCGTCGAGCTACGCGGCGAGCCGGCCGGTGGCGTGGCCGCCGGTTCGCGCCCGACGGCCCAGGCGCGGACGGGCGATCCGGACGCCGCTGGTTCGGCGAACCGCGAGGCGCGCCGGCGTGCGGCCAAGCAGGGCAAGAAGCGCCGCTGACCGACGTGGTCGTGGTCAGCCGATCTCGAGTGCGGTGACGCGCCAGCCACCCCGATGGGCTTCGAGACGGAAGGCGACGGCCCGCACACGGATGCCGTCGTCGACGGCTGCGCTGACCTCGACGGCAGAGCCGTTGGGGTTCGCCATCAGCCGACGGACGGCGGACGGCCGCACGAGCGCCACGCGCTGGCCTCGGCACGCGGCGAGGGTCGTTCGTTCCCGCAGCTCGGCGAGCACCCCCGGGGCGAGCCAGCGTGCCAGCTGGGAGGCCGGCCGCGTGCCGCGAACGACTTCGACGAGGGCTCCGGCCAGCGACAGCGCGAGCCGGGCGGCGTCCACGGCCGGAGGCTGCGCGCTCGCTCCTTCCTCGTCGGGCCCGAGAACGGTGTCGACGGCTCGCAGCACCTCGATCCGCTCGCGCAGCGTCGGTGGCGGGTGGTGCGCGGCTCCGGAGGCCCTGCCTGCGGTCGGCCGTCGGGGCATGGTCGGGACGAGTCGGGCGCGGATCGGTCGGGTCCCGACGGCCTCCTGACCGGCGACGGCGCTCATGCCCCCTCCGCCGGGGCGAGCAGCACCTGACCGGGCTGGATCAGATCGGGGTCGGCGCCGACCGTCTGCCGGTTCGCCTCGTACCAGGCGGGCCAGGCGTCCGCGATCTGCGCCTCGCTCGCGCCCTCGGGGAGGGATCGCCGGGCGATGTCCCACAGGGTGTCCCCGGGCTGGACCACCACCCGGGACGTGGCGCCGGCGCCCGAGGGCACCGGCACGGCGGTCGGCGTCGTCGCAGGCGTCGCGTCGGCGGGAGCTTCCTCGGTGGGTCTCTCGACCGTGGGTGCCTCTTCGGTGGGTGTCTCGGTGGTGGGCGTCCCGACCGTGGGCGCGGGGGCGGTGGGCGAGGCCGCCTGCTCGCCCGGGACCGCCGTCGGGTCGGTGACCGGCCACCCGAGGTCTCCCGGGTCCGCCGTGATCACGGTGACCGACGCCGGGACGGCGGACAGCGCCTGGGCGCCCATCGCCGTGCCGAGGCCGATCCCGGCGGCCACGGTGACGGTGAGCATGCGCCGCACGATCGCGGGTCCCAGGCGTGTGACGAGTCGCTCACCGTCGCGCCAGACGTGCCCCGCCGTACGCGCCACGAGGCAGGCGGCGGCAAGGGCGGCGCTGACGCCGAGCCAGCCTGCGAGCAGGGCGCCGATCGCGACGACGCCGAGCTCGACCAGCACGTCGACTCCCGGTGCGACGCCGGGGGACCTGACGGCGAGGGCGAGCTGTTCGGTCCGCACACCGAGCGCGACAGCGATGCCCAGCCCCAGTGCGCTGAGCGCGAACGAGCTGATCAGCTGGGCGCCGGACGGGTCCGGTCGGAGGTGGTGGTGCATACGTTCATCCCCTGTTTGATGTCATTTGATGCAGTTTGACGTCGACAGGTTGGCACAGTTCGCCGCATTCCGTGGTCGGAACGACGGAACTGTGCGTTGCGCACATCGGGCGGGTCGAGAGCACCGGTGCGGGCGCCGAGGGGATCGACGTGCGGGCCGCCGACCTCGGACGGCGTCCGCGCGCTCGGCCCGACGGCCACGCTCTCGTGGCCCGACCAGGTCGAGATGGACACCCGGGACCCGCCCGCGTGCGTCGGGCGCTCGCTAGGGTCGGTCGCCATGCGCTGGGAGCTGCTGTTCGCCGATCTCGAGGGGCAGCTCGAAGCGGCCCGGACGGCTGCGTCCCGGGTCGACGTCGCCGAGCTGACCCGCGCCGAGCGATCCCGGGTGCAGCTCGCCGACCGGTTGCGCGGCAGCCTCGGCTGCGATCTCCGAGTGCTGCTGGCCGATCAGTCCACCCATCCCCAGGGGCTGGTCGAGGGGCGGCTGGTCGACGCCGCCGTCGAGTGGTTCCTGCTGTCGGCCGGTGCCGGTGTGCAGGTCCTGGTCCCGACGCCGGCGGTTCGGGCGGTCCGCGGGCTGACGCCCCGGGTCGCGCCCGACGCGGGTGTCGTCGAACGCAGGCTGGGCCTGGGGCACGTCCTGCGCGCACTGGCGCGGGACCGGGTCGGGGTGCAGGTCCTCACGGACGCCGGTGTGCTGACGGGGCGGATCGACAAGGTGGGCGCTGACCATCTGGAGCTCGCCGACGGGGCCGCGTCCTGGGTGGTGCCGTTCGGCGCGGTGCTGTTCGTGCGGTCGAGCTAGCCGACAGCGACCCGGCCCGTCAGCCCTCGTGCTCGGCGTCGGGCCGGAGGGTCCGCTCGCGGGTCTCGTCGTAGAGCCGCGCGATGTACTCCTCGAGCCTGGCGGCCTCGACGCGCCACACTCCGCGGCCTCCGATCTGGATGGCGGGGAGCTCTCCCGACCTGACGAGCGCGTATGCCTGCGGCATCGAGATGTTGAGCACCTCGGTGACATCGGCGAGCGTGAGGAAGCGCGCGGGCATGGCCGCAGTCTGGCACGGCGGGACCATCGCGCACTTTTCTCCACAGACTGCCCCTCGCGGCTTCCCGAAGGACGGCATCATGCAGCGGGTACATCTGCGCGAGGGGGCACCACGTCATGACTGCACCGATCACCGCCCTGCCTGCACCCGCGGCAGTCCGGCTTCGCCGACCCGGGTGGCGTGATCCGCGACTGCTCGTCGGCATGTCCATCGTCGCCGTCTCGGTTGCACTCGGCTCCTGGGTCGTGCGTTCGGCGGCGCAGACGGTCGGGGTCTACGCCGCTGCGAGCACCCTGGTCCCTGGTGACCCGATCGACGCGGGCAGCCTGGCCGTGGTCCAGGTTCGGGGTGTGGACACCCGGCGCTACCTGTCAGCCGACGAGCCGTTGCCCGACGGCGCGGTGCTCCTGCGGTCGGTGGGCCGCGGTGAGCTCGTGCCGGTCGCGGCGGTCGGAGGTCCGGCGGCGGTCGATGTCCGTTCGGTCGCGGTCCCGCTCGGGAACCGTCCGGTCGAGTCCGTCCGGGTCGGTTCGCTCGTGGACCTCTGGTTCACGGCAGCGGCCACGTCCGTGGGGGAGCCGGCGGTGCCCAGGACGTTGGTGAGTGGCGTCGAGGTGGCCCGGGTCGACGGGTCCGGCGGCTACGGGTCGACCCCGGGCATCGAGGTGCTCGTCCCGCAGGACGCGCTGGCGGGTGTGCTGGCAGCGTTGGCCGCCGACGGCGCGGTCGACGTCGTGCCGGTTCCCGGCACCGGGCGCTGACGTGGGTGACACGGTGCTTCTGGCGCTCCCCGGTGCCACGGAGTCGCTCGTGGTGCAGGCCGCCGAGGCGAGCGGGGGTGCAGTGGTCGTGGTCCGACGCTGCGCCGACACCGCCGAGCTGTTGGCGGCGGCGGCGGCGGGTGTGGGGCGGGTCGCCGTGTGCTCACCCGAGCTGCCGGATCTCGATCGCGATGCGATCGAGGCGCTGCAGGTCGCCGGCCTGCGGGTCCTGCTGCTCGCCGATCTGTCCCGTGGCCCCGGGCGGCGCGCGATCGGCCTCGGCGCCGATCGGGTCCAGGTCGCCCCGGCCGATGCTCAGGCGGCCGCCGCGGTGGTGGTCGAGATCACCGCTCTGGTCAGGGAGGAGGCGCCGGCCACCCCGATGCGGGGAGTCCCCACGGTGGCTGTGCCGTCGGTGGCCCGCGGGCGCCTGGTCGCGGTGTGGGGTCCGACGGGCGCCCCCGGCCGCACCACGCTCGCCGTGAACCTGGCGGCCGAGCTGGCGGCGGCGCACGGCACGACGGTGCTCGTCGACGCCGACACCTACGGCGGTTCGGTCGCCCAGGTGGTCGGTCTGCTCGATGAGGCGCCGGGGCTGGCGGCGGCCGCGCGGGCCGCGGCCCAGGGGACCCTCGACCTGGCGACCCTGGCGAGGCTCGCCCCCGTCCTGGCCCCGGACCTGCGGCTGCTGTCGGGTATCGCGAGGGCCGACCGGTGGTCCGAGCTGACGGGGCCGGCCCTCGATGTGGTCTGGCGGCTCGCCCGGGGCCTGGCCGAGTGGGTGGTCGTCGACACGGGTTTCAGCCTCGAGCAGGACGAGGTGCTGAGCTATGACACCCGGGCCCCGCGACGCAACGCCGCGACCCTGAGCGCCCTCGAGGCGGCGGATCTGGTGGTCGTGGTCGGAGCGGGCGATCCGGTCGGCATGCATCGCCTGGTCCGGGGGCTCTCGGAGCTGACCGATGCCGGGGTGGTGGGTGAGCGGATGGTCGTGGTCAACCACGTGCGTGCCTCAGTGGCGGGTCCGCGCCCAGCCGCCGCGGTGCGCGAGGCGTTGGCGAGGTACGCGGGTGTGGAACGGGTGCACGTGGTCCCGGAGGACAGGGAAGCGTTCGACACGGCGCTGCGGGAGGGACGCATGCTGCGTGAGGTCACCCCCGGTGCCGCCGGGAGACGAGCCGTCGCGGAACTGGCGGTGCGGGTGGTGGCGGCGGTGCCGATCCCGGTTCCGGGCTCCTAGACGGCACACTGGACCCGTGCGCCTCCACCTGCCTGCCACCCTCGACGAGGTCGTCCGCCCCGACGACGTGCTGACTCCCCGATCGGCTCATGCCGTCACCCCCGCGCTGCGGGCCGCGCTGCCCGATGAGGACGACGAGGGTCTGGAGTTCGTGGCGCAGCTCGCGGCGGCCGACGACTCGCTCGCTCTGCTCGCCGACCAGCCCGATGCCCCACGTCTGAGGCTCGTCGTCGCGCTGGACGTGGCGGAGTCGCTCACTGCGCCGACGAGTGCCGTGCTGGGGCCGCCGACCTTGGTCCAGCTGCTCGGACCGGTCAGCCTGGGTGACGCCGACAGTCTCCTGGTGGATGAACCTGACGCTCTGGACGATGTGGTTGACGCCCTGGCCGGCGACGCCCAGGCGGGCGACCGGCTCGAGGAGCGCGATCTGCTCTGGTACGACGTCAGCGAGATCGGGCGGATTCCGCGCGTCTGACCGGAGGAGCCCGACCCGGAGACTCTGACCAGACAGGTCCTGGTCGGGAGATCCTGGTCGGCGCGGTACGGCCACGGAGTCGCAGCGCGGGGCGTGCTGCGGATCGGGCCCCGCCAGAGCCGGTTGGACCGGCACACCAGGGCTCAGGTATGGTGCTCCGTCGGCACAACATCCGCCTCCGAACTCCTTCGCGGTGCACCTTGGTGCGTCTGCGCAGGTCGGAGGCCGGGCGTGATGCCCCATGGGGTATGGTGTAATTGGCAGCACGAGTGATTCTGGTTCACTTAGTCTAGGTTCGAGTCCTGGTACCCCAGCGGTCGGCAGCTCCCGGGTTGTGCATCGGGTAGGCTGCTGGTTCGTTCCGGGGAGATCTCGGGACAGTGCTGGCCCCCGTTGTGTAGCGGCCTAGCACGCCGCCCTCTCACGGCGGTAGCGCCGGTTCGAATCCGGTCGGGGGTACGTCGAAAGGCCCGGTCAGCTGACCGGGCCTTCGTCGTTCTCGGGCCGCCCGCGATCGGACGTCCCGGGACCGGTTTGCTGGGAACGGTTTGCTGGGAACGACCTCCCTGGGGACGCGGCCATCGCCCGGAGCGACCCCGGGAGCGGTGCCGGAGAGAAGCCGGAGGTCTCGTTCCCGGCCTGCCGGCCTTCCCGACCCCGGTCAGTCACCCGTGCGGCGCAGCACCTCGGAGAGCCGGTTGGCGGCCGACACCACGGCGGCCGCGTGCAACCGACCGGGCTGACGGGTGAGCCGTTCGAGCGGCCCCGAGATCGACACGGCCGCGACGACCCGTCCGGACGGACCTCGGACGGGAGCCGAGACGGAGGCCACACCGACCTCCCGTTCGGACACCGACTGGGCCCACCCGCGCCGGCGCACACCGGACAGGATCGTGGCGGTGAACTTGGCGCCCTGCAGTCCACGGTGCAGCCGGTCCGGCTCCTCCCAGGCCAGCAGCACCTGAGCGGCCGAGCCCGCCTGCATGGACAGTGTGGCCCCGACCGGGATCGAGTCCCGCAGGCCGATCGGCCGCTCGGCCGCGGCGACGCAGATGCGCTGGTCGCCCTGGCGGCGGTAGAGCTGGGCGCTCTCCCCGGTGTGGTCGCGCAGCGCGGCCAGCACGGGGTTCGCCGCAGCGAGCAGCCGGTCCTCACCGGCGGCCGTCGCGAGCTCCGACAGACGAGGGCCGAGCACGAAGCGACCCTGCATGTCCCTGGCCACCAGGCGGTGGTGCTCGAGGGCCACCGCGAGGCGGTGGGCGGTGGGTCGGGCAAGATGGGTGGCGGCCACCAGCTGGGCGAGCGTGGCGGGTCCGGCCTCGAGTGCGGAGAGTACGGCGGCGGCCTTGTCCAGGACGCCGACTCCACTAGAGTTGTCCATAGGACGATACTGGCGTCTCGCAGGCTGAGATGCAAGATGAACGGCACACAGACGACACCGAGACGGCCAGGACTCACCCCGACGGGGCGGTGCAGCTCATGGCCCCATGACGCGGAGGGTGGGAACGACGATGACCGGCACGTTGGCGGAGAAGGTCTGGGATGCGCACGTCGTGCGGGAGGGCCAGGACGGTGCACCCGACCTGCTCTACATCGATCTGCACCTGGTGCACGAGGTCACCAGCCCGCAGGCCTTCGAGGGTCTGCGGCTGGCCGGCCGGCCGGTGCGTCGACCGGACCTCACGTTGGCCACCGAGGACCACAACACCCCGACCCTCGACATCGACCTGCCGATCGCGGACCTGACGAGCCGCACGCAGATCGACACGCTGCGCCGCAACGCTGCGGAGTTCGGTGTGCGGCTGCACTCCCTCGGCGACTCCGACCAGGGGATCGTGCACCAGGTCGGTCCCCAGCTCGGGTTGACCCAGCCGGGGCTCACCGTGGTCTGCGGCGACTCGCACACCTCGACCCATGGTGCCTTCGGTGCGCTGGCATTCGGGATCGGGACGTCCGAGGTCGAGCACGTGCTGGCGACCCAGACCCTGCCGCTCACCCCCTTCAAGACCATGGCGATCACCGTCGAAGGGGCGCTGCCGGCGGGAGCCACCGCGAAGGACATCATCCTGGCGATCATCGCCAAGATCGGCACCGGCGGCGGTCAGGGCTACGTCCTGGAGTACCGCGGCGAGGCGATCCGGGCGTTGTCGATGGAGGGCCGGATGACGGTCTGCAACATGTCCATCGAGGCCGGTGCGCGTGCCGGCATGATCGCGCCCGACGAGACCACGTTCGCGTACCTCAAGGGTCGCCCGCACGCCCCGGAGGGTGCCGACTGGGACGCCGCCGTCGAGTACTGGACGACGTTGCGCACCGACGACGACGCCGTGTTCGACGCCGAGGTCGTACTGCGCGCATCAGACCTCGAGCCGTTCGTCACCTGGGGCACGAACCCCGGTCAGGGCCTACCGCTGTCGGCCGACGTCCCGGTGCCCGAGCTCATCGCCGACGACGACGCCCGGACCGCGGCCGAACGCGCGATCGAGTACATGGGGCTGACCCCTGGGCAGCCATTGCGCGAGATCGCCGTCGACACGGTCTTCATCGGGTCCTGCACCAACGGTCGCATCGAGGACCTGCGCTCGGTGGCCAAGGTGGTGAAGGGACGGCACAAGGCCGACAGCGTGCGCGTCCTGGTCGTCCCGGCCTCGGCCCGGGTGCGGTTGCAGGCCGAGGCCGAGGGCCTCGATGTCATCTTCAAGGAGTTCGGCGCCGAGTGGCGCAACGCGGGCTGTTCGATGTGCCTGGGCATGAACCCCGACCAGCTCGCACCGGGGGAGCGTTCGGCCTCCACGTCGAACCGCAACTTCGAGGGCCGGCAGGGCAAGGGCGGACGGACGCACCTGGTCTCACCGCTGGTCGCGGCGGCCACGGCCATCCGCGGCACACTCTCCTCGCTCGCGGACCTCGACCTGCCCGACGGCACCGACCTGACCAGCTTCGACGGCAGCCCGCTCGCACCCCTGGACCCGGCCGCGCCGGTCGTCCTCTGAACGCGACGACGAGCAAGGAGACGACGATGGAGAAGTTCACCCAGCACACCGGCGTCGGGGTCCCGTTGCGGCGCAGCAACGTCGACACCGACCAGATCATCCCGGCCGTCTACCTCAAGCGGGTCACTCGCACGGGCTTCGAGGACGCCCTGTTCGCCGCATGGCGCGGCGATCCGGCGTTCGTGCTCAACCAACCCGCCTATGCGCCGGGCTCCGTCCTGGTGGCCGGGCACGACTTCGGGACGGGCTCGTCGCGCGAGCATGCCGTCTGGGCGCTCAAGGACTACGGCTTCAAGGTCGTGATCTCGCCGCGGTTCGCCGACATCTTCCGTGGCAACTCGGGCAAGCAGGGTCTGCTGGCGGCTCAGGTGAGCGCCGAGGACGTCGAGCTGCTCTGGAAGGTCCTGGAGACGAAGCCGGGCACCCAGGTCACCGTCGACCTGGCTGCCAGGACCGTGGTCTGCGACGACATCACGGTCCCGTTCGGTGTCGACGACTACACGCGATGGCGCCTGATGGAGGGCCTGGACGACATCGGCCTGACCCTCCAGCTCGCCGACGAGATCACGGCGTTCGAATCGACCCGCGAGTCGTGGCGCCCGCGCACGCTGCCCGCCCGCCACCTGCCGACCGTCCCGATCACCCCGGCCCGCCCGATCTGAACCGTTGCGACGGCGCGCCGTCGGCATGAGCGATGCGGTTGCTCGTACGGTGCGAGCGGTATCGGTCGGCGAAGGAGGCGCAGAGATGGTCGGCAAGGCTCAGATCGTGGAACGGGTGGCTGCCGCGGGTGGCACTCGGGCGCAGGCCGCCCTGGCCGTCGACGCGGTGCTCGATGCGGTGACGGCCGAGCTCGTCGCCGGTGAACGCGTGACCCTCACCGGCTTCGGCACCTTCGAGCCCGTGGCGCGTCCGGCCCGCACCGTGCGCAACCCCCGCACCGGAGGCGTCGTCGAGGTGGCGGCGTCCGTCGCCGCCCGGTTCCGGCCCGGCGCGGGCCTGCGCTCGGCACTGGCCGGTGCGGGATCCCCGGCCGCCACGGTCACGTCGGTGCAGGCCGAGCCGACTGCGAAACCTGCCGCGAAGCCCGCGGCGAACCAGGCTGCGAAGCCTGCGCCCGAGCCCGCCGCTCCTTCCACCGCGAAGGCCTCGAAGAAGTCCGCGTCCAAGGCATCCGCGAAGCCGACCGCCAAGGCGTCCGGCAAGTCGGACCCGAAGGCGAAGGCCGCGTCGAAGGGCAAGAAGAAGAAGCGCTGACCTCCACGTCGCCCGCACAGATGTGAGGGTTGTGCGCACGTGCGGCGGCTTCGGGAACCTCAGAGGCCGCACACAGCCGGCGATAGGGGACGATGGCCGGATGGACGACCTGCTCTACGTCGACGGTGGCAACCCGCTGCACGGTGAGATCACCGTGCGAGGTGCCAAGAACTTCGTCTCGAAGGCGATGGTTGCGGCGCTGCTCGGCGAGGGGCCGAGCGAGCTGCGCAACGTGCCGACGATCCGCGATGTCGCGGTGGTGACCTCGCTGCTCGAGCTGCACGGCGTCCGCGTGGACGGTGACCAGGAGTCGGGTGTGCTCCGGATCGACCCGCGGGACGTCGAGTCACCGCTGGTGGCCGACATCGACACGCTGGCCGGGGCCAGCCGCATCCCGATCCTGTTCTGCGGCCCGCTGCTGCACCGGCTCGGCGAGGCATTCATCCCGGACCTGGGTGGCTGCCGCATCGGCGACCGGCCGATCAACTACCACCTGGACATCCTGCGGCAGTTCGGGGCGCAGGTGGACAAGCGGCCCGGCGGCATCCACCTGTCGGCACCGCAGCGGTTGACCGGCACCAAGATCGCACTGCCCTACCCGAGCGTCGGGGCGACCGAGCAGCTCCTGCTGACGGCGGTCCGTGCCGAGGGCATCACCGAGCTGGCCAACGCGGCGATCGAGCCCGAGATCATGGACCTGATCAACGTGCTGCAGAAGATGGGCGCCATCATCTCGGTGGACACCGACCGGGTGATCCGGATCGAGGGCGTCGACAAGCTCGTCGGGTTCACGCACACCGCGCTGGCCGACCGGATCGAGTCGGCGTCCTGGGCGTCGGCCGCGCTGGCGACCGGCGGCGACGTGTACGTGCGCGGTGCGCGTCAGGCGGACATGACGACCTTCCTCAACACCTTCCGCAAGGTCGGTGGGGAGTTCACTGTCCACGACGACGGCATCCGGTTCTTCCACCCGGGCGGCGACCTGCGTTCGATCCAGCTCGAGACCGATGTGCACCCCGGGTTCATGACCGACTGGCAGCAGCCGCTGGTCGTCGCGCTCACCCAGGCCCGCGGGCTGTCCATCGTCCACGAGACGGTCTACGAGAACCGTTTCGGGTTCGTCGACGCGCTCCTCGGGATGGGGGCGACGATCCAGGTCTACAAGGAGTGCCTGGGGGGGCGCCCGTGCCGGTTCGGGCAGCGGAACTTCTACCACTCGGCCGTGATCTCGGGCCCCACGCCCCTGACCGCCGCCGAGATCGAGGTCCCCGACCTGCGCGGCGGGTTCAGCCACCTGATCGCGGCGCTCACCGCGAAGGGGCAGTCCTCCGTGCGGGGGATCAGCCTCATCGACCGCGGCTACGAGCAGTTCGCGGCCAAGCTCGAGGCGCTCGGGGCGCAGTTCAGCCGGGAGCCCGGCGCCCGCTGAGGCGGCACCGACCGGGCAGGGCATGGCCGGTCCGGCGTGGACCGGTAGCATCGGCTGCCGTGCCATCCCCCGAGCGGTCGAACCGGACCTACCGTGCTGTTGCCCGGGTGGTGCGTCCGGCGTTGTACTCGATGACCCGGCCGCACTGGAGCGGGACCGAGCACCTTCCGCGCGACGGCGGGTTCATCGCGGCCGTCAACCATGTGTCGATGCTCGACCCGCTGACCTTCGCCCACTTTCTGTGGGATGCGGGCTACGCGCCGCGCATCATGGCGAAGGACTCGCTGTTCCGGGTGCCGGGTCTGGGGCGGGTGATGCGATCGATCGACCTGATTCCCGTCGCGCGTGGTTCTGCCCAGGCAGGCCAGTCCCTCGAGCTCGCGGCTGCCGCCCTGGCCGCCGGTGAGTGCCTGGCGGTCTTCCCGGAAGGCACCCTCACCCGTGACCCCGACCTGTGGCCGATGGTCGCCAAGACCGGTGTGGCGCGGCTCGCGCTGACGACCCGGGCCCCCGTGGTGCCGGTCGGGCAGTGGGGCGCCCACCGGGTGCTCGCTCCGTACTCCAAGGTGCTCAAACCGTTCCCGCGCAAACGGGTCGATGTGGCCGCGGGTCCGCCGGTGGACCTGTCGGACCTCTACGACCGGCCGCGCGACGCGACCGTGATCCGTGAGGCCACCTCGCGGATCATGGCGTCGATGACCGGGCTGGTCGCCGGACTGCGTGACGAGCCGGCCCCCGATGCGGTGTTCGACCTGCGCACCGGCGAACGGACCGCCCAGCCGTGAGTGTGCGCGCGACCGTCGTCGGCGCCGGGAGCTGGGGGACCACCTTCGCAGCGGTGCTCGCGGACGCCGGCTGCGAGGTGACGGTCTGGGGCCGTGATGCCGCTGTCTGCAGGCAGATCGCCACCGAGCACCGCAACGAGTCGTACCTGCCCGGGACGCGGCTGCCGGACGCCGTCGGCGCGCAGGCCGATCTGGTGGCGGCGGTCGACGGGGCTGACCTCGTCGCGGTCGCCGTCCCGGCCCAGAGCGCCCGGGCGACGCTCGCGCCGCTGGCCGGTCGGCTGGGCCCGAGCACCCTGGTGGTCTCGCTCATGAAGGGCGTCGAGCTGTCCACGGATGCCCGGATGAGCGAGGTGATCGGCGAGGTCCTCCAGGTTCCCCAGGCACGGCTGGCGGTCGTCTCCGGTCCGAACCTCGCGCACGAGATCGCGGACCGGCAGCCGACCGCGACGGTCGTCGCCTCGACCAGCCGGGCGACGGCCGAGACGGTCGCGGCGGCCTGCGCGACGAGCTACTTCCGGCCGTACACCAACACGGACCTGGTGGGCGTCGAGCTGTGCGGGGCGGTCAAGAACGTCATCGCGTTGGCTGTCGGCATCTCGCAGGGCCGCGGCCTGGGCTTCAACACGATGGCGACGGTGATCACCCGCGGCCTGGCCGAGATCACCCGGCTCGGTCTGGCGCTCGGGGCGGACGCCCAGACCTTCGGCGGACTGGCCGGGATGGGCGACCTGATGGCCACCTGCGCCTCCCCGGACTCGCGCAACCACCGTCTCGGCACGCTCATCGGCCAAGGACTCGCCCTGGAGGCGGCCGTCGCGGCGACCGGGGGGACCGCCGAGGGGGTCAAGACCTGCCGTCCGGTGCTCGACCTGGCGCGCCGGCTGGGTGTCGAGATGCCGATCACCGAGAGCGTCGTCGAGGTGCTCGACGGAACCCTCCCGCTCGACGATCTCGCGCCGCGGCTGCTGTCCCGTCCCCGCCGGGCGGAGGGACGCGCGCAGCACTGAACGCGGCGCAGCAGGCACCCGCTGCGACGGTAGGGTCGGTCGCGATGGATGCCACACCAGCCCCGTTCCCCGTCCTCGCCGAGCCGGCTTCGGCCCGCCCTCGCGTTCTCGTGCTCTTCGGGGGGCGATCGGGGGAGCACACCATCAGCTGTGCGACCGCCGGCGGCGTCCTGCGGGCGATCGACCGTGAGCGGTACGACGTCCTCGCGGTGGGGATCACCCGCGAGGGTCACTGGGTGCTCGCCGACGACGACCCCGACCGGTGGTCGATCCGGGGGGACCGACTGCCCGAGGTCGAGGACACCCGGACGCATGTGGTGCTGCCGCAGGGGGTCCGTGACCGCGAGGTCCAGGCGCTCGAGCTCGGCAAGGTGCCCCGGGGCATCGGCACGGTGGACGTGGTGTTCCCGCTGCTGCACGGACCGTTCGGCGAGGACGGCACGGTGCAGGGCATGCTCGAGCTCGCCGACGTCAGGTACGTCGGTTCGGGGGTGCTCGCCTCCGCCGTGGGCATGGACAAGCACATGATGAAGGTCGTGCTCGCAGGCCACGGGTTGCCGGTGGGGGATTTCGAGGTCGTCCTGCCGAGCCAGTGGCGGGACGACCCGCAGGCGGTGCTCGACCGGCTCGGACGGCTCGGGCTGCCGGTGTTCGTCAAACCCGCGCGTGCGGGGTCCAGCCTGGGCATCTCACGGGTCGACGATGTCGACGAGCTGACGGCCGCGCTCGCGACGGCGCAGGCGGTGGACCCGAAGGTGATCGTCGAGGCGGCCGTGGTCGGCCGTGAGATCGAGTGCGGTGTG
>JAKLPK010000207.1 GCA_022013895.1 Cellulomonas sp. | reverse complement strand
GAGCGTGAGCAGGAACACCCGCAGCCGTGCCGGGTGCTTCGGGCCGACGAGGGCGAGGGCGCCCAGCAGGAACGCCGTATCGGTCGAGATCACCACCCCCCAGGCCGCCGCGTGCTCGCCTGCGACCAGGGCGAACAGGACCGCGGGCACCACCAGACCGGCCACCGCGGCGGCGGCCGGCACCACGGCGCGGGCCCGTTCGGTGAGCTCGCCGATCGCCAGCTCGCGGCGCACCTCCAGCCCGACGCCGAAGAAGAACACCGCCATCAACCCGTCGTTCACCAGCTGGTGCAGGGTCAGGTGCAGCCCGGCGTGGCCGACCTCCAGCACGACGGGTGTCGACCAGAAGGCCGTGTAGCCGCCCTCCCACGGTGAGCTCGCCCAGACCAGCGCGATCACGGACGCCAGGGCCAGCGCCGCGGCGGACAGTCGTTCGCGGCCGGCAGCGAGAACGGCCGACTGCATCCGCGAACCCCACACAGGGCGGGGCACCGCGTCAACGGCTACCTCGGCGGTCTCGACCTCGGGTGCGACGGGACCCAGGCCGGGCATCGGCAGGTCGGACCTCATGGCTGGTCCGTCGGGCGGGGCGGGCGCATGTGGGCCCAACCGTCGGGCGCGGTCCGGGCATTCCCGCCCGGCCGGTTCCGGGGCTGACCTGTTCCGGGGCCGACCGGGTCCGGTGTGGCCCGGTCACGATGGACGCGGCCCGGTCAGCGCAGGTCGAGCCCCAGCTGGTCGGCATCGAGCTGGTCGAGAGCCTCGTCCAGCACGGCCGAGGAGTGTGCCCCGACCCGGCGCTGTCGCACGAGCTCGGCGCGTTGGGCCTCGATCAGCACCCGGCGCAGGTCCCGCAGCTCCTGGGCGGTCGCGGCCCCACCCCCGGTCGGCTCCAGCACCCGTCGTAGCTGCGGGCCGATCTCGTCGCGCACGCGCTCGACCAGACCGGGGCTGAACCGGCTCCCGTCCGGCCGCACCAGGTCCTCGGCCGCCAGCCGGGCCTCGGCGGCGGCGGTGAGCCGGGCGTGCAGGTCCGCCCGGTCGGCCGAGTCGTCGGGGATCACGTCCAGGCCGAGCCGGCGCACGACGGTCGGCAGCGTCGAGCCCTGGACGAGCAGCGACCCGGCCGCCACCACGAACGCCACCAGCACCAGCAGGGAGCGTTGCGGGGTGGACGACGGCAACGACTGGGCCGCGGCGACCGTCACGGCGCCGCGCATCCCGGCCCAGACCAGGACGGCCCCCTCGCGCGGACCGAGCCGCTGATCGGCGAGGTAGTCCAGGTCGGCGGTCTCCCGGGCGATCATCCGGCGCACGCGCTCGCCCCATGCGGTCGCCTGCTCGGGGGCCATGCGCCCGGGCCGACGCATGAGGTCGGGGTCGTCCAGCCGCTGCTGCATGAGGGCCAGACGTTCACGTCGCTCGCCGTCACGCCGTCGTCGCCGGTGGTCGAGCAACCACAGCCCCGGGGCGATGAACGCGCCGCGGACCAGCACGACGAGCGTCGCCACGACGACACCGAGCTCCAGCGCGAGCCCTCGTGAGGAGTGGTCGACCTCCACCTGGTGCAGCAGCCCCGACGCCTGCAGGCCCATGAGCAGGAAGACGCCGCCCTCCAGCACCAGCTCGACGGTGCGCCAGACGGCGGCCTCGGCGAGACGGTCCTGGGCCGACAGGTCGCGGGCCGACCCGTACCCGGTGACCAGCCCCGCCGTCACGGCGGCGACGAGCCCCGACGCCCCGAGCTGCTCAGTGGGCAGGTAGGCGACGAACGGTGCCACGACGGACACCGCGACGCTCGCGGCAGGCTGCGTCAGGTGGCTCCGCACCAGCCGGTTGAGCCGGCCGACCAGCGACCCGATCGCGGCGGCGGCGAGCACGGCCCACACGAAGTCGGCCACCACACCGCCGAGGGCGACGGTCCCGGCGGTCGCGGCCACCGCCGAGCGCAGCAGCACGAGGGCCGAGGCGTCGTTGAGCATCGCCTCCCCCTCGAGCACGGTCGACACCCGGGGGGACAGCCCGGCCCGGCGTCCGATCGACGTCGCGACGGCGTCCGTCGGGCTGACGATGGCGCCGATCGCGATCCCGGTGGCCAGCCCCACGCCCGGGACGAGCGCCATGAGCACCAGGCCGACGACCAGCGCCGAGACGCCTACCAGCAGCACCGACAGCCCGGAGATGAACCGCACGTCACGCCGGAAGTCCATCGTCGGCATGGTGACCGCCGAGGAGTACAGCAGGGGTGGCAGCACGAGCTCGAGGACGACCGCGGGCTCCACGACCACATCGGGGACCACCGGCAGCAGCCCCACGCCGATGCCGACGACGACGAGGAGCAGCGGCCCGGGCAGCCCGAGACGTGGCGCCGATGCCGTGACCGCGACGACCACGAGCACCGCGACGACGATCGGGGCGAGCAGGTCCATGGCCGCAGGGTAGGAGTCAGCGGCCGCTCCGCGCCCGGTTCACCGTCCGCCGGGTGCGTTGCCGATGACGTCGAGCAGGTCCCGGGTGCCACCGCGGTCCGGCCGGGTGCCCAGCCACACCACCGACAGCGGCCGGTCGATGCGGACCCCGTCCACCCGGACCCGCACGAGGCGCCCGGCGGCCACGTCGTCGGCGACGGCCCGGGCGGACAGCGCCGCAGGTGCCAGCCCGCCGGCCGCCGTGGTGCGCAGCGCGAGGGTCGAGGTGAGGACGGCCGCGGGCGGGGCGAGCTCGGGGTACCCGGCGGCGGCCAGGGTCACCTCCAGGGCCCGACGGGTCCCGCTGCCCTCCTCGCGGTGCAGCAGCGGGGTGGCGGCCAGCTCGTCGGGGCGGATCCGCCGTCGTCGGGCCCAGCGGTGCCCGGGGGCGACGACGACGGCGAGCTCGTCGTGCCCGATGGTCCGCGAGCCCAGATCGGCCGGGACGTCGGGGGTCTCGATCAGCCCCAGGTCGACGGCACCGGCCCGGACCTGTTCGATCACGACGGTGGAGTTGGCGGCGACCACCTGGACCCCCAGGCCCGGGTGTGCCCGGCTGACCGCCACCAACCAGGCCGGCAGCAGATGCTCGGCGACCGTGAGGCTCGCCGCGACCCGCACGCCGCGGGTGCGCTCGGCGCGCAACGTGGCCAGGGACGCGCCGAACGCATCGGCCGCCGTGAGCAGGTCGTCGGCCCAGCCGGCCACCAGCAGCCCGGTCGGGGTGAGCTGGGTGCCGCGCGCCGACCGGGACGCGAGGGTGAGCCCCAGCTCGGACTCCAGCGCGCGCAGCCGGGCCGAGACCGCCTGCTGACTGGTGCCGAGCTCACGGCTCGCGGCCGAGAGGCTGCCAGCGGCCCCGATGGTGGTGAGCAGCCGCAGCGCGCGCAGGTCGGGGGTGGGCACGGGCCCATCGTCGCACCGCGAGGCGCCTCAGTCACAACTGCAGGTTGTGGGTCGACAAGGATCTCGGGCTTCCGGGCCGCGGACCGCGGGGCCAGGGTGGACCTGTGACCTCGACGATCGCTCCGACCGGTACAGCGGTTCCTCCCGAGCTGGCGCCCGGCGGTGCGGTGTCTGCGGGCACGGCTGCGGGCCAGGCGTCCGCCGGCCAGGTGGCCGCCCGGACCGGTGCCCGGCGCTGGGTGCTGCGCGACCTGACGGGCTCACCGGTCGCGAACATCACACCGAACTGGTTCGCCTCGGTGATGGGGACGGGCATCGTGGCCAACGCCGCCGTGAGCCTGCCGTGGCAGCCCGCCGGGGTGCGGACGTTCGCCCTCGTGGTGTGGCTGATCGCGGCGACGCTGCTCGTGGTGCTGCTGGCCGCGACCGCCCTGCACTGGCGACGGTTCCCGGCCCGCGCCCGCGGGCACCACCTCAACCCGGTGATGGCCCACTTCTACGGCGCCCCGCCGATGGCCCTGCTCACGGTCGGTTCCGGCGCGATGCTCGTCGGCAAGGACCTCATCGGGTCGCAGGCGGCGCTGGTGCTGGACACCGTGCTGTGGTCGGCCGGCACGGTGCTGGGTCTGGCGGTCGCCGTCGTCGTGCCGTACCTGGCGTTCACCCGGCACGAGGTGCGCGAGGACTCGGCGTTCGGCGGCTGGTTGATGCCCGTCGTGCCCCCGATGGTCTCCGCGGCCACCGGCGCCGTGCTGCTGGCGCACCTGCCGGCCGGCCAGTGGCGGCTCACCCTGCTGCTGGCCTGTTACGCCATGTTCGGCATCAGCTTCCTGGCCGCGCTGCTGGTGCTGGCGCAGGTCTGGGGGCGGCTCATGCGGCACAAGGTGGGACCGGCCGTCATGGTGCCCACCCTGTGGATCGGCCTCGGCCCGCTCGGCCAGTCGGTCACCGCGGTCAACCTGCTCGGCGGCCACGCATCCGAGGTGATCGACCCGACCTGGGCGCACGCGCTGCTCATCGCCGGGGTGGTGTTCGGCGTCCCGGTGCTCGGCTTCGCGATGCTGTGGGCAGCCCTGGCGCTCGCGATCACCGTGCGCACCGCCCGAGCCGGGCTGCCGTTCTCGCTCACCTGGTGGTCCTTCACGTTCCCCGTCGGCACCTGCGCGACCGGTGCCGCGGCGCTCGCGGCCCGCACCGGGTCGGTGGCGCTCGGCGGGCTGTCGATCCTGCTGTTCGTGGGGCTGCTGACCGCCTGGGCCGTGGTCGCCGTCCGCACCTTCCGTGGCGCCGTCCTCACCGGCACCCTCTTGGCCTGATCCCCACCGGCCGCGGCCCGGCCTGAGCCGCCCCCGCGGGGATCTGGGCGCTCGTCGTGCGGGTCGGGTCGGGGCGACCTACCGTCGAGGAGGACCGCGGGCCAAGGCCCGACCACGTATCCCCGGGGAGACCTGTCATGACCACCACGAAGTCTCACGTCGACGTCCGCGGCGACGTCCTCACCGGCCGCCAGCACGGCGAGCACGGCGCCATCGCCTCCGAGCGGCTCGCGCACCACCTCCAGGCGATCCTCGTCGACCTCGTCGAGCTGGCGAACCAGGGCAAGCAGGCGCACTGGAACGTCGTCGGCCCCAACTTCCGCGACACCCACCTGCACCTGGACGAGATCGTCGAGGCCGCCCGTGAGCACGCCGATGTGTTCGCCGAGCGGCTGCGCGCCCTGCACGCGCTGCCGGACGGGCGCAGCAGCACCGTCGTCGCTTCGACCACGCTGCCCCAGTACCCGGACGGCGAGGTGTCGACGGCCAGGACGGTGGACCTGATCACCGCGCGGATCGACGCCACCGCCGCGACGCTGCGCAAGGTCCACGACGACGTCGACGAGGACGACCCGACATCGGCCGATCTGGTGCACGCCGCGATCGCCGACCTCGAGAAGGCGTCCTGGATGCTCGCCGCCGAGCTGCGCACACCGCGCGGCTAGAACCGGCTGGCCGACGCGACGAGCCTGCCGCGGTCGACCCCGACCATCGAAGGTCGGGGTCGCGGCTGGTTCAGCGCAGCACGACCGAGCTGACCGCCTTGTCCGCGAACGTCTGCCGCTTGGCGTCCCACAGCGGCCAGAGGTAGCCGAGCCCCAGGGTGAGGTTGTTGAGGATCTGCCCGAACTCGCGGACGAAGGCCATCCACACTCCGAGGGGACGTCCGGTGTCGGCCTGCACCAGTCGCAGACCCGTAGCTAGCCGGCCGAGCGACTTGCCGGTGCGCCCGGCGATGACGCAGCGGTTGACGAACCAGATGATGCCGCCGACCAGGTACGCCGGGGCCGCGAGGCGCTGGGCCTGCTGATCGGTCAGCTGTGCGGTCTGATGGGAGATGGCCCAGACGAGACCGATGCCGAACGAGATCCCCCAGATCGGGATGTCGACGACGAGCTCATCGATCAGCCGGGCCAGCACCCGCCAGCCCCAGTGGGCGTAGCTGGGCTGTGCCGGCTGCAGCCACGGCGCGGTGGACCAGTCGCCGGTCGTCGAGGCAGATCCTCCGAAGGCCGGCCCGGGCACCGCCCCGAAGGGTGCAGTGCCAGGCAGGGTCCCGTACGCCAGTGGTGCGGTCGGGACGCCGTAGGTCCCCGACCCAGGTGGGGTCCCGTAGCCCGATGCTGTGGTCGGGCCGCCGTACGCCGCAGGCCCGGACGTGGTCCCGTACCCCGGTGATGCGGCCGGTCCGCCGAAGGCCGCCGGTCCGGACACGGTGCCGAACCGCGACGGTGCGGCCGGTGCACCGAACGGTGCGGGTCCGGGGGGTGTCCCGAACCGGGACGGCGCCTCGTAGGGCGATCCCTCGGGGAAGGCGGCGCCACCGGGTGCATCCCAGCGACCGCCGTCGGCGCCCGGTGCAGGTGGCGCCCAGCTCCCGGGCGGCGCGCCCGACGGGTCGTTCGCGCGGGGTGCCGCCGAGAGCGTCCCGGGCACCGGCGCGTCGGCGAGGACCGGCGGCAGGGGTTGCGGCTGCCACGAGGCCGACCGGGCGGGCGCCGCCGCCGGCGCTGGCACAGCTGCTGGCGGGGATGCCGGCACAGGCACAGGCGCGGATGGGGGCGCCGCCGCCAGCACCCTGGTCCGCGTCTGCGCAGACCAGCCCTGCCCGTCGAAGTAGCGGAGCACACCGGGGTTGCTCACGTGCTCGTACCAGCCCGGTGCCGTCGGATCCCCTGGTTCCCCCATGTCGGCACTATCGGCGCGGCCGGGGGCCTGCTGAAGGCTTGGGCCCGCCGACGTGCAGGGCCCGGCCGCTGGCGTGGCCGGGTGTCGCGGCACCCGTTCGCTGCGCGCTGCCGGGGAGCACCTGGCGTCGGCTCCCGATGTGGCGCTACCTGGCCACCTGGCGGGCCGTCTGAGGTCGATGTATCACCGCCCCACCGCACTCCTCCTTCACCACGTCGGCGGGGTGGGGGTGCCCGGTCGTTGCCGACGAGGAGAGCTGGGGCGGCGTCCGACACCACGCAGGGGTGGGTGTCGGCACCCGATGCCGGTCGCGTCCGACGAGGAGGGTCGTCGGACGAGTCACGGGGATCGCCCCGGCTCTCCTCGCCCAACCAGCCCCGTCGAACCAGCCCCGCCGGCACCAGCGATCGCGGGCTCGCCCCGCCGAACGGCCCCGCGCGTGTTTCGTCCGCGCTACGCCGGTCCCACCCATGTCACGGCCATGTGAACTCTTGCGCCCGGGTCTGTGCAGGACGCGAAACGCGGGGCACTCTGGGCGAAGTGGGTCGATCGACCCACATCGAGTCCCAGGCCCGCGCGGGCCGCCGGCAGGACCGGCGGGTCCGTCGCACCGACCCGGAGGTCCCGTGAGCCCCCGTCCCCTCGTCCTCGTCACCGGAGCCAGCGCCGGCTTCGGTGCCCTGTTCGCCCGTCGCATCGCCGCGACCGGCGCCGATCTGGTCCTGACCGCCCGCCGCGAGGACCGCCTGGCCACGCTCGCCGCCGAGCTGACCGACGAGTTCGCCGTGACCGCCCATGTGCTCGCCGCCGATCTGGCCGATCCGGGCGCGCCGGCTGCGATCGTCGCCGAGCTGGCGAACCGCGGGCTCACCGTCCACGCCCTGGTGAACAATGCCGGGTTCGGCACCTTCGGCCGGTTCGAGTCCGAGGACCCGGCCCGGATCGCCGCCGAGATCGCGGTCAACGTCACCGCCCCCACGCTGCTCACCCGGCTGCTGCTGCCGGACCTGCTCGCGGCGCCCGCCGGGTTCGTGGTCAATGTCACGAGCACCGCGGCGTACCAGCCGGGACCCAACATCGCCGTCTACTCGGCGACCAAGGCCTACCTGCGCTCGTTCACCGAGGCGCTCTGGCAGGAGACTCGCGCCAGCCGGCTGCGGGTGCTCGCCATCGCTCCCGGCCCGTCGCGTACCGAGTTCTTCCAGGCCGCGGGCTCCGAGGGCTTCGCCGTCGGGCAGATGGTGACTGCCGAGCAGGTCGTGGACCTGGCGATGCGCGAGCTGCGCCGCGGCGCCAAGCGGCCGTCGGTGATCGTCGGGGGGCGCAACGCCGCCCAGGCCGCCGCGGCCCGGTTCGCCCCCACCTCGGTGACGCTGGCCGTGGCCGACAAGATGCTCTCGGCGAGGGCCGCGGAATGACCCGGATCCCGGTCGCCGAACGACGTCGGGCCCTCATCGAGGCGACGATCCGGGTGATCGTGCGCGACGGGGTCGCCGCGGCCTCCACCCGCGCCGTGGCGGCCGAGGCGCAGATGTCGCTGGCCAGCCTGCACTACGCCTTCGGCTCCCGGGACGCCCTGCTGCGCGCGGTGGCCGAGGAGGTCACCGACGCCGAGCTGGTCGCCGCACGCGACGGGCTGCTGCTGTTCGACGAGGGCGCCGGCCAGATCCCGCTCGTCGAGCTGCTGCAGGTCGGCGTCGACCGGTTCGTCGACCTGCTCGTCGAGCACCCCGAACGTGAGCTCGCCCTGGCTGAGCTCACCGTGCACGCCCGGCGCACTGGGATGGACGATCTGCTCGACCACGTCCGGGCCGTGTACCTGGCGGCGGCCGAGCAGAACCTGGTGCACGCCGCCGCGCAGGCGCACGTCCGCTGGACGGTGCCGGTGGCCGAGGCCGCCCAGATGCTGGTGATGCTGCTCGACGGGCTCACCTGGTCCTGGACCGGCCGACGCGATGAGGCCATCGCCCGTCGCAGCGGCCGGTTCGCGGCCGAGGCGCTCGCCCGGCTCGCCGTCCCTGTCGACGACGTCGTCCACCCCATCGACCGCCACCCCCGCTAGACCGAACCCCACCCACCCCGGAGCCGCCCGATGCTCACCACTCTCGACCCACGCGCCGCCGCGTACGTCAACCTCAACGCGATCCTCGGCACCATCCCCGAGCTCGTCGCCCGGGTGCCGGAGGCCCGCGACATCGTCGCCCGCGACCCGCGCGCCACGAGCCTCGGGTTCGCCGTCCGCGGCGGGCCGCGCGCCGTGCTCGCCTTCAAGGACGGCCAGGTGCAGCTCGTGCCCGACCGCGCCGCCGCCACCATCGTGCTGCCGTTCGTCGGCCCGGAGGCGTTCAACAAGGTGATCGCCGGGACGGCGCAGCCGGTGCCGGTGAGCGGGTTCCACCGCATCGGGTTCCTGCTGCACGTGTTCGCCCCGCTCACCGAGCTGCTCACCCGCTACCTGCGCCCCAGCGAGGAGGACAGCGCCGATCCCGAGTTCCTCGCGACCAGCACGATCCTCACGCTCTACGTCGCCTGCGCCGCGGTCGCCCAGCTCGCCAACGAGGACCGGTCCGGCCGCTACTCGGCCGCCCACATGCCCG
>JAKLPK010000206.1 GCA_022013895.1 Cellulomonas sp. | reverse complement strand
CGACTCGACGGTGCTCACCAGCTGGTGCACCTGCGGATGCGACTGCACCGCGAAGAGTTCGCTGACCTGCACCGACCCGATCTGCGAGACCTGCGACAGATCGTTGCGGCACAGGTCGACGATCATCACGTTCTCGGCCCGCTCCTTCTCGTCGGAGGCCAGATCGACCGCCAGCGCGCGGTCCTGGACCGGGTCCTCGTGGCGCGGCCGGGTGCCCTTGATCGGGCTGGTCGCGGCGCGGCCCCCGGTGTCGACGGTGAGGAACCGCTCGGGCGAGGCGCTGAGCAGCCACCGGTCCCCGATCCGCAGCACACCGCCGTAGGGCGCGGGGCTGGCACGGCGCAACCGCGCGTACGCGGCCAGCGGGTCGAAGGCCGCCGGCAGCTCGATGTCGACCGTCGTCGTCAGGCACAGCTGGTAGGCGTCGCCCCGGGTGATCGCCGCCAGGCAGGCGTTGATGCGGTCCAGGTAGGCCGCCCGGTCCAACCGCCGTCGCGCAGGTCCTGCGGCGAGCGGCGCACCAGAGAGTCCGGGCACGGCACCAGCCACCCGGGCGGCGGTGCCCGCCAGCCACCGCTCGGCGTCCGGAGCCTGCGCATCGACCAGGAGGGTGAGCTCCCCGGTCGGCCCGTCGATCTGCACCCCACGGTCCACCAGGGCGAACGCGGCCGTCGGACCGTCGGGCGCGGCGAAGGGGACCCGCAGCGCGCGGGCTCCGGCCTCGTAGCCCAGCCACCCCCACCAGCCCAGCAGCGGCGAACGGGTCGACGAACGCGCGAGCCGCGCCCGCAGCACACCGGTCAGCCGGTCGAGCCCGGTCGCCGAGGTGGTGCCCGCCACGTCGAGCGCCCGGCCCGCGCCGGCCAGGACGCGGTCGTCACCGTCGAGCAGCACGACGTCGTCCCGGTCGCCGATCAGCCCGAGGAACCCGCGGGTGCCGGACCCGCCCGGGTCCGACCAGACCATGGCAGCGCCGTCATCGAGCAGCCCCACGAGCACCTGCGGCGCCACCCGGGCCTCGAGCCGTGCGCTCAGCACACCCGCCCCGGGGTCGAGGCGCACGGTGGGCCCCCTCGTCACTGCACGCCCGCGCGCAGTCCTCGGGACAGCGCCCGCACCGCCGACAGACCGGTCATCTGGTGTCCTCCTCGGCCCAGATCGTCACCCGGGAACCCGAACCTCACCACATCGGTCCACCCAGCGCCCAGTTGCGGACATCGTCCGCAACCCTGGCTAGGCTCGGCCCCAGCCCCGCACACCGACGTGCGTGGCCCCGACCGGCCCCGGGCCGACCCAGGAGAGCACCATGCGCGCAGTCGTCGTCTCCGCCATCGACACCTACTCCCTCACCCAGCAGCCCGACGCTTCCCTCGTCGCACCGACCGACGCCCTGGTCAAGGTCCGGGCCACCACCGTGTGCGGCAGCGACGCCCACCTGATCGCCGGCCACCTCGGCCCGGTGCCCCCCGAGGGCTTCCCGCTCGGCCACGAGCTCGTGGGCGACGTCGTCGAGGTGGGCTCCGCCGTGCTCAACCTCTCCCCCGGTGACCACGTCGCCGTCCCGGCCGCCCCCTGGTGCGGTACCTGCGCCCGGTGCCGTGCCGGTCAGATCCAGGCGTGCCTCCGCGGCGGGATCTTCGGCGCCGGACCGGCCTTCGGCGGTCTTGGCGGCGCCCAGGCCGAGCTGGTGCGGGTGCCGTGGGCGGACACCTGCCTGTCGGTGATCCCCGAGGGCGTGAGCGATGCGCAGGCCCTCACCGTCGGCGACATCCTGTCCACCGGCTGGACCGCCGTGCGCGAGGCGGTCAGCGCCCCCGGGCAGACGCTTCTCGTCTTCGGCGCCGGACCGGTCGGTCTGTCCGCGGTGCACACCGCACGGCTGCACGGGGTGGCCCGGGTGATCGCGGTCGACACCGTCGCCGACCGGCTGACGCTGGCCCGCACGCTCGGCGCCGACCACGTCATCGACCCCTCGTCGCAGGACGTGGCCGCAGTCGTCGCCTCGCTCACCGACGGTCGTGGGGCGCAGGCCGTCGTCGACGCCGCCGGGGTGCCCGCCACGATCGGCTCCTGGGGACCGGTGGCGGCCGTCGGGGCCCGGGTCGCCATGGTCGGCATGCCCGCCGGCCCAGTCGAGATGGTGCTCGGAGCCCTGCAGATGAAGAACATCTCGCTGTGGACCGGGCTGGGCGACCTCGGTCACATGGACATGCTGCTGGCGATGATCGCGGCCGGCCGCCTGGACCCCGCGCCGATCTTCACCGAGACCGTGCCCTTCGACGGCATCGTGACCGCGATCGGGGAGTTCATCGCCCGCAAACCAGGTCTCGTCAAGCAGCTCGTCACGGTCGGCTGACCGAGGCCGTCCCTAGACTCCACGGATGCAGCAGCCGGGGCAGCGACGCGACGGGCTGGGCTGGGGCACGCTCGACCAGGCCGGCATCGTCGCCGCTGCCCTGGAGATCGCCCGCGCCGACGGGCTGAGCGGCCTCACCATCCGCCGCGTCGCCGAGGCCGTCGGCGCGTCCCGGATGGCCCTGTACCGGCACGTGCACGACAAGCAGGAGCTGCTCGACCTGGTCGCGGACGAGATCGCGGCTCAGAGCGCCGACCTGCCGGTCGACGAGTCCGCCGCGTGGGACGTGCGCCTGCACGCGATCGCCGCGAGCCTGCACACGCACCTGTCGGCCAACCCGGCGTTCGCCGAGTTCATGGTGGTGCACTCGGCCCACGGACCGGGCGGTGTGCGGATGGCCGAGCTCATCACCCGCGCCGTCGCCGCTACCGGGCTGCCACCGGACCGGGTAGCTCACCACTGCCTCGTGTTCACTGATGTGGTGCTCGGCCGGATCCATCGCGAGCTCAACGGCGACCCGACGGCCGCCGCGCGCAACACCCGGCTGCTCGACGCCGCCCAGCACGTGCCGGAGGCGCAGTACGTGCGGCGTCACGACGCGCAGCTGCGCCAGGTGCAGCCCCAGGCCGTGTTCGCCGCCGAGGTGACGATGGTGGTCGAGGCGATCCGCGCCGAGGTGGCGGCCTCACGGGCTGGCTGAGTCCACGGACGCCCCTTCCCGCCCGGGAACGACGACGCCCTGGTGAGCGGAATGCTCACCAGGGCGGATACGTCGGGCTGACAGGATTTGAACCTGCGACCCCGTGACCCCCAGTCACGTGCGCTACCAAGCTGCGCCACAGCCCGTCGTGCCGGGCGACCGGCACGGGCAGACACTCTACCGTCCCGCGGGCCCCGCTCCACCACCTGGTCCGCGGCGGAGCGAGGAACCCGCGGGCGACCGGTCAGGCCTTGGCCGACGCCGCCGACAGCGCCGCCACCAGGTCGTCCAATCCCCAGGTCAGCGACAGCGCCGTGGGCGGTGACACCGCGGCGACGTACTGGGCGCCGACCACCTGGGCCACCGACCCACGCTGCACGGCCGGGATGGCCGCGGTCGCCGCCGAGGTGAGGAAGGAGTCGGCCTGATCCTGGGTGTCGGCGTAGGCGACCACGATGTCGGCGTCGAGCTTGTCCAGCTGCTCATAGCTCAGGGTGTAGTAGAAGCTCGAGTCGCCGTTGGCCAACGTCTCCACCGAGGGCGCGCTGGTCAGCCCGAGGTCCAGGAGGAAGTCCACCCGGGCGTCGGCCGGTCGGTAGACGTAGAACGTGCCGGCGGCGTCCCAGACGGCGGCAACGGTCTTGCCCGTCAGCTCGGGGTGGGCGGCGGCGGTGTCGGCCAGGGTCGCATCGAGGGTCGAGACCAGGGTCGTGGCCTGATCGGCGCGACCCAGCGCGGTGCCGACCGTGGTGATGACGTCACGCCACGGCGTGGTCCAGGCCTCGCCGGTGTAGGCCACGGTCGGCGCGATCTGGCTCAGCAGGTCGTACTGCTCGGCCGTGACCCCGGAGTACGGGGCCAGGATCACGTCGGGCTTGGCGGCGACGATCTCCTCGTAGGGCGGTGCATCGCCGTTGGTGAGCAGGGTCGGGGTCGCGGCGCCGAGCGTCGTGAGCTCCTCGGCGACCCACGGCATCACACCGTCGGCGTCCGCCCCGTAGGACTGGGCCTGGATCGCGACCGGGACCACGCCGAGGGCGAGGGCCGCCTCGGTGCTCCCCCAGCCCCAGGTGACGACCCGGGTGGGTGCTGCGGAGATCGTCGTGGAGCCGAAGGCGTGGTCCAGCGTCACCGGGAACGATGCGGCGGACGATGAGCCGGTCGCGGTCGGTGCCGCCGTCTGGTCGCCCGTCGAGCAGGCGGCCAGGGCGATCAGACCGGCGACGGCGAGGGCGGTGGCGCGCAGGTGGCGGCGCAGAGTCATGGCGGAGCTCCGTTCAGAGATGAGGTTAGCCTCACCTTATCTGATGGCCAGGATGCCGGACGCCGCCGGAACGACCATCGGCGTCCCCGTCTCTGGATCCGGGACGACGGTGCACGCCAGCCCGAACGCCTCGCGCACCGTCGCGGCATCGAGCACCTCACGGGGCGGACCCGACCGCACCACCCGGCCGGCACTCATCACCACGAGGGTGTGCGCGTAGCGCGCCGCCAGGTTGAGGTCGTGCAGCACCATGGCCACCGTCGTGCCCTGCTCCCGGTTGCGGCGCAGCACCAGCTCGAGCACCTCGATCTGATGGGTGACGTCCAGGTACGTCGTCGGCTCATCCAGCAGCAGGACCGGTGTCTGCTGCGCCAGCGCCATCGCGATCCACACCCGCTGCCGCTGCCCCCCGGACAGCTCGTCGACGCGACGATCGGCCAGCTCGAGCGTGCCGGTATCGGTGAGGGCACCGGCGACCACCTCGTCATCGGCCGCGCTCCAGCGCCCGAAGAACCCGTGGTGCGGCGCACGTCCGCGGCCCACCAGCTCGGCGACGGTGAGCCCGCCCGGGGCCGTCGCCTGCTGCGGCAGGACACCCACCCGCTGCGCCACCCGGCGGGCGGGGATCGAGCCGATCGGCACGCCGTCCAGCAGCACCCGACCCGCGGTCGGGGTCAGCAGCCGGGCCAGACCACGCACGAGCGTCGACTTCCCGCAGGCGTTGGGCCCCACCACCACCGTCATCTGCCCCTCGGCCAGCGTGAGGGACACATCGTGCACCACCGTCACACCGTCGTAGCCGAAGCTCACGTGCTCGGCGCTCAGCCGCCCCATCGGGTCCCTCCTCCTCGTGACAGCAGCCACCACAGCACCGGCCCACCCACCAGCGCCGTCACCACCCCGACCGGCAGATCACCCAGCAGGTGCTGGGCGACCAGATCGGCTGCCAGGACCAGCACGGCCCCGGTGAGCGCCGCAGCCCCCAGCCCGGCACCGGCCGTCCCGGTGGCCCGCCGGGCGATCGGCCCCGCGACGAACGCCACGAACGCGACCGGTCCGGTGGTCGCCGTCCCGACCGCGATGAGCCCCACCGCGGCGCCAAGCACCGCGATCCGCGCCGGCGAGGGCGCCACACCCAGCCCGCGCGCCAGATCGTCCCCCAGTGCGAGCACCGGCAGCCTGCGGCCCGCGACCGCCAGGGCCGGCAGCAGCACCGCGCAGGCCACGGTGAGCACCGCCAGCTGGGGCCAACGCGCGGCACCGGTCGACCCCACCATCCACACCAGCGCGGCCGGGACATCACGCACATCGGCCCGCGTGAGGAGGTAGCCCGTGACGGCCTGCACCAGCAGCGCCGCCGCCACCCCGACCAGCACGAACCGTTCCCCGGACAGGCCCCGGGACCACGACGCGGCCGCCACACCCCCGGCGACCAGCAGCGCCCCCGCGAGGGCAGCCGCGGCCACCTGAGGTCCGCTCCACCCGGCCAGCAGGATCGCCGCGGCACCCGCGGCACTGGCCCCGCCACTGATGCCGAGGATGTCCGGACTGGCCAGCGGGTTGCGCAGCACTGACTGGAACGCCGCCCCCGCGGCACCGAACGCCAGGCCGACGAGCAACCCCGCGACCACCCGCGGGGCCCTCAGCTGGAGGACCACGAAGCTTCCGGGTCCCCGTCCCATGAGCGCCTCGACGACGGCCCCTGGTCCCAGACGGACCGCGCCCAGGCTCAGACCCGCGCCGACGAGCACTGCCACGAGCACCCCGAGGCCCAGCACGACCAGGGTCGAACGACGCTGCCGCACCGCCCGCGCGGCGCGCACGGTAGCGGCCCCACCGGCCGGCGTGACGACGCCTTCCGCGACGACACCCACCACCGGCCGCCCCAAGGCCGCCTGTCCCGCCGTCTCCCGCATCACCACGTCCCGTCTCACCACGTCCCTGCTCGCCACCGCTCGCTCACCACTGCGCGCTCACCCGAGCCTCGTGCGTCGCACGAGCGCGATGAGCACCGGTGCGCCGAGGAAGGCCGCGACGATCCCGGCCTCGACCTCGGCCGGGCGGGCGATGAGCCGCCCGATCACATCGGCCGCGACGACGAGCGTCCCGCCGCCCACCACGGAGAAGGCCAGCACCCACCGCTGCCCGAGCCCCGCGAGCGGCCGCACGAGATGCGGCACCACGAGACCGACCAGCAGCAACGGTCCGGCCAGCGCGGTCGCGGTCCCGGCCAGCAGCACGACGGCTCCGCCGGCGACGAGTCGGGCCCGGGCCGCCCGGACGCCCAGTCCGGTCGCCACGTCGTCCCCCAGCGCGAGCAGGTCGATCGACCGGCCGACCCCGAAGGCCAGCACCAGTCCGACGGCCAGGTACGGCCACAGCGCACCCGCGGCCGTCAGGTTCCGGCCGGCCAACGACCCGACCGACCAGAACCGGTACTGCTGCAGGGTGGCCGTATCGGTGAGCAGCACCACGGTGATGAGCGAGGTGAGCACGGCGGTGGTGGCCGTCCCGGTGATCGCCAGGGTCACCGGGCTGGGCGCTGTCCCACGTCCGGCCAGCCCGTAGACCAGGAGCGTCGCCGCGGCGGCCCCCGTCAGCGCGAACCAGATGTAGCCGGACGGTGTCGTGACCCCGAACCAGGTGATCGCGGCGACCACGGCCAACGAGGCACCCGCGCCCACCCCGAGCAGCCCGGGGTCGGCGAGCGGGTTACGGGTCACACCCTGCATGAGCGCACCGGCCGCACCCAACCCGAGCCCGGCCAGCAGCCCGATCACGGTGCGCGGCACCCGCAGGCCCCGCACCACCGCATGGTCGACGTCGCCGGCCACGGGGTGCACCAGCGCCGCGAGCACCTGCCCGGGTGCGATGGTCCGCGACCCGAGGGCGAGGCTCGCTGCGACGACGACGACCAGCAGCACCAGCAGGAGCCCCAGCGACGCGACCCGGCGCCTCCGGGTCCGGCCCACCCGCGGCAGCGCGACCGCGAGGCTCACTCCGAACGCTCGGCGACGCCGTGCCGCCAGTAGCCCATGAACGCCACCGCGCGGCGGTCGAGCCCGTGCTCATGGACCAGCACCCGACGCAGGGCCTTGACCACGGCGGCCTCGGCGGCGAGCCAGACGTAGAGCTGGGCGCTCGCACCGGCGGTGGGGACCTCCCACAGCAGCTCGGTGTCCACGTCGATCTCGGGCACGTGCTGGGCCTGCGCCGTCCGGGCGCCGTCGAGCCGATTCCCGGCATGGTCCAGCAGCGCGCGCACGGCGGGCACCAGGCGGCTCCCGACGGGACCGTGGGCGCGTGGCAGCCAGCGCAGATCGACGTGGGGCCCGTGCTCGACGGGCAACCGGTCGCCCGCAGTGGGCACCTCCACCAGGACCAGGGCGCGGCGCCACGCGGGCAGCTGTTCGCAGATCGCCGCCACCGCGGGTGCGGCGGTCTCATCGCCCAGCAGCACGATCCGTTCGGCCGGTCCGGGACGGAAGTCGATGCCCTGCCCGCAGTCCAGGCTGCGGGCGTCCGGGCCGACGACCACCACCTCGTCGCCCGGTCGCACCCGCTGGAGCCATCGGCCGAGCGGTCCGGTCCCGCCGTGGGAGGCCACGATCACATCGAGCTCGTTCGCCCAGGGGCGCACCGCGCGCACGGTGAGGGTGCGGATCGGGTTGCGCCGGTCGGTCGGCAGGGTGCGCCAGTGCTGGTACCAGGACGGCTGGTCCAGCGAGCAGGTGGTGCCGTCCTCGAAGGGCACCAGGATCTTGATCCGCTGGTCGAGCCCGTCGGTGCCGAAGGTCGACAGGTCGTCGCCGATGAACGTGAGCTGCCGGAAGTGCGGGGTGAGCGCCCGGGTCGCGCCGATGCGCAGCCGGTAGGGGCGGTACCCGGGCCGGGTGTCACGGATCGCGTCTACCGAGGTAAGCATTACCTAAGTATGTCGACGGCAGTGCGATCGACCAAGTCCCCTGGGACCTGGTCGGCGGATCAGTCGGTGACGACCGGCTGCCCGGCCTGCGCCCACGCGGTGATCCCGCCGGACAGATCGGAGACGTTCTCGAACCCGGCGTCCTGCATGGCCGTCATCGCGGTCAGCGAACGGTTCCCGGACCGGCAGTACACGGCGTAGGTCGTCGCGGTGTCGAGGTTCGCGATCTGGGTGGTGAAGTCGCTCGACTCGACGTCGATGTTCTGCGCACCGGCCAGGTGCCCGGTCGCGAACTCCTCAGGCGTCCGCACATCGATCAGCACGACACCGTCGGTCGCCACGAGATCGGCGAACTCGTCGACCCCCAGGGTCTTGCCACCCGATCCCGAGCTGCAGGCAGCGAGCAGGAAGGCGCCGGCCACGAATGCCATCACCAGCGCACCAAGACGTCGCATCATGGCCGTGAGCCTATACCCCCGGGGGTATCCCTGGAAACGCCTCGGGACCGACACCGATGCTCATCGCCGCCGCTTCTCCCGCACCCGCACGCTGATCTCGATGGGCGACCCCACGAACCCGAACGTCTCGCGCAGGCGGCGCTCGATGAACCGGCGGTAGCCGGCCTCCAGGAACCCGGTCGCGAAGATGACGAACCGCGGCGGGCGGGTCGAGGCCTGGGTCGCGAACAGGATGCGCGGCTGCTTTCCCCCACGCAGCGGATGCGGGTGCGCCGCCACCAGCTCACCCAGGAACGCGTTGAGCCGCCCCGTCGAGACCCGGGTGTCCCACGACTCCAGCGCCGTAGTGAGCGCGGGCACCAGCCGGTCGGTGTGCCAGCCGGTCTTGGCCGAGACATTCACCCGCGGAGCCCACTGCACCTGCACCAGGTCCTGCTCGATCTCCCGCTCGAGGAACGGCCGACGGTCCTCGTCCATCAGGTCCCACTTGTTGTAGGCGATCACCAGCGCGCGTCCCGCCTCCACCACCTGGGAGATCACCCGGGTGTCCTGCTCGGTGAGGCTCGTGGAGGCATCCACCAGCACGACCGCCACCTCGGCCTTCTCGATCGCGGCCTGGGTGCGCAACGAGGCGTAGAAGTCGGCGCCCGTCGTCTGGTGGACCCGACGCCGGATGCCCGCGGTATCGACGAACACCCACGGCTCGCCGCGCAGCACCACGAGCTCGTCGACCGGGTCACGCGTGGTGCCCGCGATCGCGTCGACGACCACCCGCTCCGAACCGACCAGCTTGTTGAGCATCGACGACTTGCCCACGTTCGGTCGCCCGACCAGCGCGACCCGACGCGGCCCGTCCGGCAGCGCCGTCCCCCGGGCCGACTCGCGCGGCAGCGCACGCATCGCGGCATCCAGCAGATCCCCCACACCGCGCCCGTGCAGCGCCGAGATCGCATGCGGCTCGCCCAGGCCCAGCCCCCAGAGCGTCGCTGCGTCCGCCTCGGTGCCCGGGCCGTCGACCTTGTTCGCTGCGAGCACGACGGGCTTGCCCGCACGCCGCAGCATCCGGACCACCTGCTCATCGGTGTCCGTCGTCCCCACGGTCGCATCGACGACGAGCAGCACCGCATCGGCCAGCTCGACGGCCACCTCGGCCTGCTGCGCCACGCGGGCGTCGAGCCCGGCGACGTCGACCTCCCAGCCACCGGTGTCCACCACCGAGAACTCGCGGCCCGACCACTCCGCCGGGTAGCTCACGCGGTCGCGGGTCACCCCGGGCGTGTCCTGGACGACGGCCTCGCGGCGCCCCAGGATCCGGTTCACCAGGGTGGACTTGCCGACGTTCGGCCGGCCGACCACCGCCAGCACCGGCTTGACGGGGGCCGGAGCTGCGACACCCTCGTCGCCCGGTTCACCGTCGAGCAGCGCACGGTCCTCGTCCTCGAGCTCGTACTCCGCCAGACCGGCCAGGAGGGCGCGTTCGCGCGCCTCGTCATCGGGTGCGGGGGGCGGCAAGGTGTCGGTCACCCGATCATTGTCCCTGGCCGACGGGCCCCGGTGGCACCAGACCGTGCCGAGCGGCCGCTCCGTCGACCAGATCCGCCATCGCGAGCCGGATCTGCTCGGTCCCCTCGACGATCGCCTGCCTGCGCGGCAGCCCCTCGCAGACAAGGTTCAGCGGCTCTCCGAACTCGACTACGAACCGCCGCCGCAACGGTGGCAGACGGCCGGTCGACCCCCCGGGCTCACGGGTCCCGCAGATCGCCACCGGCACGACGGGTGCACCGCTGTTCACCGCGAGCCACGCCACACCTGCCCGTGCGCTCTCGACCGCCCCGTCACCGCGGCTTCCCTCGGGAAAGATGCCGACGGCTCCACCGCGACGCAGCACCGCCAGACCTTGGGCCAAGGCGGCACGACCGTTCGTGCGATCGGTCCGGATCTGGCCGGTGGCCCGGAACAGCAGGCCCAGCGGGCCGGTGAACATCTCCTCCTTGACGAAGATGTGCAGAGGCCGCGGTGCCACACCGATGAAGAGCGGCCCGTCCAGCACGTGCTGATGGTTCGCCGCCAGCACGACGGGCCCCTTGCGCGGCACCCGGTCGGCGCCCACCACCCGCGTGTTCCACAGACCCCGCGCGACGAAGCGCCCGAGCCACCGCCCCCACGCAGGCCCCAACGGCCCCGGTCCGGCCGGCCCGCTCACGGCCGGACCCCCGTGCGCTCCGCGACGACGGCCAGCACCGCCGCGACCGTCCCCGCCAGGTCCAGCTCCGTCGAGTCGACCGTCACCACACCGGAGGCGGCCTGATGGAACTCGACGACGGTCGAGTCGTCCGCATCGCGGCGCAGCACCTGGTCCCTCGTGGCCGCCAGCGCCGTCGCCGAGTCGCTGCCGTGCACCTCCAGCGCGCGCCGGGCGAGCCGCGCCCGGGCCGAGGCCGTGAGCAGCACCCGTACCGGCGCATCGGGGGCCACCACGGTCGTGATGTCCCGGCCCTCGGCCACCACCCCGCGCCCACCGGAGAAACCGCCCGTCCGCTCGGCGTCGATGAGGTCACGCTGCCGGGCACCGAGCTCGGCACGTGCGTCGAGGTTGGTCGCCACCGCGCTCACCGCCTGCGAGACCTCCGTCGTCCTGATCGCCGCGCCGACGTCGACCCCGGCGACCGTGACGGTGGGTGCCTGCGGGTCAAGACCCATGACCAACGGCAAGGCCGCGACCTCGCGTGCGACGCTCACCTGGTCGTCCAGCCGAACGCCCCGCTCGCGGCACCACCAGGTGGCGGCGCGGTACATCGCACCCGTGTCCAGGTAGGCCAGCCCCAGCTCCTGCGCGACGCCACGCGCCACGCTCGACTTACCCGAACCCGACGGGCCGTCGATCGCGATCACCAACGCCTCGCCGTTCACCGCGCCACCTTCCAGCCGTGCTCCGTGAGGACCTGTTCCAGGTGCTCGGCCGACTCCGGCAGCACCGAGACGTTCGCGATACCGACCGGGCGCCCCGCCGCGTGCTCCAGGACAAGGTCCTCGAGGTTCACGTCGGCGTCGCCGATCAGTGCCAGGAGCGCCGCCAACGATCCGGGTGTGTCCGGAACCAGCACGCTGACCAGCGAATACGTGCGCTGGCTGCCACCGTGCTTGCCCGGGATCCGAGCCACCCCGGCGTTCCCCGCGGCGAACGTACGGGCTAGCGCAGCCAGCACACCGGGGGCCACCGTCTCCGGTCCGCTCGCCAGGTCGGCATCCGCCAACGCGTCGATCACGACATCGAGGTCGCCGCGCAGCGCCACCAGCTCGCGGTGCACGGCCCCGGCGTTCCCGGCCAGGATCGAGGTCCACAGCGCCGGGTCGGACGCCGCGATCCGGGTCACGTCGCGCAACCCCTGCCCGGCCAGCCCGAGCGCCGCGGGCGCAGCCGCACGCAGCCGACCCGCCACGAGTGTCGCCGCGAGCTGCGGGACGTGCGAGACCGCCGCCACCGCCGCATCGTGCTCGGCGGCCGCCATCGCCACCGGGACGGCGCCCAGATCGACCGCGAGCGACCGGACCGCGAGCAGGGCGTCCGGATCGGCACCGCCCGGGTCGACGATCACCCACGGACGACCGACGAACAGGTCCGGGACGGCCGCTGAGGGCCCCGACCGCTCCCGCCCCGCCATCGGGTGCGAACCGACGTACCGGCGCAGATCGACGCCGGACGCCCGCAGCTCGGCCAGCACGTGACCCTTGACGCTGGCCACATCGGTGACCACCGCCGCCGGGTGCGCCACCAGCTCGGCAGCGACCACCTGGGCGATCACGTCCGGCGGCGCCGCGACCACCACGAGCACCGGTTCCGGGTCATCGGCCCGCGCAGGCTGACCGGCACCCACGTCCCGGGCGAGCGCCACAGCCGTCCGTGACGGGTCGGCAAGCTGGACCGGCACACCGTGGGCGCTCAGCCCGAGCCCCACCGAGGCGCCGAGCAGACCGGTCCCCACCACCCGGACGGGTCCGACGGTCGCGGTCGAGCCTTGGTGCGCCGGTGCGACTGAGGTCACAGGCCGGCCGCCGTCATGAGCGACCCCACCTCCACGGTGGACAGCACGCGGGTGCGGCCCGGGCGCAGCTCCCCCAGCCGGATCGGCCCGAACCTGGTCCGCACCAGCCGGACCACCGGGTGCCCGACCTCCTCCAGGACACGGCGCACGACACGGTTGCGGCCCGAGTGCAGGTCGATCTCCACGAGCGACTCACGCCCGTTGGTCTGGACCAGCTGGAACCGGTCCACCGTCGCCAGCCCGTCCTCGAGCTCGATACCGGCGAGCAGCTTCTTGCCGAGCCCCGCCTGCACCTTGCCCTCGACCTGCGCCATGTAGGTCTTGACCACCCCGTGCGAGGGGTGCGTGAGCCGGTTCGAGAGCGTGCCGTCGTTGGTGAGCAGCAGCAGCCCCTCGGTCTCCTCGTCGAGCCGCCCGACGTGGAACAGCCGCTCCTCACGGTTGAGCACGTACGGCGCCAGATCGGGTCGCCCCTGCTCGTCGTGCATCGAGGAGACCACCCCGAACGGCTTGTTGAGGGCGATGGTCACCATGCCGGTGTCCAGGACCAGCCGCTCACCGTCGACGTGGATGACGGCGTGCACCGGGTCGACGCGCACCCCCAGCTCACGGACCACCTGACCGTCCACCTGGACCCGGCCGCGCGAGATCAGCTCTTCGCAGGAGCGCCGCGAGCCCAGGCCCGCACCGGCGAGCACCTTCTGCAGGCGTACGCCGTCGGGGTCGTGCACGTCGGTCATCGCAGTCCTTCGTCGAGGTCGGCCAGCTCGGACAGAGCGGGCAGGTGGGGAGCCAGTGCGGGGAGCTCGTCGAGGGTCGTCAGGCCCATCCGCTCCAAGAAGTATCCCGTGGTCCCGTACAGCACCGCACCCGTGGCCTGGTCCTGACCCACCTCGGCCACCAGACCTCGGGTCGACAGGGTGCGCATCACACCGTCGACGTTGACCCCGCGCACCGCCGAGACCTGGCCTCGGCTGACCGGCTGGCGGTACGCCACGACCGCGAGCGTCTCCAGCGCGGCCTGCGTGAGCCGGGCGGTCTGCCCGTCCACCACGAAGCGGCCGACGACCTCAGCGTGCGCGGGGGCCGAGTACAACCGCCATCCGGCGCCCGCCTGCCGCAGCTCGAAGCCACGGGGGCGCTGTCCGGCGTCACCGCGATACTGCGCGGCCAGCTGGAGCAGGAGCTCCTCGACCCGTTCGGTCGGCAGCGCCAGCACGGAGGCCAGCCGCACGGCCGGCACCGGTTCATCGGCGACCATGAGCACGGCCTCGAGCGCCGCAGCCGCACCTCCCGGAAGCTCGTCGACGTCGAACCCCAGCTCATCGATCTTCGTCTCGCTCACGGTGCGCTCCCTTCGTCGTAGTCGGTGGTCAGCTCGATCTCGCCGTCCGAGGTCCCGGTCCACCGGACGCTGAGCTCGCCGAGGGCCACCACCTGGTCGAACGCGACCGACCCGTCCCGGAACAGCTCGAGCAGCGCCAGGAACCGGGCGACCACCACGATCGGCTCACCCGCATCGGCGACCAGGTCCCGGAAGGACATCGACGGGTGGCGTCGCAGCCGGTCGGCGAGCACGGCGGCCTGCTCCCGCACACTCACCGGCGGGGCGTGCAGATGGGACAGGTCGACACCGGGAGGTGCCGGGCGCGGGGCCAGAGCCTTGGCCGCGAGCTCGGCGAGCCCCTCCGGCCCCAGGGTCCACACCAGGTCCGGCAGCAGCGCAGCCAGGTGCGGTTCGAGGGACACCGCACGCGGGTACGAGCGCGCGCCGATCGCCCAGCGCTGTGCGAGATCAGCCGCGATCTCCTTGTACGCCCGGTACTGCAGCAGGCGGGCGAACAGCAGGTCGCGGGCCTCCAGCAGCTCCAGGTCCTCGGCGTCCTCGACGTCCCCGGTAGGCAGCAACCGCGCCGCCTTGAGGTCGAGCAGGGTCGCGGCCACCACCAGGAACTCCGAGGCCTGCGACAGGTCCCAGCCGCCCCCGTCGGCGGCCCGCAGGTACGCCAGGAACTCGTCGGTGACCTGGGACAGCGCCACCTCGGTGATGTCGAGCCGGTGCT
>JAKLPK010000205.1 GCA_022013895.1 Cellulomonas sp. | reverse complement strand
CGGGGCCAGTAGCTCAGCCGGTCAGAGCAGCGGACTCATAATCCGTCGGTCGTGGGTTCAAGCCCCACCTGGCCCACCGACGCGACCCGCGCAGGCGATCCTGTCGGGAGAAGGGTGCCCGCCAGGCGAGGGCCCGAATGGGCTCCGACTTATCCTGCCTCTGTGTCGGCGCGGCCCGGTATCGTCTTGAGGCGTGACGACCGGAGCAGGGGCAGCCGCCGAGCCCACCCCATCCCAGCACGTAACTTCGATAGCGGATCTTGTCGCCGCCATCATGGATATGCGTCCCACTGTCGATCACGCGCTCTGGTTTCGAGGGCAGCCCAGCGAGACGTACGCCCTGCTGCCGAAGATCGCCAGGGACCCGGCGCGCACTGTACAGGACATCTGGGATCGCGAGTCCCGGCTTCTGGCGCGTTTCAGGGAGCGAAGCCTGCCGTACCTCCCGGCTGTTTCAGCCTCAGCGGGGCTGCTGGAGCAGCTGTTCTCGATGCAGCACTACGGGATCGACACGCGGCTCCTGGATTGGTCGGAGAACTTGCTGATCGCCGCCTACTTCGCGACAAGCTCGGACCGCCTTGGTGATGACCAAGCGAACGATCCGGACTCGCGCCCAACAATCTGGACGCTTGATCCTGTGAAGTGGAACGAGCACGTGAAGGCCTTGATTGACACCCCAATCGAGATTCTCACGGTAGCCGATGAAGCTAGCGTCCGCTGGGCGCCAGCCGCCAACACATCCGAATCGCTTGCATGGCGCGCCAAGGAACCGGTCGCGGTTTACGGGACTCATAACAGCCCCAGGATCGTCGCCCAGCGCGGCGCGTTTACTCTGCACGGGACCGAAATGTCACCTCTCGATCAGATGGCTGCGCACGAAGCCGGGCTCGCCGGAGTGATTCGGAAATACGTCTACGACGGTACTTGCCGGGAATTGCACCAAGAACTCTCCTTCGTCGGCTTCACTGAGTCGATGATCTATCCCGATCTCGCGCACCTGGCGCGCGAGCTTCAGCGCATGGAAGGTTGGTGACCGGCCTAATGAGTGACGCCGCCACTCTTGAGGAGCAGACACGCAAGAGGCGACGAGAGATTCGGACGGATCAGCTCTCGATGTCGATTGGTGAACTCACCTCTATGTACCAATCGGGAGAACTCGTCGTGCACCCTGAGTTCCAGCGGTTCTTCCGGTGGGACGCGAACCAGAAGTCGCGGCTGATCGAGAGCATTCTGCTGGGGATTCCCCTGCCACCCATCTTCGTCTCCACCTCGGGTGGCGGGGAGTGGGAGCTCGTGGACGGTCTTCAGAGAGTCAGCACGCTGCTGCAGCTCCAAGGGCTTCTGAAGGATCAAGAGGGGAAGCTGGTTGCGCCGCTAGAGATGTCCATGACTGAGGATGATCTGCTTCCCGCGCTCGACGGACTAACCTGGGAGTCCGGTGAGAGAGCCCTTTCAGAGGCGCAACGGAGGGACATCAAGCGCTCCCGCCTCGACGTGCAGATCATTGAACGTGACTCGTCAAGTCAGGCGAAGTACGACCTGTTCCAGCGTCTCAATAGTTACGGCTCTCAGCTGACTACTCAAGAGTTGCGCAGCTGCCTTCTAGTGAGCGTCTCGCCCGAGTTCTTTAGGTGGGTTGAGGAGCTCGCTTCCCATCCGGCGTTCCAGAACACGGTCCAGTTGCCGGAACAAAAGGAAATGCAGCAATATCAACTCGAGCTGGTTCTGCGCTTCTTGGTGCTGCACACGATTGACCGTCTGGCCCAGTCGGAGCTCAAAGGATTTGCCTCGTTTCTCGACCGCCGAGCTGTGAAGCTCGCACAGGAGTTCCCCGCCAACAAGGATGCTCTTGAGGACACCTTCAAGCGAACGTTCGATCTGATTGATGCGCAGGCTGGTGAGAACTCCTTCCGGAAGTGGAATCCCACGTTGGGTAGGTTTACGGGGGCCTTCCTGAACACCTCATTCGAAGTCATCGCGCTGGGCCTCGGCTACCTAATTGCGAACGGCCTTTCGCATCGCGATGATATCCTGGAGGCAATCAAATCGTTCTGGGTTGGCCTGCCAGCGAACTTTGCGACTGGACTCAGCACCGAGGTTCGATTGACGCGCTATGTCCCAGTAGGGCGTCAGCTCATGGCGGCTGGCGGGGTACACGCAGAGGGCGTCTGAGCGGTGAGTTGCCTCGGTAGTAGATTCCATGACGGCGGCGGTTGGCGAGCTAGTGCCTGAGATCGCGCGGACGGCGATCTCAGAGGCGTGGCCCATGCAGTCCGTGATCCGGTGGGCGGGGATTCCCGCGGACGCTGAGAGTGAGGCGTATGTGCGCGGATCGTGCAAACGAAACTCACCTCGGCAGGACGGCAGACCCACCGCGACGACTTTCGGCTGGTAGATGTGCCGGTAGGGCTTCCCCGGTTCCCAGGGCCGCTCGAAGTCGAGTTCGCCGTTGTGCACACAGTCGGCGCACGGATCGCCGCGTGTGGAGCCGGCCGCTTGTCGTCCCGGACGCGGGGGAGCGTCCGATGCGGTCCGGTGAGGGTGCTACACCAAGTCGGCGGCGTCTTCTTCGCGAGCCGCCTCGGCATCGAGACCGGCGCGGCTTGCTGTGCTTCGGGGTGTACACCTCCCGCTCGCTGTGGGTCTTGGGGCGGGTGTATGGCCGACGGGGACACGCCCCTGCCGCCGTCGTTGCAGCCGCGATTCCCTTCTGACTCCTGGACGCCCCTGATCTCGAGCGCGGTTCCCAGGTGGCGCGTCGCGACCTCGGCTGTCGCATCGATGCCCAGCGGCGCACGGTGGGGCCGTGCTGGCCTACAGTGCCTCGGCCCGACCGGGCCGAGGGTATTCGGGGCGAGTTCAGCCCTGCGCCCGGCGCATCGTCGACCGGCCGCACGAGCATGTCATGAACGTCGCACGCTCCGTTGGGCGACCAGCTCAGTGGGCGCATGGTTCTCGTCCATCGTGCGGTGCCGGGTCCGCCCACGGTAGCGGCTCGCCCCTCGCTCGGGCGGCCGGACGAGCCGGTGCGGTCGGCTCCTGGACTGATGCGCATGTCCGGCCCGGATCGGCACCGTGGAGGGCATGCATACTCCTCGACCTGGCCGCCGATCAGCAACCCGACCGCGGACTGTCCACGGGCGGGCGTCGGCGATGGCCGTCTCCCTGGTGGTCATCGTGGTGACGCTCCTCGTGCTCGGCGCCGTCCGGAACGAGACGACGGCCGTGGGTGTCGAGGCCGGTGCGGAACCGGGCCCGGCGGCGACCGCACTCGACACCGAGCTCGCCCGGCGGTTCGCCCTGGCTCAGCAAGCGGCCGCCGCCGACGGTGTCCCGCTCGAGATCACCTCGGGCTGGCGGTCGGCGCAGGACCAGCAGGCCATCGTCGACAAGGCGCTCGCACGTCACGGCGACCCGGTCGAGGCCCACCGGTGGGTCCTGCCTCCGGAGCTCTCCGCCCACGTCCAGGGGCTGGCGATCGACGTCGGAGGGACGGAGGGCGCCTCCTGGTTGACCGATCACGGGCTGGAGTTCGGGCTCTGCCGGACGTATGCGAACGAGGTCTGGCACTTCGAGAAGCTGCCGGACGGTGCGACGGACTGCCCGGAGCCGCATGTGGACTCCTCCTGGGGGTGGTGAGTCCGCGGTTGCCGGGAGTCAGGCTCCTGAGGCCCGACGGGTGCGGCGACCAGGTGTCCGATCCGTGCCGATCTGCTCCATTTGGGCGACCCCTTCCATCGCGCGCGTTACCCGCGCCGGGGCTCTGGCCAGGGATCTTGGGTGCAAGCACCCATATCGGCGCGTTTCACCCGGGCATCCGGGCGATACGCGGCTTGCGCACATGGTCACGAATCGGGCATAGTTCCCCCCGTCAGCGAAAAGGGCAAACCCACCGCAAGGTGGGGACGCAAAGCTACGGGACCCACGGGGTCGGCCGAGCTATCGAACGACTGGAGCGTTTCCGATGCGCACTTCCATCACCGAGTCCCCGCTCTCTCAGGGCAACCTGCTCACCCCCGGTGAGGTCGCGGTCCTGTTCCGGGTGGACCCGAAGACCGTGACCCGGTGGGCGCAGGCCGGCAAGCTCTCCGCCGTCCGGACCCTCGGTGGTCACCGCCGGTTCCACGAGGACGAGGTGCGCCAGCTGCTCACGGGAATCCCGACGCAGCGCCCCGACCTGGGCTGACAGCCCAGGCTCATCTGCACACGAAGCCCGGAGCGGCCAGACCGCCCCGGGCTTCGTCGTGTCGGTACACGGACCCTAGACGAGGGTCTGCAGAATGGCCGCCCGCACCTGCTCGATCTGGCGTTCGGGTTCGAACACCAGCCAGACCAGACCCGTCACGAGCGTGGCCCCGAAGATGGCGGCCGCGGTGAGCGCCGGGTCCCGCTCCGGCCACGCGTCGGCGACGATCTCGGCGATCGACTCGATCACCTGCTCGCGCACCTGCCGGATCGAGTCCTGCCAGTCGCGACCTGTGCGGAACATCTCCGCGACCGCGAACTTGGCGAGGTCCGGGTTCTCGTGGATCCGCTCCAGCAGCTCACCGACGAGCGCCTCGATGGCCGGCCGCCCGTGCAGCCCGGCCGTGGAGGCGCGCAGGTGGTCGTTGAGCCGCAGCACCCCCTCGGACAAGACCGCCTCGAAGAGAGCCGACTTCGTCCCGAAGTTGTAGTAGATGCTGCCCTTGGCGACCCGCGCCCGGGTGGCGATGTCGTCGACCGAGGTCGCAGCCACCCCCTGGTCGGCAGCCAGGGCGAGTGCCGAGATGAGGATCTGCTCGCGCGTTGCACTCATGGTGCGCTGAGTCTAGAGGGACAGGGCGGGGTGCAGCCGCGCCATCGTCCAGCTCCGTAGCCGCCCGGTACGCCACACGGTGACGGCCAACGATCCGATCAGCACCGCAACCAGCACGAGGACGGACTGCCAGAGCGCGGCGGCCCCCAGCTCCCCGGTGATGGTGTGCCGCAGCCCGGTGACCGCGTAGCTCATCGGCAGCAGGGGATGGATCACCCGGAAGAACAGTGGTGTGGTCTCCACCGGGTAGGTGCCGCCGGAGGACGCCAGCTGGAGCATGAGGACCGCGAGGATCGCGACCTTTCCCGCCGCGCTGCCGAGCAGGGCCAGCAGCATCTGCTGCAGCGCGATGAAGGCCGCCGCGACCAGCAGGGTCAGTGCGACGGTGCCCCAGGCCGAGGCCATCGACAGCCCGAGCCCGATGTGGATCACCGTGAGCATGACGGCCACCTGGAGCGCGCCGATCGCCGCAGCCGGCAGGTAGCCAGCGAGGGCGACCCGCAGGTTGCTCGCCGGTCCGGCCAACGCGCGGCTCGGCACGGGGCGCAGGAGCAGCCACGTGATGAGTGAGCCGACGAACAGGGCCAGCGAGAGGAAGAACGGGGCGAAGCCCTCGCCGAATCCTTGGGACTGGGCGAGGTCGGTGCTGGTGAGCGTCACCGGGTCGGAGATGGTGGCGGCGCGCTGGGTCCGGGTGGCCGAGCTGTCGTCGGGGATCTCGGTGACGCCATCGGCGAGCGAGGTCCCCAGCGTCTGGGCGCCGGCGGTCACCTGGTCGGTGCCGTCGGCGATCTGGGCGGCCCCGCTCGACAGGCTCTGGACACCTGTCGACAGGTCGGACGCCCCGGCGGACAGGGTTGCGGTGCCGGCGGCCAGCGCGGCTGCACCGGTCGAGACGGAGTCGGCTCCTGAAGCCAGCGTGGTGGCGCCGGTGGAGACCTGGCTCGTCCCGGTGGCCAGCGACGAGGCCCCGGTCGCGAGCTCGGACGTCTTGCCGGACAAGGTCGTCAGGCCGGTGGACAGCGCGCTCGCGCCGGCGGCGAGCTGTCCGGCGCCGGCGTCGAGCTTCTGGAGGTCGGCCAGCATGGCTGTCGTCTCGTCGGTCGTCGGCAGGGCCGACACATCCTTGACGAGAGTGGTCAGCTGAGCGGCCGCATCCGTGTCGCCGGCCGCGGCACGCGTCTTCAGGTAGCCGATGAGACCGGGGAGGTCGGTCGCGAACGCACCGAGCTCGCTCGACAGCTCCGTGACGCTCGTGCTGGTCGCGTCGACCCCGGCGGCGATCGCCGTCGCGGCCGTCGACAGGGACGCCGCGGAGGTCGCGGCGCTGGTGGCACCCGTGGAGAGCTGCGATGCGCCGGTGGACAGGGCAGCCGCACCGGTGGCGGCGCTGCTGGCTCCGGCGGCGAGGGTTGCCGCTCCGGAGTCGAGCGAGGCGGCTCCGTCGGCGAGCGAGGATGCTCCGGCGGCGGCCGTCGCGGCCCCGCTGGCGAGGCTCGCGGCCCCGGTGGCGGCCGTCGTCGCCCCGTCGGCAACCTGCTGGGCGCCGCTGGTGAGCTGGCCGGAGGCCGCGGCGAGCGTGATCGCACCGTCGCTGGCCTGGGCGAACCCGTCGCGCGCCGAACCGAGCCCGACCAGGACCTTGTCGACCTCCTGCTGCCCGATCGACAAGGCGACGGCGTCCCGCACCTGGGTCATGGCGCTGCGGCCCAAGGTGCTCGCCAGGAAGGAGTTGGCGTCGTTGTAGGTGACCTCGATGCGTGCCGAGGTCGGGTCGTCCCCGCCTGCCGAGACGACATCGGCGGAGAACGACGCGGGGATCGTGACGGCGAAGTAGTAGTCGCCGGCCTTCACCCCGGCGAGTGCGTCGTCGGCGTCCACCTCGACCCAGTCGAGGTCGCCGGACTCGACGAGCTGGGCGACGACATCGTCACCGGCGTCCAGCGCCACGCCGTCGTTCGTGGCGCCGACATCGGAGTTGACGAGTGCCACGGGCAGCCGGTCGAGGCGTCCGGTCGGGTCCCAGAAGGCCCAGAGGTACAGCGCCCCGTAGAGGAGCGGGATCAGGATGATCGCCGCGATGGCGGCCTTCGGCAGGATGCCGCGGCGGAAGCGCCGCAGCTCGGTGCCGGTGGTGGTGAGGGAGAGCACGGGGGAGTCCTTGTGGTGTGAAGGGTCAGGCGGGGATGGCGTGCGGGCCCGAGGCGAGCGAGATCTGCGCGGGCGGCGTCTGCCAGCTCATGCGCGCGACCTCGTCGAGGGATGCGACGGCGGCGACGACGGTGGTGCCGGTGCCGGCGAGCGCCTCGAGGCAGGACCACAGCGTCTGACGTCGCCGGTCGTCGTGGACCTGGTCGATGTCATCGACGACGAGCAGCTCGGGTCGGGTGGCGAACGCCAAGGAGATCCGCAGCAGCATCGCGTCGACCTCGTCGAGGTCCCAGATCACGGTTGCGGCGCGCGGGTGCGGGCGGGGGCCGAACACCGGTGCGACGAGCGCGTCGACGGCAGCCTGGTCGGCGCGTGGCACCCGGTGGTACCACGGCGCCATCCAGCTCAGCCGCTCACGGACCGCATCGGCCACCGTCACCGAGTCGTCGAGCTGGTCGATGCCGGCGAACCCGGCGATCGCGCTTCGTCGCTGCACCTGGCGGGCGCGGGACGGCAGCCGCTCGCCGAGCACGGTCAGGCGCGACGAGGTGTCGGGGCGCATCCGTCCGGCCAGCGTGAGGAGCAGGCTGCTGCGTCCGCCGCCCTGCGGGGCCTGCACGACGGTGAGTGTCCCCGGTTCGATCGTGAGGTCGACCGGGCCGTAGACGACTCCCCGCCGCGTGTGCAACGACAGGTTCTGCGCGCGGACCGCGGGGCGGGTGGTGGTCTCGACAGCGCTGCGCGCACCGCCGCGGGAGACATGGGATGAAGTCATCAACACTCCTAGGCTGACTGGTCAGTACAAAGCATAGCGCGGACTGCCGGGTGCTCTTCGTGGGAGGATCAGTACATGGCCATGCGAGACATCCGGATCGTCCCTGACCCCGTGCTGCGCACGCCGTGCGAGCCGATCACCACCATCGACGACCGGGTCCGTGGCCTGGTCACGGACCTGCTCGAGACGGTCGACCACGAGGGGCGCGCCGGGCTGTCGGCCAACCAGATCGGCGTCGGTCTGCGGGCGTTCTCCTGGAACATCGAGGACGAGATCGGCTACGTGCTCAACCCGGTCCTGGTCGAGACGTCCGCCGAGGAGTACCAGGACGGCGACGAGGGCTGCCTGTCGGTCCCCGGGCTGTGGTATCCGACGCATCGCGCCTGGTACGCGCGGGTGGTCGGCACGGACCTGGACGGCCACGAGGTGGTCGTCCAGGGCACCGAGCTCATGGCCCGCTGCCTGCAGCACGAGATGGACCACCTCGACGGGCTGCTCTACCTGGACCGCCTCGAACGCTCGGTCCGCAAGAGGGCCATGAAGGCCATCCGCGACCAGCTCTAGCGTGGCGGCTGTCGCGAACGGCATTCATCAGGCATCCTGGTACCGCTGCACCGCGTAGCCCCGTCGGGGCTCCACCTGGGCACATGAGGACGCTGGGGAAGGCGACCCTCGAGCCGTTCAGGAGGACGACATGGCCGCTGCCATGACCCGCG
>JAKLPK010000204.1 GCA_022013895.1 Cellulomonas sp. | reverse complement strand
GCCACGATGACGGCGACCGGGACGGCTCCCTCATCGGCGTGCGCGTGGTTCGACAGCCAGCTGAACGCCGTCCACGACCACCACAGCAGGGCGAGCACGACGAGGCCCTGCACCAGCCCGACGGGGTCGTGCCGCTCCGCCATCAGCCTGCTGACCTGCGTGAACGCGAAGACGTAGGCGAGGTCGAAGAAGAGCTCGAGGGGTGTGGCGCGGTGCCCTTCGGCACTGGCGACGGCGGGCAGCAGCGCCCGGGAACGGTGCACGCCGACCGGCACCAGGCGGGTCATGCGAGCACCTGCCGTCCGGCCGCGGCCCGCAGGCGCCCGGCGTCCAGCCCTGGAGGTGCGCCGAACTGGCGCCGGTACTCCCGACTGAACTGCGACGGGCTCTCGTAGCCGACGGCGTGGGCGGCGCCGGCGACGTCGCCCGGGTCGAGCACGAGCCGCAGCCGGGCCTCCTGCAACCGGATCTGCTTCTGGAACTGGATCGGGCTCAGCGCGGTGACGGCGCGGAAGGTGCGGTGGAAGGCCGAGGGGCTCATCCGGGCGAGCTGGGCGAGGTCGTCGACGCGCACCGGTTCGGCGTAGTGGTCCCGCAGCCAGCGCACGGTGTGGCCGATGTGGTGGAGGCTGCTGTCCGCGAGCCCGAGCTCCCGCACGGTCGCGCCCTGCTCGCCGGTCATGAGCAGCCACAGGATCTCGCGCTCGACCAGCGGGCCCAGGACCGGCCGGTCCCGAGGTCGGTCGAGCAGTCGGAGCATCCGCAGCACCGCGTCGAGCAGGGCGGGTGGGGCGTCGCTCACGGCGACGCCGGACGGGACCGCGGTGCCGCGCCCGGGACGGGGCAGATCGCGGGCACCGGGGTGCAGCATGAGCTCGGCGATCACCGACGGCCGCAAGGTGAGGCCGACCCCGAGCGCCGGTCGCTCGGGGCTCGCCTCGGTGAACCGGCCCGTGACCGGCAGGTCGAGCGAGGCCACGAGGTACTGCCCCGCGTGGTACTCGTACACGCGGTCGCCGAGGGCGAGGCGTTTGGCGCCCTGGGCGACCACGGCCAGCACGGTGCCCGTGGTCGAGGGCGCCGGGGGACCGGGCTCCTCGACCAGCGAGACGTGCACACCGTCGGGCGTGCTGGTGATGCCGGCACGGGCGTGGCGGGTGATGAGGGCACGTAGCTCGTCGAGGACCATGTCGGCGATGTAACCAGCCGGTCGTCGGGGTGACCACCCGTTGCTGCCGATCTGAGCAGGATCAGGCAAGAGCCTGCGGGGATCGGTCTAGGTGCGCGCAGGGTCCCGCTGGTGTGCTGGAGACCGGCGATCGGCACCAGACGTGCCGTGTCCGCGACGTGTGCGCGGCGCCGTCACCTCGTCGCCAGGAGGCACCACCATGGACATCACTCTCATCACCGGCGCCAGCTCCGGGATCGGGCAAGGAACGGCCGTCGAGGTCGCGCGGGGCGGCTGCGGGGTGATCGTCACCTACAACGCCCGTCGTGACCGTGCCCTGCAGACCGTCGACCAGGTCGAGCAGGTCGGGGGTACCGCCGTGGCGCTGCCGCTGGACACCGGCCGGGCCGAGACGTTCCCCGACTTCGTCGCGCAGGTCCGGCAGGCCCTCGCCGAGACCTGGGACGAGCGCCGGCTCACCGGTCTGGTCAACAACGCCGGCTTCGCCCGCGCGGCGCTCGTCGAGGACACCACCGAGGACCAGCTCGACTCGCTCTACCGCGTGCTGCTCAAGGGCCCGTACCTCCTCACCCAGGCGCTGCTGCCGCTCGTGGCGGACGGCGGCGCCATCGTCAACACCACGAGCACCGCGGCCTCCCACCGGCTCGGTCTGGAACCCGGGTACTCCGCCTACGCGGCCATGAAGGGTGGTCTGGTCGTGATGACCCGCTACCTGGCCAAGGAGCTCGCGCCGCGGGGCATCCGGGTGAACTCGGTGGCACCGGGCGCGACGCGGACCAGCCTCGGCGGTGACGCCTTCACCACGCACCCCGAGGTGATCGAGCCGTTGGCGGCCCGGACCGCGCTGGGTCGGATCGGGGAGTCCCAGGACGTCGGGCGCGTCATCGCCTTCCTGCTGTCCGAGGAGGCCGCCTGGGTCACGGGGCAGGACGTCGAGGCCTCGGGCGGGTTCAACCTGTAGGACGTCGCAGCGCCCTCGGCCGCCCCCGACGCGGATCGTCCCGCCTGGCACCCCCTTGGCCACCTCGCTACTCAGTGATACTGTCTACCGGTAGTCATCACCACTGAGTAGCGAGCGGAGATCCGGCGTGGGCAAGCAGATGACCGAGATGCTCAAGGGCACCCTCGAAGGGATCGTCCTGGCGATCCTGCTGGTCAGGCCCGCGTACGGGTACGAGATCACCGCGCGGCTGCGCGAGGAGGGCTTCGTCGACATCGCCGAGGGCACCGTGTACGCGCTGCTCGTCCGGGTCGAGCAGCGCGGCCTCGTCGACGTCGAGAAGGTCCCCTCCGAGAAGGGGCCGCCGCGCAAGGTCTACTCGCTCAACCCCCAGGGCCGGGAGTACCTCGACGAGTTCTGGCGCACCTGGGCCTTCCTCTCCGAACGACTGGGACAGCTCCACGAAGGGAACGGCTGACATGGCAGCGAAGTGGATCGAGACGGTCACCGGATCGCTCGAGCAGAAGCGGCAGTACAAGCTGGACAAGGCCCGTCTCGACGCGCTCCCGGAGCCGTACGCCGGAGCAGCCAAGGCCCTGCAGCGGTACTTCATGTACTTCGGCGGGGTCACCGACGGCGCCGTGCTCGTCACGATGTTCGGCGACTTCGCCGACCTGTGGGAGCGGGCGGCGGCCGACGGCACCTCGGTGCGCGAGATCGTCGGGGACGACCCGGTGGAGTTCGCCGAGGCGTTCGCCCAGGCCTACGGCGGCGCCCGGTGGATCGACAAGGAGCGTGCCCGGCTGACCCATGCCATCGACGCCGCCGCAGGGGACCGGGGGGTCGACTCGTGACCGCCGCCCCGGCCCCTGCCCCGGCGATCCGCGTGCGCGGCCTGCGGAAGTCGTACCAGGAGCTGGCGGTGCTGCGCGGCGTGGACCTCGACGTCGGGCGCGGCAGCATCGTCGCCCTGCTCGGCTCGAACGGTGCCGGCAAGACCACCGTCGTGCGGATCCTGGCCACGCTGCTGCGTGCCGATGGCGGCACCGCTCTGGTCAACGGCTTCGACGTCGTCACACAGGCGGGTGACGCGCGGGCGTCGATGAGTCTCACCGGCCAGTTCGCGGCCGTCGACGAGCTCCTCACCGGGCGCGAGAACCTCGTCCTGATCGCCCGGCTGCGGCATCTGACGACCCCGGGCGCCGTCGCCGATGAGCTGCTCGGCCGCTTCGGCCTGAGCGACGCGGCGGCGCGCAGGGTGTCGACGTACTCGGGGGGGATGCGCCGACGCCTCGACATCGCGATGAGCCTCATCGGCGACCCGCCGGTCATCGTGCTCGACGAACCGACGACCGGGCTCGACCCCCAGGCGCGCCTGGAGGTGTGGCGGGCCGTCAAGGAGCTCGCAGCGGGTGGCACCACGGTGCTGCTCACCACCCAGTACCTGGACGAGGCGGAACAGCTCGCCGATCGCATCGCGATCCTGCACGGCGGCCAGATCCTGGTGACCGGCACGCTCGACGAGCTCAGGAGGCTGCTGCCGCCCGCCACCGTCGAGTACGTCGAGAAGCAGCCGACCCTCGAGGACGTCTTCCTGGCCCTCGTCGGTCACCGCGCGAACCTCGGTGAGGCGGGCCCCGGCGGGGTCGATCCCGCCGGTGCCGACCCCGCTGCGACGTCAGTACCCGCGAAGGAGGACCAGTGATGACCACAGGTTTCGTCAGTGACACCGGCGCCCTGCTGGGCCGGTCCCTGCGCCACGTGACGCGCAGTCTCGACACGATCATCACCACCGCGGTCATGCCGATCGCGTTCATGCTGCTGTTCGTCTACGTGTTCGGCGGCGCGATCGACACCGGGTCCCAGGCCGAGCCGTACGTGACGTACCTGCTGCCCGGCATCCTGCTCATCACCATCGCCTCGGGTATCTCCTACACCGCGTTCCGGCTGTTCCTCGATATGAAGGGCGGCATCGTCGAGCGGTTCTGGTCCATGCCGATCGCGCGGTCGTCGGTGCTCTGGGCGCACGTGCTCACCTCGTTGGTCGCCAACGCGGTCTCGCTCGTGGTCGTCGTGGGTGTCGCGCTGCTCATGGGATTCCGATCGGGCGCCGGCCTGGGCGCGTGGCTCGCGGTCGTCGGCATCCTGGCCCTGTTCACCCTGGCCCTCACGTGGATCGCCGTGATCCCGGGTCTGACGGCCACATCCGCCGACGGTGCGAGCGCGTTCTCCTACCCGCTCGTCCTGCTGCCGTTCATCAGCTCGGCGTTCGTGCCGACCGCCACCATGCCGGGCCCGGTACGTGCCTTCGCCGAGCACCAGCCGGTGACCTCGATCGTCGACGCGATCCGCAACCTGCTCACCCAGCAGCCGGTCGGCACCGAGCTGTGGACCGCGCTCGCCTGGTGCGTGGGCCTCCTGGTGATCGCCTACGTCGCCGCGATGGCGACCTACCGCCGCAAGCTCGCCTAGCGGCGTGGGCCGCTTGACCTGTCTACGGGTGCACGGTCGACCGTGGTGCCATGCTCTCCACCCCGCCGCCCGTCAGACCGCCCGCGCGAATCGTCGTCGACATCCCGCTCACCTTCACCGGAACGCCGCAGGAGGTGTTCGAGCTGCTGTGCCCGGTGAGGGAGTACGACTGGATCCCCGACTGGTCCTGCACGATGGTGCACAGCGACAGCGGTGCGGCCGAGCTGGGCTGCGTGTTCACACGGGAGCGGGGCGAGACATGGATCACCACGAGGTACGAACCGCCGACCCGCATCGACTACACGACCGTGCGCCCGGGGCTCAGCGTCCGGACGCTGTGGTTCGAGCTGAGCGCCACCGGCCCGCGGACGACGGCAGCGCGGCTGCGCACGACCGCGACCGCCCTCGGCCCGGCCGGGGTGCAGGACGTGCTCGGCTGGACGGCGGACGAGCAGCGGCGGCTGTGGCGGCTGCGCGAGGAGCAGGCGAACCACTACCTGAGCACGGGCCGATGCCTGGTGGACCAGACGTCGGCGGATCCGAGGAGCTGACAGTCGGCCGGCTCGCCGCGCGGTTCGGGCTGTCCCGGACCACGCTGCTGTACTACGACCGGCTCGGGCTGCTGCGCCCGTCGGCCCGCTCGGCGGCCGGCTACCGGCTCTACGACGCGGACGACGTCGCGCGCCTGGCGATGATCTGCCGTTTGCGCCAGGCCGGGCTCCCCCTGGCGGAGATCGGCCGGGTGCTCGACGCTGCGACACCGCAGCTCGTCGCGGCTCTGGCGGTCAGGCTCGCTGAGCTCGGCGACCAGATCGAAGCCCTGCGTGCCCGGCAGCGGACGGTCCTCGGTGCGCTCGCGGCCGGTCGCGAGGGCGACCGGACGTGGTCGATCGACAAGGTGACGCTCGTCGCGCTGCTCGACGGGGCCGGCATCGGCTCCGACCGCCAGCAGGCATGGCACGCCACCGCTGAGGGGGTCGACCCTGACTTGCACCGGCGTCTCCTGGAGTCGCTCGACCTGTCGGCCGACGAGGTGGCCCGGATCCGGACGTTCGCGGCGGAGGCCGTCGACCGTCCGCAGGCGCCACGCTGACTCGTAGGCGCCGGGGCGGCGCCCTACCGTCCTCGCAGGCCGCGCAGCTCCGGGTCGAACGTGCCGGAGGTGGCCTGCAGCACCAGCTCCTCGATCGCCGAGGCGCCGGCGAGAGCCAGCACGACCCAGAGCCCCGCGGTCCACCCGGCGAGCACGAGCAGCGGGGCGCCCACCACCGCGACACCCGCCGCCTTGTTGCCCCAGGTGTGGACCGAACCCCATCGCCCGAACCGCACCCGGCCGATGAGCAGCGCTGCGACCCGGACCGCCGCGACGGCACCGACCCAGGGTGCGAACACCAGGACGTCGTCACCGAGCCACCGGGTGAGCAGCACCAGCACGGCCACCATGAACATGCCGTCCGCCGCCGAGTCCAGCCGTGCGCCGGCCGGCCCCGCCACCCCGCCGCGGCGGGCGCACGGGCCGTCGAGGGCATCGGTCGCCCCCGCCGTGAGCAGCAGGGTGATCGCCACGCGGTGGTCGGTCACCAGGGCGAGCGGGACGGCGAGGAGGACCCTGCTGAGCGTGAGCGCGGTCGCGACGACCGCGTACGGGCTGCGGTGACTCATCGCGGTCGGCCGCTGTCGCCGCCGCGTGCCATGGCGCGAACCCTAGCGGCCGAGTGTGCAGGGGTCTGCCCGACGCCCGCCCCCGGTCGCGCACCACGAGGCCGCGATGCAGCCTGGTAGCCGACCACGAAGGAGGCTCGTGTGCCACGCCAAGACCCCGGCCCGTCCGTCAAGGACAAAGAGATGTACGAGGCCCTGCGGGAGGAGGGGAATTCCAAGGAGAAGTCGGCCCGCATCGCCAACGCCGCCGCGCGGAGCAGCCGCAGCGAGGTCGGACGCCGCGGCGGCCAGGCCCGCGACTACGACGAGTGGACGGTGGCGCAGCTGCGGCGCCGCGCCGGCGAGATCGGCGTCGAAGGACGGTCCCGGATGCGCAAGGGCGAGCTCATCGACGCGCTCCGGCACCACTGACCGGTTCGGCAGCCCCGCTCCTCCGGCAATGGGCCGGTCCAGGGGCGGGGTCGTACCGTGATCGGATGGATCGGCCCACCTCGACGGCAACGCTGGCCGCCGGACCCGTCGAGTACCGCATGGTGCCCGGCGGGCAGGAGCTCGTCGTGCTGCTGCACGGCGGCCACATGCGCGCGGGCCTCTCACTGGGTGAGGAGCAGGTGGCCGCGGCCGGATACAGCGTGCTCCTGGTGTCCCGGCCCGGGTACGGTCGGACGCCCCTGTCGGCCGGTCCTGCTCCCACGGCGTTCGCGGGCGTCCTGACCCAGCTGTGCAGCCACCTGGGCTTCGGGGACGTCCGGGCGGTGATGGGCATCTCGGCGGGTGGGCCGACCGCTGTGGCGTTCGCCGCGGCGCAGCCCGATCGCGTCCACGGGCTCGTGCTCGTGTCGGCCCGCTCAGCCCTGCCGTACCCCGACGGTGTCATGCGAGCGGCGGCGCCCGTCGTCTTCGGCCCGTCGTGCGAGGCCGTGACCTGGGCGGCGGTGCGGTCCGTCATGCGCAGCTCACCCGATCGGGGGCTCCGGACCATGATGGCGAACCTGTCCACGGCGCCGGTCCGTCAGGTGATCGACGACCTGACGCCCGCCGACCGCGCGGAGCTGATCGCGCTGTTCTCTGCGATGCGGTCGGGGAGCGGGTTCCTCGCCGACCTGCGTGACCCCGGTGACGTGCAGGCGGAACGCGCGGTGAGGCGGCCGACGCTGATCGTCGCCTCACCGCACGACGGCGGCGTCGACCCGCGGCACGCGGCGCACCTGCTCGCGACCATTCCCGGGGCCACCCTGTGGCCCAGTCCCAGTCTGAGCCACATGGTCTGGTACGGCTCAGGGGCGTCGGTGACCCAGAACCGGATCGTGACGTTCCTTCGCGACCTGCCGTTCTAGCTGTACTGCCCAGGCAGGTTGGCCGATCTGGTGGTGGGTGGGACCTTGCCGATGGCGGTGTGGGGCTGGTGGTGGTTGTGGTGGTGGAGCGATCCTGGCAGGGCTTTGCGGCGGGCTGTCTCGGACTTGTCGTGCTGGGCGAAGGCCCACCCGGTGGCCATGGTGCGGTGGAAGCGTTCGATCTTGCCGTTGGTCTGTGGCCGGTAGGGGCGGGTCTTCTTCACGGTGATGCCCAGCTCGGCGCAGGTCTGGCGCCATAGCCGGGGCTTGTTGGCCGACCCGTTGTCGGACAGGACGCGCTCGACGTTCACGCCGCGTGCTTGGAACCAGGACACGGCCCGGCGCAGCACGCCGACGGCGGTGATCGCGGTCTGCTCGTCGTGGATCTCGGCGTAGGCGAT
>JAKLPK010000003.1 GCA_022013895.1 Cellulomonas sp. | reverse complement strand
GTAGAGCGGACCGGCCGCCCCGCCGACCGTCGACATGAGGGTGGTCGCCACGAGCTTGAGCACGTCGCCGACCTGCTCCGGCGGCGCGTCCAGCGCATCGAGCTTGGCGATCACGGCCGTGAAACCGCGGGTCATGTTCTCCCCGTGGTCACCGTCGCCGATCTGCCGGTCCAGCTCGATGAGCTCCTCGCGGTGCTCGGTCACCGTCGCCGCGCTCGCGCGCACCCAGCGAACCGCCCAGTCCACGTCCAGCGTCATGCCGACTCCTTCGCGCTCGTCACCACCGCAGCGCTGCGGTGTGCACAGGAGCGTCCCACAGACCGGTGAGCTCGTCGTCGAGGCGCAGCACCGTCACGGATGCGCCCTGCATCTCCAGTGAGGTGGTGTAGTTGCCGACGAGCGAGCGCGTGACCTGTGCGCCCCGAGCCTCCAGCAGCGCCCGGGCCTGACGATAGACGATGTAGAGCTCGGAGGCCGGGGTGCCTCCCATGCCGTTGACCAGCAGCAGGACCTGCTCACCGGCCGCGAGCGCGAGGTCGTCGGCCACGGCGTCGAGCAGCGTGGCGGTGATCTCGTCGGCCGGCGCGAGCGGCACGCGGTGACGGCCGGGCTCACCGTGGATGCCGATGCCGATCTCGATCTCGTCCTCGGGCAGGTCGAAGCTCGGCTTGCCCGCATGCGGCACGGTGCAGGCGGTGAGCGCGACGCCCATCGTGCGGACGTTGTCGATCACCCGCTGGGCGATCGCGGTGACCGCCGCCAGGTCGTCGCCACGTTCAGCAGCGGCACCGGCGAGCTTCTCGACCAGGACCGTCCCGGCGACACCGCGCCGACCGGCGGTCCAGGTGGAGTTCTCGACCGCGACGTCGTCGTTGACGATCACCGTGGCGACCTCGACGCCCTCGGCATCGGCCAGCTCGGCGCCGGTCTCGAAGTTGAGCACATCGCCGGTGTAGTTCTTGACGATCGCGAGCACACCGGCCCCGCCGTCGGCGACCTGCAGCGCGGGCGCGATCTGGTCCGGCGTGGGTGAGGTGAACATGGCGCCCGGCACCGCGGCGTCGAGCATGCCCACGCCGATGAACCCGGCGTGCAAAGGTTCGTGGCCGCTGCCTCCGCCGCTGACCAGGCCGACCTTGCCCTCGACGGCACCCCCGACACGGGAGACGAAGAGCGGGTCGTCGTTCTTGGTGACGATGTCTGCATGGGCGAGGACGAATCCCTCGACCGACTCGGTGACGACGTTCTGCGGGTCGTTGATGAGCTTCTTCACGGCCGATCCCTTCTCGCGGCGAGTGCGCCGACACGGATCGGCGGGACCACACCGTCCCGCCGTGCCCACCCTCAGCCAGCAGGTCCCGGCGGTCAAGGGGAGACCGTGCGCATGAGATGCACGTTCGTGCACCTCGGTCCGTGCCCGGCCGCCGGGCATCAGCGGCCGAGCACCGAGGTCGTCCTGTGGATAACGGCTGGGCCGGTGCCCCGGTCGCCCAGGGTGGGTCTGTCAGCGGGGCGACGGGCCCGCGCCCATGAGCGAGGGGGGACCGATGAACCTGCGAGGACGGCAGAGCCACCGGCTGCACGGCCACAGGCTGCTGCGGGTGGTGCTCGTCGCGGCGCTGCCCGCGGCGATCGCGTTGGCCGGCGCTCCCCCGGCCCTGGCGCGGGACGGCCTCACACCGGTCCCGGTCGGGGTGAACGACGGCCCGACCCCGCTGGTCCGGACCGCCGACGGGCAGTGGGCGTTCGAGATCAGGCTGCGGGAGGCAGGCACCTACATCGCGACCTGGGAACGACGCACCGGCACCTGGTCCGATCCACAGGCCGCCGCCTCGGCCGCCATCGCGCTGGACGAGTGCCGCGACGGCATCGACGACGGGTTCTTCGCCCAGTTCGCGACCGAGGCGGACTTCGCCGCAGCTCCCGGTGTCCAGGTCACCGACGGCACCTACGCCATCGACGATGCCGTCCGCACGGCCTGGGAGCAGCAGTACGACACGTGCACGGCGGCGAGCGAGTGGGCGTGGGAACGCACGCCCTCTCGTGTCGATGGCGATGACACCGTCGTCACCGTCCCGTTGTCCGTGCTCGGCCCCGGGCGGCACGACCTGTTCGTCCTGGGCCTCACCACCACCGGGACCACCGACTACCACCACTGGCCCGACGGCTGGGTCGGCTTCCCGACCCGCCAGACCGAGCTCGGCGAGACGACCTGGTTCACGGTGTACGTCCCCGAACCGACGACCCGCCAGGCGGGCGCCCAGCTGCGCGCACCAACGGTCGCGGTGGGCTCGTGGTCCGCCCAGTCGCCCTACAGCGCACTGCACCCGATTCCTTTCGATGCGGACGGGGGCAGCGGGGCAGCGGCGACCGCCGAACCGACGCAGACCGTCACGGCGAGCCCCGAAACGTCCCCGGCTGCGGCGGGTCCCCCGGTGCCGACTCCCACCCCGGCCGACCCGGCGGTCGCACCGGTGCGGGCCTCGGCGCCGGCCACCTGGTTCCGACCCGTCGTGCCACCGGGGTGGGGCATCACGGCAGGCACTGCCCTCGTCCTGACGCTCCTGGTGGCCGCGGGCTCACTCGTCACCACGCAGGTCCGGGCCGCCAAGGGCCGAGCCGGAGCCACCGGTGCGGGTCAGGGCAGCACCAGGGATGCCCTCCCGCCACCGGCGACCCCAGCCCGACCGGCCGCGACGAACCGACCGCCCGACACGAACGGAGACGACGATGACTGAGATCGCGGCCCACGAGCCTGCGTCGGCGGCCATCGCCGCAACCATCCGGCCGCCCGCCTGGTGGGCGGCGGACCGCAGAGGTCTGCAGTCGGCCGGGATCGGGCTGCTCGCCGCGGCCTCGGTCGTGGCGGTCGGGGCCGATGCGGGCGGGTGGCAGCTGCTGCTGCGCCTGCTCGGCACGCTGGCCCTGGCCGGGCTGCTGGTGAGGGGACTCACGGGCGCCGGTGTCCGACTGGTGGCGCGACCGTCCGGGCCGGGCGCTCGCCCGCGTGTCACGACCTCGCTGCTGGCGGTGCCGATCGCGTTGCTCCTGGCGCTCGCATCACGCCTGGTCGGGGTCGAACCCGGGCTCGCCTTCGTCAGCGCCCTCACGTGCACGATCGCCGCCTCGGGGCAGCGGAGCAGGGCGGTGGTTGTCGTGCTCGTGCGATCGGGGGTCGCGCTCGTGGTCGCCGTCCTCGGCTGGCTGGGCTACTCGACCCTCGTGCACCACCGCATCGGCGCCTTCGTGCAGTGGGACGCCGTGCTGCCGGGCCGCCGGCTCGAGGTCGCCGAGGCCGCGGACCTGGCCACCCTGATCGGCGCCGAGACGCTCGCGGCGATCAGCGTGGTCGCCGCGACCGGCGCGCTCGTGTGGCTGCTCCCCGCCTTCGACGGCGGTGTCCTGTGGCGCCTCGGCCCGGGCGTGTGGGCCGGGGCCTACACCGCGGCTGCGGTGCTGGCGCTCCTCGTCCTGGTGCCGCCGGGTGCAGGCTGGGGTGCACGCGGCGTGCTCGTCGGGGCGCTGGTCGGGGTTGGTCTCACAGCCGGGGCCCTGAGACCGCACCCGACCCAGCCCGCCGACAGACCGGCCCGCGCGTTGAGCGGCTCAGCCCCGGCCGAGCAGGACCCTGGCCTGCGCCACCAGCACGATCGAGCCCGTGACCAGGACTCCTGACCCCCGGTCGACCTCGGTCTCCGCCCGCTGGACGGCCTGGTCGATCGCATCGTCCAGGCGGTAGGCGACGTGGACGCGGTCCTCGCCGAAGACCTCGCGGGCGACCTCGGCGAGATCGTCGGGGTCCATCGCCCGTGAGCCGCCGACCGCCGTGATCACGATCTCGGCGAGCAACGGTTCGAGCGTCGCGAGGATGCCCTCGACGTCCTTGTCCGCCATCACCCCGACCACACCGACCACCCGGGTGAAGGCGAACGCCTCGTCGATGGCGGAGGCCAGGACGGCTGCACCGGCCGGGTTGTGCGCACCGTCGACCACGATCGTCGGGCTGTTGCGCACCACCTCCAGGCGACCAGGAGAGGAGACGTCGGCGAACGCGACCTCGACCACGCCCGGATCCAGGGCGGCGCCCCCGGTGAGCAGCGCCTCGGTCGCGACCAGGGCCAGGAGCGCGTTGTGCGCCTGGTGCTCACCGAACAGCGGCACGAACACCTCGGTGTAGACACCGCCGAGACCGCGAAGGTTCACCATCTGCCCGCCCACCGCGACGGTCCGCTCCAGGACGTCGATGTCGACGCCCTCGCGCACCACCCGCACCCCGAGCTCGGCGGCCCGGGCCAGGACGACGCCCTCGACGGACTCCTCCTGACGGGCCAGGACCAGGGTCGCGCCCTCCTTGAGGATGCCCGCCTTCTCACCAGCGATCTGCACGAGGGTGTCACCGAGGTAGCGCTCGTGGTCCATCGCGATCGGCGTGATCACGGCGACGTCGCCGTCGGCGACGTTCGTCGAGTCCCAGCGACCGCCCAGTCCGACCTCGACGATGGCGACGTCGACCGGTGTGTCGGCGAAGGCGGCGAATGCCATCACGGTGAACACCTCGAAGAACGACAGTCGGGAGCCGCCCGAGGCCTGCGAGCGCTCGTCGACCATGTCGATGTACGGGGCGACATCCGCCCAGACCTCGACGAACCTCGCATCGGAGATGGGTTCGCCGTCGATCGCGATGCGCTCGTTCACCCGGGTCAGGTGCGGGCTGGTGAACCGGCCGGTGCGCAGGCCATGCTCGCGGACCAGCCGCTCGACCATCCGGGCCGTCGAGGTCTTCCCGTTGGTGCCGGTCAGGTGCACGACGCGGTAGGCCCGCTGCGGGTTCCCCAGCAGGTCGCAGACAGCCAGCACCCGGTCCAGGGTCGGGTCGATGTCGTGCTCGGGGGCCCGGGACAGGATGGCGCGGTAGATCGCGTCCGCCTGCTCCCGGGCTGCTGCGCCACCGTCGTCGCGCAGGTGCTCTGCTCCGGAACGGCTCATGCGAGCCTCACCTCGACCTCCAGCTCGGGTCCCGCGACGACCAGGAGGGTCGTGGCGAGAGTCTCTGCGGCGATGAACTCGCGGTGGGCCGCGACCGCCGCCTCGTGCGCGGACGGCACGGTCAGCCGCAACGCGATCCGGTCACCCACGTCGAACCCCGCGGCCTTACGTGCGTCCTGCACCGCACGGACCACGTCACGGGCGTAGCCCTCGGCGAGCAGCTCGTCATCCAGCGCCAGGTCGAGCACCACGAAACCACCACCGGGCAGGACCGCCGCGGCGACCTGCCCGCCAGCGCCGCCGTCGGCGACCGTGGTCAGCTCGAACTCGGCCTCCCGCAACGGCACGTCGCCGTCCGGTGTGGTCACGACCACCGTGCCGTCACCGTCCTGGTGCCACGCACCCGACCGCGCCGCGCCGATGACCTGCTGGACCGCACGGCCCAGCCGCGGGCCGGCCGCCCGCGCGTTGACCGCGAGCCGACGGGTGATCCCGAAGCGTTCGGCCGTCCCGGCATCCGCCCCGACGAGCTCGACGCTCTTCACGTTGAGCTCCGCCGCCAGGAGCGCCGCATAGGGCGCGGCACCGGCCGGGTCGTCCAGGGCCACCGTGAGCGCGCGCAACGGCTGGCGCACCCGGATCTGCTGGGCCTTGCGCAGCCCCAGCACCACCGAGACCGCCTGCCGCACCTGGTCGATCACGGCGGTCAGCGCCGGTTCGGGCACGAGGGCCGGATCGGTCGCGGCCGTCGGCCAGTCGGTGAGGTGCACGCTGCGCCCTCCCGACAGACCGCGCCAGATCTCCTCGGTGAGCAGCGGGGCGAGCGGCGCGCCCACCCGGGTGAGCACCTCCAGCGCGGTCCACAACGTGTCGAACGCGTCGCGGTCCTCCTGCCAGAACCGGTCGCGCTGGGTGCGCACATACCAGTTGGTGAGCACGTCCAGGTGCTCACGGACCAGACCGCAGGCGCGGGCGATGTCGTAGGAGTCCAGGGCAGTCGTCGCGGCCTCCACGAGCTCACCCGTGCGGGCCAGCAGGTACCGGTCCATGGGCGCCATCCCCGCCACACGTTCGTCGTCGACCGGAACCGCGGTGTAGCCCGCACCGCCCTCAGCGGCATTCGCGTAGAGGCTGAAGAAGTAGTAGGTGCTCCACAGCGGCAGCAGCACCTGCCGCACACCCTCGCGGATGTTCTCCTGCGCCACCACGAGGTTGCCGCCACGCAGCACCGGGCTCGACATCAGCGCCCAGCGCACGGCGTCCGACCCGTAGGTGTCGAACATCAGCCGCGGGTCGGGGAAGTTGCGCAGCGACTTGCTGGCCTTGCGCCCGTCGTCGCCGAGAACGATGCCGTGGCAGACGCACGAGGAGAACGCCGGGCGGTCGAACAGCGCCGTGGCCAGCACGTGCAACGTGTAGAACCAGCCGCGGGTCTGCCCGATGTACTCCACGATGAAGTCGCCGGGGTAGTGGTTCTCGAACCACCCGGTGTTCTCGAACGGGTAGTGCACCTGGGCGTACGGCATCGACCCGGAGTCGAACCACACGTCGAGCACATCGGAGATCCGGTGCATGGTCGACGTGCCGGTCGGGTCGTCCGGGTTGGGCCGGGTCAGCTCGTCGATCCAGGGGCGGTGCAGGTCCGGTTCGCCGGCCGCGTTGCGCGGCAACCGGCCGAAGTCGGCCTCCAGCTCGGCGAACGACCCGTACACGTCGATCCGCGGGTAGGCCGGGTCATCGGACACCCACACCGGGATGGGGGTGCCCCAGTAACGGTTGCGGCTCACCGACCAGTCGCGGGCACCGGCCAGCCACTTGCCGAACTGCCCGTCGCGGATGTGCTCAGGGGTCCAGTCGATCTGCTGGTTGAGCTCGACCATCCGGTCCCGGAACGCCGTGACGCGCACGAACCAGGAGGACACGGCCTTGTAGATGAGGGGGTTCCGGCACCGCCAGCAGTGCGGGTAGGAGTGCACGTAGCTGGCCTCGCGCACCAGCCGCCCGTCGGCCCGCAACCGCTCGATGATCGGCTTGTTCGCCTCGAAGACCTGCAGCCCCTCGAAGTCCGGGACGAGCGCGGTGAACCTCCCGCCGTCGTCCACCGACAGGATGGTCGGGATGCCGGCGGCCTCGCACGCCTCCTGGTCGACCTCGCCGTAGGCGGGTGCCATGTGCACGACACCGGTGCCGTCCTCGGTGGTGACGAAATCGCCGAGCAGCACCTGCCAAGCATCGGCGGTACCGAACTTCTCGGTGTCGTCGAAGTAGTCGAACAGGCGCGTGTACCGCAGACCGGCGAGCTCGGAGCCGGGCAGCGTGCGGGTGACGGCCTCCTGGGCCTCCTCGGCCGTGGCGTAGCCCAGGTCCTTGGCGTAGGAACCCAGCAGTGCGTGGGCCAGCAGGAACGACCCGTCGCCCGCCTTGGTCCCCAGCGGACCGGCCGGCACCACCGCGTAGTCGATCTGAGCCCCGACCGCGAGCGCCTCGTTGGTCGGCAGCGTCCACGGTGTCGTCGTCCACGCCAGCGCGCTCACCCCGACCAGACCGAGCGCGGCGGCGGCCTCGCCGATGAACGGGAAGGTCACCGTGACCGTGCGGTCCTGACGCTCCTGGTACACATCGGCGTCCATGCCCAGCTCATGGTTGGACAGCGGGGTCTGGTCCCGCCAGCAGTACGGCAGGACGCGGTAGCCCTCATAGGCCAGGCCCTTGTCGTAGAGCTGTTTGAACGCCCAGATGACCGACTCCATGAAGGTCGGGTCGAGCGTCTTGTAGTCGTGCTCGAAGTCCACCCAGCGCGCCTGGCGGGTGACGTACTCCTGCCACTCGTGGGTGTAGGTGAGCACCGAGGTGCGGCACGCGTCGTTGAAGGCCGCGATGCCCATCTCCTCGATCTGCGACTTGTCGGTGATGCCGAGGATGCGCTCGGCCTCCAGCTCGGCGGGCAGCCCGTGGGTGTCCCAGCCGAACCGGCGCTCGACGCGGTGACCCCGCATGGTCTGGTAGCGCGGCACCAGGTCCTTGACGTACCCGGTGAGCAGGTGGCCGTAGTGCGGCAGTCCGTTGGCGAACGGCGGTCCGTCGTAGAAGACGAACTCGTTGGAGCCGTCCTGCCCGGCCTCACGGGCGTCGATCGAGGCCTGGAAGGTCCCGTCCTTCGCCCAGAAGTCGAGGACGTCGGTCTCGACGGCGGGCAGGTCCGGGGAGGCCGGCACGGCCTGGTCGCGGTGCAGCGGGTACGTCACGGGCGGCGAGCTCCTGGTCCGGCACCCGGGCGGGTGCACGCATTCCTCGCGAGGACGACGGGCCCGGACCGGCCGGGCACCACCGCGGTACCACCCCACGTTGCCGGACCGGATGGTCCGACCTCTCGCCGACGGCTGTCACGGGCCTGCCCCGTCCGGTTCTACTACGGCCCGCTGCAGGATCGGACCGGTTCTTCCGGAGGCTCGCCGGTGATGGCCGGGTCGATGCCTGTGCCCGTGAGTCTAGACGGTGGGGTACGACCGCGCCGATGGCACGACCGCAGAGCGTTCCGACCAGACTCCGGCGGGCAGACCCGTGATAGACGAGGGGCGTGACCACTCCCCCGCTCGTCCTGCTCGACCTCGACGGCACGCTCACCGACTCCGCGCCGATCATCCGGGCGCTGGCCAGGGCGACGTTCGCCGACCTCGGGCTGCCCGATCCCGGCGAGGCGGGGCTGCGCGGCTTCGTGGGTCCGGGGCTGCTCGAGGGCTTCACCTCCGCCGGGGTGCCGGCCGACCTGCTGACCACGGCCATCGCCACCTACCGTGCGCGGTACGTGGCCGACGGGATCCCCGCGACCCGGGCCTTCGACGGGATCGCCGACCAGCTGCGGTTGCTGCGCGACGCCGGGCTGCTGCTCGCGGTGGCCACGTCCAAACCCGAGCCGCTCGCGGTCCAGGTGGTGCGCGGCACGGGTCTGGAACCGCTGCTCGACGGCGTGTTCGGCGCGCCGCCGGACGGTGTGCCCTCGACGAAGGCCGATGTCATCGCGCATGCGCTCACGGATGTGGGGCCACGGGTGCCCGCCGACGGTCGGACGCTCATGGTCGGCGACCGCGAGCACGACGTGCGCGGCGCGGCGGCGCACGGCATCGGCTGCCTGGGTGTCGCCTGGGGCGACGCCGCCCCTGGCGAGCTGGCAGCGGCCGGTGCGCTGACCGTGATCCCCCAGGTGGGACAGCTGGCCGCAGCCGTGCTCCGCGAGCTGTCCGCGGCCCGCGGCTGAGGCCGACCCGCCGCAGCACGGCTGCGCCTCGGGTGGCACCGCGCAGTGGGGTCTCAGACCTCGGTGGCCGTCACCGGCGGCATCGCCGACCAGGGGAAGGTGATCCACCGGTCGGTGCGCCTCCACACGTAGTCCGGGTCGACCACGGAGTGCGGTTTGGCGTAGAGCACGGCCGTGCGGGCCGTCGCGGTGTGCTCGGCGATCAGCCGCTGCACCAGGGACAGCGTCTCGCCGGTGTCCGCCACATCGTCGACCACGAGTGCGTTGAGCCCGCGCAGGGCCTCGGTATCGAGCATCGGCGGCAGCACCACCGGGTCCGGCAGCCGCTCGTCGATGCCGCGGTAGAACTCCACGTTCAGCGTCCCGACGGCCTTGGTACCCAGGGCGTACGCCAGGGCACCGCCGGGCGGCAGCCCACCGCGGGCCACCGCCACGACGATGTCTGGGACGAAACCGGAGTCGACGACCTCCTGGGCCAGCTCACGGACGGCCGCACCGAACCGTTCCCAGCCGAGCACCTCCCGGTCCGGGGGGAGCTCCTGACCGGCCGCAGCCTCGGTGAATGCCATGCCGCGAAGCCTACGGGCAGCGCCTACAGGCTCGTGTCGATGAGGAGCCCGCTCGCCACCACACCGGCCAGCTGGTCGTAGGAGATGTCGCTGTCCTCGAGCAGGTCGGCCAGTGAGGTGCCCGAGCGCAGCTGGGACAGCAGGTCCTCCGAGCTGGTGTCGAGCAGGTCGGCCAACGTGTCAACGGTCTCCTGCTGGGAGGACGTGAGGGTGGTCCCGAGCACGCCCGTGGAGTCCTCGGACGAGGGAGGGGGCGGCGGCGGGCCGCCGGCGCCCGGTCCCCCCATGCCCTTCTGCTCGACCATGGCGGTGGTGATCTCGGTGATGTCGCCCGACTCCTTGAGCTCGTCGGGTGCGTTCTCGACGAGCGCAGCGACGAGGTCGTCCTCGCTGATCCCCTTGGACTCGGCCAGATCGGCCAGGCTGGAGCCGGACTTCAGGGCGGACGTGACTTCTTCCTCGCTCATGCCGAGAACACCGGCCGCGACCGAGATGTGGCCCGGGACGCGGCTGGAGGAGGAGCTGGACGTGGTCGACGAGATCGTCGAGAGGAGCTGTGAGGAGACTGCGGAGATGGACATCGTGCCCTCCGGTGGTCAGGGTGCGGACACCTCTCCCATCGACGGCGAATCCGCTGTGATCAGCACCGATGCGCGGTCGACAGTCGATCGACAGGGCGATGACAGCCCGCGCACAGGAACTGGTCCGGGACTGTGAAGCCTGTGCCTTGCAGTTGACGCGACGTCAACGTCTATCGTCGAACGAATCATCGATCGTCACCCGTTCGGAGGCACCCGTGCCGCTCTCCATCCAGCAGGTCGCCAAGGCGTCCGGGACCACCAGCCGCACCCTGCGTCACTACGACGCGATCGGTCTGCTGACGCCGTCCCGCACCGACACCGGTGGACGTCGCTGGTACGACGACGACGCCCTCGTGCGGCTGCAGCAGATCCTGCTGCTGCGCGGGCTCGGGCTGCCGCTCGGGCAGATCGGCCAGGTCCTCGACGACCAGGTCGACGAGCTCGGCGCGCTGCGCGGCCACCTGGGGCGGCTGCAGGCCGAACAGGGACGTCTCGCCCGGCAGGCCGCCGCCGTCGAACGGACGATCACCGCACGAGCACGAGGAGCACAGATGGACACCGAGACCATGTTCGACGGGTTCGACCACACGCAGTACGAGGACGAGGTCACCCAGCGGTGGGGTGCGCACGCTCACGCGACCTCCGACGCGTGGTGGCGCGCCATGTCCCCGGAGGAACGCCGCACCTGGAAGGCCCGCGCAGCCGCCCTGGTCGTCGACTGGCGCACGACCGCCGACTCCGGCGTCGGCCCGGGGTCACCCGCCGCGCAGGAGCTGGCGGCGCGCCACGTGGCCTGGCTCGGCTCAGTTCCCGGCACCCCGCAGACCGCGGGCGGCCCGGCCCCCCAGTACGTCCTCGGACTCGCCGACATGTATGCGGCCGACGAGCGGTTCGCTGCGACCTACGGCGGCGTCGAACGCGCGGGCTTCGTCCGGGAGGCGCTTCACCAGTACGTCGAGAAGCCCCACACCGACCGCCGGTGAGCCGTTCGGTGCCCGGGTGTGTGAGATTCGAGACACCCGGGCACCAGGGCCACAGGTCCGCAGTTGTATGGGACGTACGACTCGGTTCGGAGCCGCACCGTTCGTGCCCGCAGAGCCTGCGGGCGAAAGGAAGGCGATTCACGATGACCTACGCCACCACCAACCCGTACACCGGAGAAGTAGTCCAGACGTTCGTCGACGCGACCGACACCGAGGTGGACGCGGCACTCGCCGCCGCCGACAAGGCCTTCACCTCGTGGAAGACGAGCTCGTTCGCCACCCGGGCGGACGTCATGCTCACCGCGGCCACCCTCATGCGTGAACGCAAGAGCCAGTACGCGCGGCTGCTCACCCTGGAGATGGGCAAGCTGTATGCCGAGGCCGAGCTCGAGGTCGACCTCTGCGCCGACATGTTCGAGTACTACGCCCAGCACGCCGAGCAGCACCTCACCACCCGCCCGATCCCGAGCCGCGACCCCGGCCGGTACGAGCTGCAGTACTCCCCGCAGGGCATCATCTTCGCCGTCGAGCCCTGGAACTTCCCGTTCTACCAGGTGGTCCGCATCGCGGCGCCGCAGCTGTCGGCCGGCAACGTCCTCATCCTCAAGCACGCCTCGAACGTGCCGCAGTCGGCCGCCATGTTCGACACCCTGTTCGCCGATGCAGGCCTGCCCGCCGGGTGCTTCAAGAACCTCTACGCGACGCGTCCGCAGACGGCCAAGATCATCGCCGACCCGCGGGTGCGCGGCGTCGCGCTCACCGGCTCCGAAGCAGCCGGCATCACGGTGGCCAAGCAGGCTGCCGAAGCCTGCAAGAAGTCCACCCTCGAGCTCGGCGGCGCCGATGCGTTCGTCGTGCTCGCCGACGCCGACATCGACAAGACGACCACCTGGGCCACCATGGGGCGGCACTGGAACGCCGGTCAGGTCTGCGTCTCGTCCAAGCGCCAGATCGTCCTCGACTCGGTCTACGCGGACTACCGCGCCAAGTACGTCGCCAAGGTCGGTGCGCTGGTCGCCGGCGACCCGATGGACGCCGCCACCCAGCTCGCCCCGTTGTCCAGCGCCGGCGCCCGCGACGACCTGCAGGACCAGCTCGACAAGGCCGTCGCCAACGGCGGCACCGCCACCGTGATCGGTGCACCGGTGCCGCACCAGGGTGCGTTCTTCCAGCCGGTGCTCCTGGAGAACGTCACCCCGGACAACCCGGCCTACTACCAGGAGTTCTTCGGCCCGGTCACCCTGCTCTTCCGGGCGAAGGACGAGGCCGATGCCGTGCGGATCGCCAACGACTCGCACTACGGCCTCGGCGGTTCGGTGTTCGGCACCGACACCGCCCACGCCAAGAAGATCGCCGAGCAGATCGACACCGGCATGGTGTTCGTCAACCACCCGACGATCGTCAAGGCCGATGTGCCGTTCGGCGGCGTCAAGCACTCGGGCTACGGCCGTGAGCTCACCGACCTCGGCATCGTCGAGTTCGTCAACCAGAAGGTCGTCGGCGTCCTCGACATCGACGCGCCGTACTGATCCCGCCGCCCACGCCGGCGTCCGTGCGCTGCGATCCCACGGACCGCAGCGCACGGCACTGAACGGACGGGCCCGCACCCTGGCTGGGGGTGCGGGCCCGCCCGTCGTTCAGGAGCGCGCGGTGACCGTGTTGGTCGCCTGCGCGATCGGCCGGATCGTCAGCGCGTCGATGTTGACGTGGGCCGGCCGGGAGAGCATCCAGACCATGGCCTCGGCCACATCATCGGCCGACAGCGGCTGGTAGCCCTCGTAGACCTTCGCCGCACGGTCGGCGTCGCCACCGAACCGCACGAGCGAGAACTCCTCGGTCGCCACGGCACCCGGCTGGATCTGGAGCACCCGGATCGGCTCACCCGCCAGCTCCCACCGCAGGGTCTCGGCGAGCAGGCGTTCGGCGTGCTTGGCACCGGTGTAGCCCGCACCGCCCGGATAGGCGCCGAGCGCCGCCGTCGAGGTCACGAACAGCACATCGCCCCCGCCGCGCACCCGCAGCATGGGCAGGACGCCCTGGGTGACGCGCAGCGTGCCGAGCACGTTGAGCTCGTACATCAGCCGCCAGTCGTCGACCGCGCCCGCCTCCACCGGGTCGAGCCCGTAGGCACCGCCGGCGTTGTTCACCACACCGTCGAGCCCCCCCGTGGCCTCGGCAAAGGCAAGCAGCTCGGCCACCTGGTCATCCGAGGTCAGGTCGGCCGGGTGGACGAGGGCGCCGGTCCGCCCGGCCAGCTCGGCGAGCCGGTCGGCGCGCCGGGCCGTCGCCAGCACGTCCCAGCCGGCGGCCCGCATCGCGGTGACGGTCGCAGCACCGATCCCCGAGGAGGCACCCGTCACCAGGTAGCGGCGACTCACCTGGCCACCTCGGCCAGCACCTCGGCGAGGATGCCCAGACCGAGCGCGGCGTCATCGTCGGAGACGTTGCAGGGCGGCACCACATGGATCCGGTTCTCGGCCAGGAACGGCACCAGGCCCCGGGCCAGGCATGCGGCCTTGACCTTGCCCATCGTGGCCGCGTCAACCGGGGTGCGGGTCTGCTGGTCGGCGACCAGCTCGATCGCCCAGAAGACACCGAGCCCGCGCACCTCACCGACCAGCGGGTTCGCGGCGGCCAGCTCGGCCAGCGCCGGGGCGATGAGATCGGCGCCGATGTGCGCGGCGTTCTCGACGATCTTCTCCTCGGCCATCGCCCGCTGGGTCGCGACGATCGCGGCCATCGCCAACGGGTGCCCCGAGTAGGTGAGCCCACCGGGGAACACGCGGTTCTCGAACGTCGCCGCGATCGGGTCGCTGATCATCACGCCACCGGCCGGCACGTACCCGGAGTTCACCCCCTTGGCAAACGTGATGAGGTCGGGGCGCACGTCGTAGTGGTCGAGCGTCAACCACGCACCGGTGCGACCGAACCCGGCCATCACCTCGTCGAGGATGAGCAGGATGCCGTACTTGTCGGCCAGCGCCCGCACCCCCGGCAGGTACCCGGCCGGCGGCACCAGGATGCCCGCGGTGCCCGGGATGGTCTCGAACAGGATCGCGGCGATCTGATCCGGGCCCTCGACCTGGATCATCCGCTCCAGGTGCTGCAGCGCGCGTTCGGCCTCCTGCTCGGGGCTCGTGGCCCAGAACTCCGTGCGGTACAGGTACGGCGTGAACACGTGCACGTGGCCGCGGGAGTACTCGTTCGGCATCCGGCGCCAGTCACCCGTCGCGTTGATGGCCGCCCCGGTGTTGCCGTGGTACGAGCGGTAGCCGGAGATCACCTTGTCGCGGCCGGTGTGCAACCGCGCCAGCCGGATCGCGTTCTCGATCGCATCGGCGCCTGCGTTGGTGAAGAAGACCTTCTCGAAACCCCGCGGTGCGCGCTTGAGGATCTCCTGGGCGGCCTCGTTGCGGACCGCGTTGACCGTCGCCGGGGCGATGGTGGTGAGCACGGCCGCCTGCTCCTGGATCGCGGCGACAACCTTCGGGTGCTGGTGGCCGATGTTGGTGTTCACCAGTTGGCTGGAGAAGTCGAGGTAGCGCCGCCCGGCGTGGTCCCACAGCCAGCTGCCCTCACCCCCCGCGACCACGAACGGGCGTGGTGCGCCCTGGGCGGACCACGAGTGGAACACGTGCTCACGGTCCAGCTCGACGGCGATCGCGTCGAGGTCGGTGGCGGGGGTGCTGGATGCGTTCGTCATCAGATCCTTCTCACGGGTCCGGGCGGGCAGGTCCCCCTGCCCGCCCGGACCACCTCGGTGTGTGTCAGTTGCCGCCGGCCTCGAGGGTGACGTCGATCGGGGTGAAGGAGCTGCCGGTCACGTCCACCCCCTCCGCCGTGAGCTCCTCGAGCGCCTTGGTCACGTACTCGTTGGTGTACGCGTCGGCGTCCGGCTCGGCCGTGATGACCGTCGCGCCCTGGTCGTTCTTGGTGGTGAGCGCCACGTCGACCGTCTGGTCCCAGGCGGTCTCGTCGATCATGCCGATGCCGTCGGTCGACGGCCACATCAGCTTGTTGATCTCGTTGGTCTGCCACAGCTGGTGGCTGTTGCCGAGCTTCGAGCCCGAGGCGACGACGATGTCACGCGCCTTCTCGGGGTTGTCGCGCGCGTAGATCCAGCCCTTGAGGCTGGCCTTGATGAACTTCACCGTCTGGTCCTGGTACGCGGCGTCGGCAAGCTTGCTCGTGTTCGCCCAGATGGCGTCCTGGAGCATCGCGGTGCCCTCGTCGTTCCAGTCGATGGTGTTGAAGTCGTCAGCGGTGTAGAGCGCGCCGGTGGCGGGGTTCGTGGCCTCGAGCACCTGAGCGTACTCGTTGTAGGTCATCGCCTGAGCCGCGTCGATGTCGCCGCTGAGCAGGGCGTTCATATCGAACTGCTGCTGCACCAGGGTGACGTCGGTGGCTGGGTCCAGACCTGCCTTCGTCATCCCGGCGAACAGCTCGAACTCGTTGCCGTAGCCCCAGTTGCCGACGTTCTTGCCCGCCAGGTCCGCCGCGGTGGTGATGTTCTTGTCCTTGAACGAGACCTGCAACGTGCCCGATCGCGCGAACACCTGGGCGACATCGGTGATCCCCGCACCCTGCTCACGCGAGGCCAGGGCCTTGGGCACCCAGGCGATGGCGTAGTCCACCGCGCCATCGGCCAGCTGGGTCTGCGGGACGATGTCGACGCCGCCCTCGACGATGTCGACATCGAGGCCTTCGTCCGCGTAGTAGCCCTGGTCCAGCGCCGCGTAGTACCCGGCGAACTGGGCCTGGGTCACCCACTGCAGCTGGAGCGTGACCTTGGTCAGGCCTGCGGAGCCCGATGCGGAGGACGAGGCCGAGCTGTCCGATGAGCCGGAGCAGCCGGCCAGGGCCAGCGCCGCCGCGACGGCGAGGACGCCGGCGCCGGCGAACGTGCGCCTGGTGGGTCTCATGTGGTTCCTCTTTCGGTGGGGGTGGGAGCGGGGAACGGTCTTCATCGGGTCGGGTCGGGTCGACCGGCGGCGACGTGCGGCGGGGCTCCCTCACCCACCCGCACGGGCCAGGGCCGCCCGTTCGGCGGTCAGGGTCGCGAGGTAGAAGACGAGGCCCAGCACGATCGCGCCCAGCACGAACGCCCAGGCCCGGGCGTAGCCGCTGTTGGCAGCGGCCGAGGTGATGCGCGAGCCGAGGCCGTTCTGCAGACCACCGAAGTACTCGGCCACGACGGCGGCGATCACCCCGGTGGAGGATGCGATCCGCAGACCGGTGAACACGTACGGCAGGGCGCCAGGAATGGTCACCGTCCGGGTCGTCTGCCGGGGTGTCGCGGCGTAGGCCCGCATGAGGTCGCGGTGCACCGGCTGCACCTGGCGCAGCCCGCGCACCGTGTTGACGAACACCGGTGCGAACACCACGACCGCCACCACGAGCCGACGAGGTGTGGTCGAGGTGGTGCCGAACATGGTGTTGAGGGCCGGGGCGAGGGCCACGATCGGCATCACGGACAGTGCCGCCGCAGTCGGCGACATGAGCGCGTCGAACCAGCGGGTGCGCGCGGCACCGATCGCCGCAGCGATCGCGAAGGTCGCACCGAGCAGGAGCCCGACCAGCACGTTCGCCCCCGTCGCAAGGGCGGCCGACACCACCAGAGGCAGGATCTGGACGAGCTGGTCCCAGATCGCGGTCGGCGACGGCAACAGGTACGGCTTGATCCCGGCGCGCACCACGAGCTGCTCCCAGCCGACCAGCACCAGGACGCCGAGCGCCACCGGTGCGAGCACCGTCCGCGCGGCGGCACCGGCGGCCGCGAACCGGCCGGTCACCGGACGTCCACCCCGTGCACGGGCGCCGTCGAACCGCCGTGCAGCGCCTCGCGCACCGCGGTGACGTGGGCGAAGAAGGCGGCGTCCTCCCGGGTCGACTCCCCGCGCGACTGGCCGTCGGGCAGCCCGATGTCGAGCACCGCGGCGATCCGACCCGGTCGCGGGGACATGACGACCACCCGGTCCGACAGGAACACCGCCTCGGGGATGGAGTGCGTGACGAACAGCACCGCGGCCCCCGACTCGGCGCAGATCCGGACCAGCTCGGTCTGCATGCGCTCACGCGTCATCTCGTCGAGCGCCCCGAAGGGTTCGTCCATGAGCAGCAGGCTGGGCTGCTCGGCCAGCGACCGGGCGATCGCGACGCGCTGCTGCATCCCGCCCGAGAGCTGGTGCGGGAAGCTCAGGGCGAAGTCCGTCAGTCCCACCAGGGCGAGCAGCTCGGTGGCGCGGGCCCGCCGCTGCAGCTTGCCGACACCGTGCAGCTCGAGCGGAAGCTCGATGTTTGCCCGGACGGTGCGCCACGGCAGCAGACCGGCCTGCTGGAACGCGATGCCGTACTGCTGGCCCTCCCGTGCGGTCCGGGCAGTGGAGCCGAACACGGTGAGCTGTCCGCTCGTGGGAGTGTCCAGGTCGGCGACCAGGCGCAGCAGGGTCGACTTCCCGCAACCCGACGGCCCGATGAGGGAGACGAACTCCCCCGCACCCACCGTGAGGTCGATGTCCTCCAGCGCGGTCACCGTGCCTGACCGGGTGGTGAAGACCTTGCCGACACCGACGGCCTCGACGGCCACCCCGGCCTGCGTGCTCATACGACCTCCCCGACCCGGTACCGGCGCAGGCCGAGCCCGATGAGCCCGACCACGCCGGCCGCGACAAGACCGAGCACCGCGGCGGCCGCGATGGCCGCCCAGGGCTTGGCCGGGTCGCCGGTCGCGGACTGGGCGTAGCTGATGATGAGACGGCCGATGCCGCCCTGGGTGCCGGTGGACACCTCGGCGACGATCGCCCCGACGACGGCGGTCGCGGCTCCCAGCCGCAACGCCGGGATGAGGTACGGCACGGCGGCCGGCAGCCGCAGCCGCCACAACGTCCGGCTGCCGGACGCCGCCAGGGACCGGAACAGGTCGACCTGAGCCGCGGTCGGCGACTGCAGCCCCCGCAGGGCGCCGACGGCCACCGGGAAGAACGCCAGGTAGCTCGCGATGAGCGCGACCGACATCCAGCGGTCCCAGGCGAGACCACCGAGCTGGATCCTGCCGCCCCACCCGACCACGAGCGGGGCCAGCGCGATGAGCGGCACCGTCTGGGACAGCACGACCCAGGGCGCGAGCGCCTCCTCCGCGATCCGCCATCGCTGCATGACCACCGCCAGGCCCAGGCCCAGGAGCACACCGACCACCCAGCCCGCGAGCGAGATCCGCAACGTGAACCACGAGGCCGTGACCAGTGCCGCAGCCAACGAGACGGAGTCGGTCGCCGAGGTCTCGGGCTGACCCAGCCGGGCCAGGACGGCCCACACGTGCGGCATGGTCTGGTCCGAGGTGCGCGGCAGCAGGCTCACCCCGCCGATGACCACCCCCGCATCGGGGACGACGGCCTTGACCAGCTCCCACAGCGTGGTGAAGACGACCAGGGCGAGCAGCCCCTCCGCGGTCCGGCGCACCCAGGCGGGGACCGGGCGGCTCGCGGCGGGGTTCACGAGGTGGCCACCACCTGATCGGCCATCGCGGGGATGATCCGCTCGCCGTACTGGCGCAACGTCTCGTCCTTGCCGTCGTGCTGCAGGTAGACCGCGAACTGGGTGGCGCCCAGATCGCGCAGCGCGTTCAGCTTCTCGACGTGCTCATGGGGCGAACCGAGCACGCAGAACCGCTCGACGATCTCATCGGGCACGAAGGCCGTGTGGCTGTTGCCGGCCCGGCCGTGCTCGTTGTAGTCGTAGCCCTCGCGGTCCCGGATGTAGTCGGTGAGGGCCTTGGGGATGGCCGAGTCGGTGCCGTAGCGCGCGACGATGTCGGCCACGTGGTTGCCGACCATGCCGCCGAACCACCGGCACTGCTCACGCATGTGGGCCCGCTCCGCCGGTGAGCTGCCGTCGCCGACGTAGGCCGGTGCCGCGACGCAGAACTTGATGTCGTCCGGGTTGCGCCCGGCCGCCTCGGCGGAGTCCCGGACGGCCTTGATCATCCAGGCCGCGATGTCCGGGTCGGCGAGCTGCAGGATGAAGGCGTCGCCCACCTCACCGGTGAGCTTGAGCGCTTGCGGACCGTAGGCGGCCACCCAGACCTCCAGCGCCGAACCCCTCGACCACGGGAACCGCACGGTGGCCTCGTTCAGCGTGACCGAGCGGCCGTTGCCGAGCTCACGGATCACGTGCACGGCCTCGCGCAGCGTCGCCAGGTTCGAGGGGCGCCCGTTGAGGGTGCGCACTGCCGAGTCGCCACGGCCGATGCCGCACACCGTGCGGTTGCCGTACATCTCGTTGAGCGTGGCGAACAGGCTGGCCAGCACGGTCCAGTCCCGGGTGGCCGGGTTGGTGACCATCGGCCCGACGATGACCTTGCGGGTCGCCGCCAGGATCGCCGAGTAGATGACGAACGGCTCCTCCCAGAGCAGGTGGGAGTCGAAGGTCCACACGTAGTCGAAGCCGTGGTTCTCGGCCTGGCGGGCCAGGTCGACGACCCGGGAGGCGGGCGGGTTGGTCTGCAGGACGACGCCGAACTCCATGTGCGCGCCTCAGATCAGGTACTGCGAGAGGTCGCGCCGGATGAACCGACCATGCCCGGCCCGGCCGAGGAACTGCCCGCCGTCGACGATCACCGAACCACGGGAGATGACGGTGTCGACGTGCCCGTCGACCTCGAAGCCCTCCCAGGCGGAGTAGTCCATGTTCATGTGGTGGGTCTTGCCCAGGCCGATGCTGGTGTGGCCGTTCGGGTCGTAGACCACGACGTCGGCATCGGCGCCCGGTGCGAGCACACCCTTCTTGCCGTACATGCCGAACATCCGGGCCGGCGTCACCGAGATGAGCTCGACCCACCGCTCCAGGCTGATCTGGCCGGTGACGACCCCTTGGTAGAGCAGGTCGACCCGGTGCTCGACCTGCCCGATGCCGTTGGGGATCTTGGCGAAGTTCCCGCGTCCCATGTCCTTCTGGTTGAGGCAGAACGGGCAGTGGTCGGTCGACACGAGCTGCAGGTCGTTGGTGCGCAGCGCCTGCCACAGCATGTCCTGGTGGTTCTCGGCCCGGGCCCGCAACGGCGTGGAGCACACGTACTTGGCGCCTTCGAACCCCGGGGCACCGAGCTGTTCCTCCAGCGACATGTAGAGGTACTGCGGACACGTCTCGCCGAACACGTTGAGCCCGTTGTCGCGGGCGCCGGCGATCTGGGCGACGGCCTGCTTGGCCGAGACGTGCACGATGTAGAGCGGCGCCTTGGTGTAGTCGGCCAGCATGATCGCCCGGTGGGTGGCCTCCTCCTCGGCCTGCCACGGACGGGAGATGCCGTGGTAGACCGGGTCGGTCTTGCCCTCGGCGAGCAGCTGCTGGACGACGGTGTCGATCCAGGACCCGTTCTCGGCGTGCATCATGATCGTCGCGCCGTTGTCCGCGGCCTTCTGCATGGCGGTGAGGATCTGCCCGTCGTCGCTGAGCAGCACGCCCTTGTAGGCCATGAACAGCTTGAAGCTGGTCACGCCCTCACCGACCAGGGTGTCCATCGCATCCAGCGAGGCCGGCTGCACATCGGACAGGATCTGGTGGAACCCGTAGTCGATGGCGCACGTACCGGCGGCCTTGTCCTGCCACAGCGCGTACTGGGTGAGCGGGTCCTCCCCCGCGTACTGCACGACGAAGTCGACGATCGTCGTCGTCCCGCCCCAGGCTGCGGCGATGGTGCCGGTCTCGAAGGTGTCGGAGGCGAACGTGCCGCCGAACGGCATCTCCATGTGGGTGTGCGGGTCGATGCCACCGGGGATGACGTACTTGCCGGTGGCGTCGATCACCTGATCGACGCTCGCCGTGAGGTCGGTGCCGAGCAGTGTCGAACCGGGCGGGAGGATCGCGGCGATCTGCTCACCGTCGATCAGCACATCGGCCAGCACGCGGCCGGTGGAGTTGACGACGGTGCCGCCGGTGATGAGGGTCGTGGTCATCGAAGGTCCCCTGTCCTCAGTGCTCGACGATCGGGCCGTACTCGTCCGGGCGGCGGTCCCGGAAGAACTGCCAGCGCTCGCGGACGGTGCGGATCTGGTCGAGGTCGACATCGCGGACGTAGTACCCCGCCTCGGATGACGAACCGACCTCGCCGACGTAGTTGCCGTCGGGGCCGACGACGTAGGACGAGCCGTAGAAGTTGACGGCCTCGTCGCCGTACTCGTTGTCCTCGAGGCCGACGCGGTTGTTAGCCACGACGAAGTACCCGTTGGCGATGGCTGCGGCGGGCTGCTCGATCTCCCACAGCTTGTTGGAGATGCCGGGGGCCGTGGCGTTGGGGTTGAAGACGATCTGGGCGCCGTTCAGGCCCAGGATCCGCCAGCCCTCGGGGAAGTGGCGGTCATAGCAGATGTTCACCCCGACCTTGCCGACGGCGGTGTCGAACACCGGCCAGCCGCCGTTGCCGGGCTTGAAGTAGAACTTCTCCCAGAACTTGGGCAGGTGCGGGATCTGGTGCTTGCGGTACTTGCCGAGCACGGTGCCGTCGGCGTCGAT
>JAKLPK010000203.1 GCA_022013895.1 Cellulomonas sp. | reverse complement strand
GTGTTCATCGCGACGCCGACGTCGGCCTGCGCGAGGGCCGGCGCGTCGTTGGTGCCGTCGCCCGTCATCGCGACGAGACGTCCGCCCTCCTGCTCCTTGCGGATGAGCGCGAGCTTGTCCTCCGGCGTTGCCTCGGCCAGGAAGTCGTCGACCCCGGCCTCGGCGGCGATGGCCCCGGCGGTCAGCGCGTTGTCGCCGGTGATCATCACCGTGCGGATGCCCATGGCCCGCAGCTCGTCGAACCGTTCGCGCATGCCGGACTTCACGACGTCCTTGAGGTGCACGACGCCGAGCGCCCGGGCCGGTCCGTCGCCCACGAGCTCGGCGACCACGAGCGGTGTGCCGCCGGACCCGGCGATGGCGTCCACCGTGCGCCCGACGTCGGCCGTGGGGTGCCCGCCGTGCTCGCGCACCCACGCCATGACGGCGCTCGCGGCCCCCTTGCGCACCGACCGGGTGCCGGTGGGTTCGGCCAGGTCCACGCCGCTCATCCGGGTCTGCGCGGTGAACGGCAGGAAGGTGGCCTGCGCCAGCTCACCGGCCGGGCGTTCGCGCAGCCCGTACTCGGACTTCGCCAGGACGACGATGGAGCGTCCCTCGGGCGTCTCATCGGCCAGGCTCGACAGCTGCGCGGCGTCGGCCAGCGCGTCCAGGTCCACCCCGGCGGCCGGGACCAGCTCGACGGCCTGCCGGTTGCCGAGCGTGATGGTGCCGGTCTTGTCGAGCAGCAGCACGTCCACGTCACCGGCGGCCTCGACCGCGCGTCCGGACAGCGCCATCACGTTGCGCTGCACGAGCCGGTCCATCCCGGCGATGCCGATGGCGGACAGCAGTGCGCCGATGGTGGTCGGGATGAGGCAGACGAGCAGGGCGACGAGCACGGTGATCGACTGCGCCTGCCCGGAGTAGACCGCGAACGGCTGCAACGTGACGACGGCCAGCAGGAAGATCAGCGTGAGCGAGGACAGCAGCAGGTTGAGCGCGATCTCGTTCGGCGTCTTGGCCCGGGCCGAGCCCTCGACCAGGGCGATCATCCGGTCCAGGAACGTCTCACCGGGTTTGGCGGTGATCTGCACGACGATCCGGTCGGACAGCACGCGGGTGCCGCCGGTGACGGCCGACCGGTCGCCGCCGGACTCGCGGATCACGGGGGCGGACTCACCGGTGACGGCGGACTCGTCGACCGCGGCGACGCCCTCGACCACGTCGCCGTCGCCGGGGATCACCTCACCGGCCTCGACGAGCACCCGGTCGCCGACGAGCAGTGCGGTGCCGGGGACCTCCTGCGTCGTCCCGTCGGCCGCCAGCCGCCGGGCCGTCGTGGTGGTGCGGGTGCGGCGCAGCGAGGCCGCCTGGGCCCGACCGCGGCCCTCGGCGACGGCCTCGGCGAGGTTGGCGAACACGACGGTCGCCCACAACCAGGCGGTGATCGCCCAGGCGAACGCGGTGGGGTCCAGCACGGCGAGCACCGTGGTGAGCGCCGCACCGACCCAGACGACGAACATGACGGGGGTGCGCACCTGGTGGCGCGGGTCGAGCTTGCGCAGCGCCTGCGGGAGCGAAGCCACGAGCTGACGGGGCTCGAACGCCCCGGCGGACGGGCGCAGGGTGGGTGTGCTGGTGGTCATGACAGGGCCTCGGCAAGGGGTGCGAGTGCGAGTGCGGGGAAGAACGTGAGACCGGCGACGATGATCACGACACCGGCGAGCAGCCCGGCGAACACCGGGGTGTGGGTCGGCAGCGTGCCGGCACCGGCCGGGACCGGCCGTTGGGCGGCGAGCGACCCGGCCAGGGCGAGGGTCAGCACGATCGGCACCAGCCGGCCGAACAGCATGCCGAGCCCCAGCGCGGTGTTCTGGTAGGTGGTCGCGGCGCCGAACCCGGCGAACGCCGATCCGTTGTTGTTCACCGCCGAGGCGTAGGCGTAGAGGATCTCGGACAGCCCGTGCGGTCCGGAGTTGAGCAGTGACGCCTCGCGCAGGCTCGGCACCCCGGCCGTGATCGCGGACCCCACGAGCACGAGTGCCGGCATGGTGAGGATCGACAGTGCGACGAGGGTGACCTCGCGCCGGCCGATCTTCTTGCCCAGGTACTCCGGTGTGCGGCCGACCATCAGCCCCGCGAGGAACACGGCCAGCACCGCGATGACGAGCATCCCGTACAGCCCCGTGCCGACGCCGCCCGGTGAGACCTCGCCGAGCATCATGTTGAGCAGCGTGACGCCGCCGCCGAGTGCCGTGAACGAGTCGTGGAACGAGTTCACCGACCCCGTCGAGGTGCTCGTGGTCGAGGCGGCGAACAGTGCGGAGGCCGCCGGGCCGAACCGCACCTCCTTACCCTCCATCGCGGCGCCGGCGAGCTGCGGCACGGCCCCCGCGGCGTGCAGCTCGGCCCAGGTGGCGGCGGCCACGGCCGCGCCCCACAGGCCCCCCATCACGGACAGGATCGCCACGCCCTGCCGACGGTCACGCACCAGCGTGCCGAACGTGCGCGGCAGCGAGAACGGGATGGCGAGCAGCAGGAAGACCTCGAACAGGCTGGTCCACGCCGTCGGGTTCTCGAACGGGTGCGCGCTGTTGGCGTTGAAGTAGCCGCCACCGTTGGTGCCCAGGTCCTTGATCGCCTCCTGGGAGGCCAGCGGCCCGGTGACCAGGTGCTGGGTGCCGCCCGTGAGCGTGGCGACGTCCTGCACCCCGGTGAAGTTCTGCACGACGCCGCCGATGAGCAGCACGACGGCGGCCAGGAACGCGAGGGGCAGCAGGATGCGTCCGGTGGCGCGCACCAGATCGACCCAGAAGTTGCCGATCCGGTCGGTGCGGCTGCGGGTGAACCCGCGAACGAGGGCCACGGCGACGGCGAGCCCGACGGCGGCCGAGGCGAAGTTCTGCACCGCCAGCCCGGCCATCTGCACGAGCTGGCCCATGACGGCCTCACCGGAGTACCACTGCCAGTTGGTGTTGGTCACGAACGAGATCGCGGTGTTCCAGGCGCCCGCCGGGTTGACGTTGCTCATCCCGAGCGAGAGCGGCAGGAAGGACTGCACCCGCTGGAACAGGTACAGCGCCAGGATGCTCACCAGCGAGAACGCGAGCAGCGACCGGGCGTACACCCCCCAGCGCTGATCGGCGTCCGGGTCGATGCCACCGATCCGGTAGACCACGCGTTCGGCCCGCGAGTGCGTGCGGCCCTCGAGGACTCGGGCCATGTAGTCGCCCAGCGGTACGTGCACGGCGGCCAGCAAGGCCACCAGCAGCCCGATCTGCAGGACGGCGGCCAGGGTCGCCGACATCAGAACCGCTCCGGCTTCAGCAGCGCGTAGAGCAGGTAGCCGGCCAGCGCCGTGGCGATCACCAGGGCCACCCAGGACTCGATGCTCACAGCTTCTCCAACCCGCGGACGAGCAGCGCGAGGGCTGCGAAGCAGACGAGGGTCAGTGCCACGAAGGCCAGATCGGCCATCAGGACTCCCGAGGGGCGCGGCCCGACCGGGCCGGGCGACCACTCTGGCCGCCACGGACCATCCAGCACCCACCGAACCCCACCCGGTGCCCGTCCTGACGAAACCCAGACCCCCCACCCGCCCCACCCAGACAACCCCCAGACTCCAACCCGGTCCGCCCGGCGGCCCGCCTGGCCGGCCGGCCTCGCCCGCCCCGCCCGGCCCCCGGCCCCGGCAACTGGTCAGTTGGGGGACCTGGGCCCGGCGTGTCGGAGCGCCCAACTGACCAGTTGCGGGCAGTTGCGGTGGGCCCGGGCAGTCGGGGGGCAGGGACTCGGGCTGGGGGGT
>JAKLPK010000202.1 GCA_022013895.1 Cellulomonas sp. | reverse complement strand
CGACCGGATGGTCACGCTCAGCGTCGGGGACCAGGTGGACCGCGATCAGCTGCTCCGGCAGTTCGTGACGATGCAGTACTCGCGCAACGACCTGGCGTTCACCCGCGGCACGTTCCGGGTGCGCGGGGACACGGTCGAGATCATCCCGGTGTACGAGGAGCTCGCCGTCCGGATCGAGTTCTTCGGAGACGAGATCGAGGCGATCGCGACGCTGCACCCCATCACCGGGGACGTCGTGCGGTCCGAGCAGCAGATGCACATCTTTCCGGCGACCCACTACGTGGCGGGTCCGGAGCGGATGGAGCGCGCGATCACCGGGATCGAGTCGGAGCTCGCGGAGCGCCTGGCCGAGTTCGAACGGCAGGGCAAGCTGCTCGAGGCGCAGCGGCTGCGGATGCGGACGACCTACGACATCGAGATGATGCGCCAGATCGGCTCGTGCTCGGGCATCGAGAACTACTCCCGGCACATCGACGGACGTGCACCCGGTACGGCGCCTCACACCCTCATCGACTACTTCCCGGAGGACTTCCTCCTGGTCATCGACGAGTCGCATGTCACCGTCCCGCAGATCGGCGCCATGTTCGAAGGGGACCGGTCGCGCAAGCGCTCCTTGGTCGAGCACGGGTTCCGGCTGCCGAGTGCCGTGGACAACCGGCCGCTGCGCTGGGAGGAGTTCGTCGACCGGGTCGGTCAGGCCGTCTACCTGTCCGCGACCCCGGGCAGCTACGAGCTGTCGATGTCCGACGGCGTGGTGGAGCAGATCATCCGGCCCACGGGTCTGGTAGACCCGCAGGTGGTGGTCAAGCCGACCAAGGGCCAGATCGACGATCTGCTCGCTGAGATCAAGATCCGGGTGGACCGCAACGAACGGGTCCTGGTCACCACGCTCACCAAGAAGATGTCCGAGGACCTCACCGACTACCTGCTCGACAAGGGTGTGCGGGTGCGCTACCTGCATTCCGAGGTCGACACCCTGCGCCGCGTGGAGCTGCTGCGCGAGCTGCGCATGGGGGAGTACGACGTCCTGGTCGGGATCAACCTGCTGCGCGAGGGCCTCGACCTGCCGGAGGTGTCGTTGGTCGCGATCCTCGATGCGGACAAGGAGGGGTTCCTGCGCTCGGGGACGTCGCTCATCCAGACGATCGGGCGAGCCGCTCGCAACGTCTCGGGTGAGGTCCACATGTACGCGGACCGGATCACCGCGGGCATGGCCAAGGCCATCGACGAGACGGATCGACGCAGGGCCAAGCAGGTGGCCTACAACCTGGAGCACGGGATCGACCCGACTCCGCTGCGCAAGAAGATCGGTGACATCACCGACCTGCTGGCGCGCGAGGACGCCGATACCGAGGAGCTGCTCGGTGGCGGCGGGCGCCAGACGAGTCGCGGCAAGGCGCCGGTCCCCGGGTTCGGTTCCCGCCGGGTACCCACCGATGAGCGCAGCAGGCTCGCCGGCGCCGCCGCGTCCGATCTCGCCGACCTCATCCAGGAGCTCACCGGTCAGATGCACGCGGCGGCAGGTGAGCTCCAGTTCGAGCTCGCGGCCCGGTTGCGTGACGAGATCTCGGGGCTGAAGAAGGAGCTGCGGCAGATGCAGGCCGCGACGGACTGAGGACGTCGGCGACCGCCGTCGTCACCCGATGCAGGAGGAGTCACGATGGACCGACGACTGTCACTGACCCTGGACGCTGCTGACCCGCGGGCGCTGGGCGCGTTCTGGGCGTTCGCGCTCGGCTACGTGGAGGAGTCGCCACCGGCGCCCTACGCGGACTGGCCCGCGACGTTTGAGGCCTGGGGGCTGCCGCCCGAGCGCTGGAACGACGCGTACATCGTGGTCGACCCCGAGGGCACGGGCCCCCGGCTCTTCCTGCAGAAGGTGCCCGAACCGAAGACGGCGAAGAACCGGCTGCACCTCGATGTCGGTGTGCCCGGGATCACCCCGGGCCAGTCGGCGACGCACGACCAGGTCCGTGCGCACGCGGTGCGTCTCGCAGAGGCGGGTGCTCGTCAGATCGAGGAGTTCGACCTCCCCGAGATGGGCTTCTGGATCGTGATGAACGATCCGGAGGGCAACGAGTTCTGCGTGCTGTAGGCCCGTCGCCTAGAGTTGCGCCCAGGAGGGGAGTAATCCCCGCGACGTCATCGTCATCACGGTCGCCAGAGACTGCCGGCCCGGTGACGTCGGGCACGCCCCGGACAGTCCTGGGCCGCGCCGGACCAGACCTCCGCCACCCTTTGCTGCGCACCGGAGGTCATCTGTGAATGTTCCCGCCTGGGCTTGGGCCCTCACCGTCGCGGTTCTGCTCGTGATGCTGGCGGTCGACTACCTGGGGCACGTCCGCCATGCCCACGAACCGACGCTGCGCGAGTCTGCCTGGTGGTCCGCGGGCTACGTCGCCGTGGCTGTTGCCTTCGGGGCGATCGTCTGGGCGGTCTGGGGGTCCCGGTACGGCGGGGAGTACTTCGCCGGGTACGTGACCGAGAAGAGTCTGTCCATCGACAACCTCTTCGTGTTCGTCCTGATCATGGCCAGCTTCCGGGTGCCCAGGGCGGCCCAGCAGAAGGTGCTGCTGGTCGGCATCACCGTTGCCCTGGTGCTGCGGACGGTCTTCATCTTCGCAGGCGCCGCGCTCATCGAGAACGTGAGCTGGATCTTCTACGTGTTCGGCGCCTTCCTGCTCTACACCGCCTGGCAGCAGATCCGTTCCGGCGGCACCGAGGAGGAGGAGTTCGCCGAGAACGCCGCACTTCGGCTGACGCGGCGGCTGTTCCCGACGACCGACGACTTCGTGGGGGACGCCCTGGTCACCCGGATCGACGGGCGACGGATGGTCACACCGCTGCTCATCGCCATGGTGGCGATCGGGACGGCCGACGTGATCTTCGCCGTCGACTCCATCCCGGCGATCTTCGGCCTCACCCAGGAGACCTTCCTGGTCTTCGCCGCCAACGCGTTCTCACTGCTCGGGCTCCGCCAGCTGTTCTTCCTGGTGGACGGTCTCCTGGATCGGCTGGTCTACCTGGCGTACGGTCTGGGCGCGATCCTGGGGTTCATCGGGGTCAAGCTGGTCATCCACGCGCTGCACACGAACGAGGTGCCGTTCATCAACGGTGGCCAGCACGTGACCGCGGTCCCCGAGATCACCACGGCGGTGTCCCTCGGGTTCATCGTGGGGGTGCTGACGCTGACCACCGTGCTCAGCTTGGGGCGGACCCGGGCAGATGAACGGGCGGCGTCCGCAGCGGCACCTTCCGACGAGACGAGGGACTGAACGGTGGAGATCTCGACCCTGACCTGGGTGGTCTCGCTCGGCGTCGCAGTGACCGTGCTGCTGGTCGACGTGGCGATCGTCGCGCGACGGCCGCACGTGCCGTCGACCGCGGAGTGCGTGCGCGCCCTCGGCCTCTACATCGGGCTGGCCCTGGTGTTCGCGCTGGTGCTGTGGGCGACGGCCGGCGGTACCTATGCGGCCGAGTTCGCTGCCGGCTGGCTCACGGAGTACTCGTTGTCGGTCGACAACCTGTTCATCTTCCTGCTCATCATGGCCCGGTTCGCGGTCCCGAAGCAGTACCAGCAGACGGCCCTGCTGATCGGGATCATCCTGGCGCTCGTGCTGCGCGGCCTGTTCATCGCAGTCGGTGCGGCGGCCATCTCGGCGTTCAGCTGGGTCTTCTACCTCTTCGGCCTCTTCCTGGTGTGGACCGCGTGGACGGTGGCCAAGGAGGGCCCGGCCGAGGAGGACGAGGAGTACGACCCGCCTCGCCTGGTGACCTGGGTGCAGCGCATCGTGCCTTCCACGCCCGACTTCCACGGGGTGCGGCTGACGATCCGCGAAGGCGGCCGACGGCTCGCCACCCCGATGCTGCTGGTGCTCGTTGCGATCGGGGTCACCGATCTGCTCTTCGCGTTCGACTCGATCCCGGCGATCTTCGGCCTCACCCGTGAGCCCTACCTGGTGCTGATGGCGAACATCTTCGCGCTCATGGGTCTCCGTCAGCTCTACTTCCTCCTCGGCGGCCTGCTCGATCGCGTGGTGTACCTCAACATCGGGCTCGGTGTGCTGCTCGGGTTCATCGGCGTCAAGCTCCTGCTGCACGCGCTGGCCGAGAACGAGGTCCCGTTCATCAACGGCGGGGAGCCGGTCGCCTGGGCGCCCGACCTGCCGATCTGGGCGTCGTTGGCCTCGATCCTGGTGATCCTCGGGACAACCGCGGTCGCGAGCGTCGCGAAGGAACGGCACGACGCCCGCAGACAGTCTCTCGTCGGCTGACGGTCGCGGAGCTCGACCCGGCGTCGGCCCGGGGTCGCCGGAGCAGTCGGCGGCGACGGTGGCACAGTGGGTCCCATGCCCCGAGCGCACCGCACCCTGCTGACTGATGACCTGCTGGCCCGTGTGCACGAGCGCGCAGCCGGGCACGACCGGGACAACACCTTCCCGCACGACGATCTCGCCGACCTGGTCGCCGCCGGCTACCTGCGGGCGTTCGTCCCGGTGTCGCTCGGCGGCGCGGGGTTGAGCCTGGAGGAGGTGGCGAGGGAGCAGGTCCGACTCGCGGGCGCGGCCCCCGCGACCGCGCTCGCGGTCAACATGCACCTGGTGGTCACCGGTCTGGCCGCGCTGCTGCACCTGCGAGGGGACGACAGCGCGCTGTTCGTCCTGCAGGACGCCGCCGCAGGTGAGATCTATGCGTTCGGCAACTCGGAGGCGGGCAACGACCTGGTCATGTTCGGTTCGCGTACCCGGGCGCAACGTGCGGGTGACGGCGGCTACCGCTTCACGGGCACCAAGATCTTCACCACGCTCTCGCCGGTGTGGACGCGGCTGGCGACCTTCGGCCTCGACGACACCGACCCGCAGGACCCGCGCCTGGTGCATGCGGTGGTGACACGGGAAGGCACCTCGACCCGGGGCGACTGGGACACCCTCGGGATGCGCGCGACCCAGTCCGCGACAACCGTGCTGGACGGTGCCTATGCACCGGTCGAACGGGTCTACCGGCGCCTGCCGCCCGGCCCGAGCGCTGACCCGTTCATCTTCGCCCTGTTCGCCACCTTCGAGATCCTGCTGGCGGCGGTCTACCCCGGGATCGGACGTCGTGCGCTGGAGGTGGGGGCGGCGGCCACCCGGAGGCGGACCTCGATGAAGTACGCCGGCCGCACCTACGACCAGGACCCCGACATCCGCTGGAAGGTCGCGGAGGCCGCCCTCGTGCAGGACGGCGCCGAGCTCCAGGTGTTCGCCCTGGCCAGAGACGTGGACGAGGGCGTCGACCACGGGGCGCGCTGGTTCGCCCAGCTCGTGGGGCTGAAGGTGCGGGCCACTGAGAGCGCCCGCCAGGTGGTCGACCTCGCCCTGCGTGTGGCGGGCGGTGGCGAGTACTTCACCGGGCATGAGCTGACCCGGCTGTACCGCGACGTCCTGGCCGGGATCTACCACCCGTCCGACGACGAGTCGGCTCATGCCACGGTGGCCTCCTCGGTGCTCGGGGCACCCCGCGGGTGACGGGCTACGGGCCCGTAACTTACGGTTCCGTAGGTTATCCTGGCGCGGTGAGCCCGATCAGTGTCGAAGAGCCGGCCCTGCACACCCCGCCCGAGACGGTTGAGGTGCCCGACGAGCCGCTGACGGCGACGCTCGACCGGGCTGTCCGGGACTACCCGGACCGGGTGGCGATCGACTTCCTCGGACGTGCGACGACGTGGTCCGAGCTCGGCGACCAGGTGCGGCTCGCCGCCGGCGCCCTGCACTCGCTCGGGGTTCGACCCGGGGACCGGGTCGCCCTCGTCCTCCCGAACTCGGCGAGCCACGTCGTGGCCTTCTGGGCCGTCCTGCGGCTCGGGGCGATCGTGGTCGAGCACAACCCGACCTACACGGCCCCGGCGATGGCGCACCAGCTGGCCGATTCGGGTGCGACCCTCGTCGTGGCCTGGGAGAAGGCGGTCCCGGCTGTTCTCGAGGCCCTGCCGCTCACCGCGGTGCGTCGGGTCGTGGCCGTCGACCTGAGCCGTGACCTGCCCACATCGCGTCGGCTCGCCCTCAAGCTCCCGGTGCCCGCCGCACGACAGCTGCGGACCCGGCTGCGCGGTGCGGTGCCGAGCGCGATCGCCTCCTGGCACCAGCTGCTGCGTGATGCGAAGCCCCTCGTCGAGTCGTACCCGGAGCCGAAGAGCAGCGACATCGCCCTCCTGCAGTACACCGGCGGCACGACCGGCACCCCCAAGGGTGCGACCCTCACCCATCGCAACCTGGTCGCGAACGCACTTCAGGGCGCGGCCTGGACCGGGGCCGTGTCCGGCACCGAGGTGGTCTACGGGGTGCTGCCCTTCTTCCACGCGTTCGGGCTGACGCTGTGCCTGGGGTACACGACCCGGATCGCCGGCACGGTGGTCCTGTTCCCCAACTTCGACCCCGCCCAGGTGCTCAAGGCCCAGAAGCGCCGACCGGGCACCTTCCTGCCGGCCGTCGCAACGATGCTCGACCGGCTGCTCGACGCGGCCGAACGCGAGCACGCCGACCTCACGTCCTTCCGCTACGCCATCTGCGGTGCGATGGCTCTGCCTGCTGCGACGGCGGCGCGCTGGGAACGCGCGACGCGCGGCCTGGCGATCGAGGGCTACGGGATGACCGAGACCTCGCCCGTCGCACTCGGCAACCCGCTCACCGCGGATCGTCGTCCGGGCATGCTCGGTCGGCCGTTCCCGTCCACGCGGATCCGTGTGGTCGACCCCGAGAACCCGGACCGTGACGTGCCGCAGGGCACGCAGGGTGAGCTGCTGATCGCGGGCCCGCAGGTGTTCGCCGGGTACTGGAACAAGCCCGACGAGACTGCCGAACAGCTGTTGCCCGGTGGCTGGCTGCGCACCGGGGACCTGGTCGTGGTCGAGCCCGACGGTTTCGTCCGGCTGGTCGATCGGATCAAGGAGATGATCGTCTGCGACGGGTTCAAGGTCTACCCGTCGCAGGTCGAGGATCATCTGCGGCTCATGCCGGGTGTGCTCGACGTCGCGGTGGTCGGTGAACCGGCCGGTGACCACGGTGAGTCGGTGGTGGCCGCCATCGTCCTCGACGAGCTGATCCGCAACGTCGACCTGGCCGCGGTCCGGGCGTGGGGCGAGCAGCATCTTGCGCGGTACGCGCTCCCGCGACGGCTCGTCGTGCTTCCCGAGCTCCCACGGTCGCAGGTCGGCAAGGTGCTGCGTCGGGTCGTGCGGGAGCACGTGCTGACCCTGCGCGACGACTCCTGAGCTACCAGCGCCGTTCGCGCCAGTCGCGCAGGTGCGGGCGCTCCTCGCCCAGCGTCGTGGCGATGCCGTGCCCGGGGCGCACCGTCGTGCGGTCGTCGAACCGGTCGAACACCCGCACGACGACGTCGGAGTAGAGCTGGGCGAACCGGCTCGGGTCGCCGCCCGTCGATCCCACACCCCCTGGGAACAGGGCGTCGCCGGTGAACAGGTGCGCCCTGGACGGTTCCGCGGGCATCGGTTCGTCGAGGACCAGTGCGATCGAGCCGGGGGTGTGACCGCGGAGCGCCAGGACCTCGAGCCGGACGGCGCCGACCTCGATCCGGTCGCCATGGTGCAGCGCACGACGGACCGGGACCCCGGTCTGCGCGGTGATGGCGTCGACATCGTCGTCGCCGGCCGCGACGGCGGCGTGGGTGCGTGCGACGACGGCTGCGAGCGCCCCGATGTGGTCGGCGTGCCGGTGGGTGACGACCACCAGGTCGAGGCCGCCACGCGCGAGACCGAGGCGCAGCAGACCTTCGAGCTGTGCGGGCTCGTCGCCTGGGTCCACCAGCACCTGGCGACGGGCGAGCGGATCGGTGAGCAGGTAGGCGTTGGTCGACATCGGACCGACCACCGTCGAGCGCAGCTGCACCTGTCCGAGGGTCTCGGCGGTGCTGTTCACGGGGCCATCATCCACGACTCGCCGGTATCGAACAGATGTGCGATGTCAGTGGTCTCGACGTAGACTCACCGACCGTGAACGACCGTCTGCTGGTCCGTGGTGCCCGTGAGCACAACCTGCGCAACATCGACCTCGACATCCCGCGCGACCAGCTGGTCGTGTTCACCGGGCTGTCCGGGTCGGGCAAGTCGTCGCTCGCCTTCGACACGATCTTCGCCGAGGGCCAGCGCCGTTACGTCGAGTCGCTGTCCGCCTACGCGCGCCAGTTCCTGGGCCAGATGGACAAACCTGACGTCGACTTCATCGAGGGACTGTCGCCCGCGGTGTCGATCGACCAGAAGTCCACCAACCGTAACCCGCGGTCGACGGTCGGCACGATCACCGAGGTCTACGACTACCTGCGACTGCTCTTCGCGCGGGCCGGTACCCAGCACTGCCCGGTCTGCGGTGAGCAGGTCATGGCGCAGTCACCGCAGCAGATCGTCGACCGGCTGCTCCAGATGCCCGAGGGCACCCGGTACCAGCTCCTCGCACCGGTCGTGCGCGGACGCAAGGGTGAGTACGCGGACCTGTTCACCGAGCTCCAGGCGAAGGGATTCGCACGGGCCCGGGTCGACGGCGAGGTGGTCCAGCTCACCAGCCCGCCGACGCTGGAGAAGAAGCTCAAGCACTCGATCGAGGTGGTGGTCGACCGGCTGGTCGCACGGGACGGTGTGCAGCGCCGGCTCACGGACTCCGTCGAGACGGCCCTCGGCCTGGCCGGGGGGCTGCTCGTGGTCGAGCTCGTCGACGCCGAGGCCGACGACCCGGGACGTGAGCGCCGGTTCTCGGAGAAGCGCGCCTGCCCGAACGACCACGTCCTGACCCTCGACGAGATCGAGCCCAGGACCTTCTCCTTCAACGCTCCGTACGGAGCCTGCCCCGAGTGCACCGGCATCGGCTCACGGCTCGAGGTGGACCCCGACCTCGTCGTCCCCAACGATGAGCTGAGCCTGGCCCAGGGTGCGATCGCCCCGTGGGCGCAGATCTCCTCGGAGTACTTCGAACGGGTGCTCAGTGCGCTCGCCGACGACCTGGGCTTCTCGATGGAGGTCCCGTGGCGTGCGCTTCCGCAGCGGGCCAAGGACGCCGTCCTGCACGGACGCGACCATGAGGTCAAGGTGCGGTACCGCAACCGGTGGGGCCGGGAGCGTCAGTACGCGACGGGCTTCGAGGGCGTGATCTCCTTCCTCGAGCGGCGGCACACGGAGACCGAGTCCGAGTGGAGCAAGGAGAAGTACGAGGCCTTCATGCGGGAGGTGCCGTGCCCCACGTGCGAGGGCGCGCGGCTCAAACCCGAGGTGCTGGCCGTGCGCGTCGGGGGGAAGTCGATCGCGCAGGTGTGCGACCTGCCGATCCGTGAGGCCCGGGACTTCCTCGACGGGCTGGTTCTCAACCCGCGTGAGCGGGCGATCGCGGCGCAGGTGCTCAAGGAGATCCAGGCCCGGCTGGGCTTCCTGCTCGACGTCGGTCTGGACTACCTCGCGCTCATGCGGCCGGCCGCGACGTTGTCCGGCGGTGAGGCGCAGCGGATCCGGCTGGCGACCCAGATCGGTTCCGGTCTGGTCGGGGTGCTGTACGTGCTCGACGAACCGTCGATCGGTCTGCACCAGCGGGACAACCGCCGGCTCATCGACACGCTGACCCGGCTGCGCGACCTCGGCAACTCGCTCATCGTGGTCGAGCACGACGAGGACACGATCCGGACCGCGGACTGGATCGTCGACATCGGCCCGGGCGCGGGGGAGCACGGAGGTCGGGTCATCCACTCCGGTGACCTGGCGGGGCTGCTCGCGAACCAGGAGTCGGTGACCGGCGCCTACCTGTCGGGCCGTCGGTCGATCCCGATGCCTGCGACGCGTCGCCCGGTCGACCCGGCCCGCCAGATCGCGGTGATCGGGGCACGTGAGCACAACCTGCGGGGGATCGACGTCTCGTTCCCGGTCGGGGTGCTCACCGCCGTCACCGGGGTGTCCGGCTCGGGCAAGTCGACGCTCGTGAACTCGGTCCTCTACACGGTGCTCGCCAACGAGCTCAACGGTGCCCGCCGGGTCGCCGGTCGGCATCGTCGGGTCACCGGGCTGGAGCACGTCGACAAGGTGGTGCACGTCGACCAGGGGCCGATCGGGCGCACCCCCCGCTCGAACCCCGCGACGTACACCGGGGTGTGGGACCGCGTCCGCAAGCTGTTCGCGGAGACCACCGAGGCGAAGGTGCGCGGGTACACCGCGGGCCGGTTCTCGTTCAATGTCAAGGGTGGGCGTTGCGATGCGTGCTCCGGCGACGGGACGTTGAAGATCGAGATGAACTTCCTGCCGGATGTGTACGTCCCGTGCGAGGTGTGCCACGGTGCGCGCTACAACCGCGAGACGCTCGAGGTGCACTTCAAGGGCAAGACGGTCGCCGATGTCCTGGCGATGCCGATCGAGGAGGCTGCGGAGTTCTTCGCGGCGGTGCCGGCCATCGCCCGTCACCTGAACACGTTGGTGGACGTCGGTCTCGGCTACGTCCGCCTCGGGCAGCCCGCGACCACCCTGTCCGGCGGTGAGGCGCAGCGCGTCAAGCTGGCGGCCGAGCTGCAGCGCCGCTCGGCGGGCCGCACCGTCTACGTGCTCGACGAGCCGACCACCGGGCTGCACTTCGAGGACATCCGCAAGCTGCTCGAGGTGCTCCAGTCGCTCGTCGACAAGGGCAACACGGTCATCGTCATCGAGCACAACCTCGACGTCATCAAGAACGCCGACTGGGTGATCGACATGGGACCGGAAGGCGGTTCGGGCGGGGGCCTGGTCGTGGCCGAGGGCACCCCTGAGCAGGTCGCCGCGATCCCGGCCAGTCACACCGGGCGCTTCCTGGGTGAGCTGCTCGGACGAGGCTCGGCCGATCTGGTGAGGGCCGCCGTCTGAGTGGTGGTCGAGTGCCGGGTGTCTCGGGACTCAGCGCACGATCACCGGTGCGGGCCGGACGCCGACCGGGAAGTTGACCGACCGCGCGATGAAGCAGTGCTCATGGGCGCGCTCGTGCAGACCCGCCAGCAGCTCGTCGGTGATCGGTGCGCCGGTGGCGGTCGTGGCCGAGGCAAGGGTGACCTGCGGGCGAAGCACCACATCGCGGAACTGGCCGTGGCCGGCCGCCTCGATCCGCATGGTCCCGGACGCCCGGTCGGTGTAGTCCACGACCACGACGCCCGCCTCGGCGGCCAGGTGGAGCAGCCACAGCATGTGGCACTGGGCCAGCGCACCGACGAGCAGGTCCTCGGGCGACCACCGGGTCGGGTCGCCGCGGAACGCGGGATCGGACGTGCCCGGGAGGGCGGGTCGGTCGGTGGCCCGGAGCTCGTGGTCTCGACCGTACGAGGTGTAGCTGACCGTCCCCACGTCGCGGGCGCCGAGCCACACGAGGTCGACGTCATAGGTGTGCAGCGCCGGCATGGCCCCACGGTAGCCGCCCGCTCCCGGACCGGCTGGTTGAGCCGATCCCGGTGGCGCGCACCTAGGCAGGACCGCGCCCGGACGCCGGCGGAACCGCAAGGCGGCAGCGCCCGGCCCGGGTGCGCCGCGGGTGCTGTCAGCCGTGCGAACTAGGCTCGCCGCCATGGCCGACCCCGCCTCCTACCGCCCGGCACCGGGTGAGATCCCCGATTCGCCGGGGGTCTACCGGTTCTCCGACGAGCACGGCCGGGTGATCTACGTCGGCAAGGCCAAGAGCCTGCGCAGCCGGCTGTCCAGCTACTTCCAGGACGTGACCGGGCTGCACCCCCGGACCCGTCAGATGGTCACGACGGCCGCGAGCGTGCAGTGGACGGTGGTCGGGACCGAGGTCGAGGCCCTCGCACTGGAGTACTCGTGGATCAAGGAGTTCGATCCGCGGTTCAACGTCAAGTACCGCGATGACAAGTCGTACCCGTACCTGGCGGTCACGATGGCGGACGAGGTGCCCCGCGTGCAGGTGATGCGCGGCGCCAAACGCCCGGGAACCCGGTACTTCGGGCCCTACGCGCATGCGTGGGCGATCCGGGAGACCGTCGATCTGCTGCTGCGTGTCTTCCCCGTGCGCACCTGCTCGGCCGGGGTGTACCGCCGGTCCCAGCAGCAGGGGCGACCTTGTCTGCTGGGGTACATCGACAAGTGCTCGGCTCCCTGCGTCGGTCGCATCTCGCCCGAGGACCATCACCGCCTGGCCGAGGACTTCTGCACCTTCATGGCAGGGGACACCGGGCGCTTCACGCGTCGGATGACCGCAGCCATGAAGGCTGCGGCCGCGACCGAGGACTACGAACGCGCGGCCCGGTTGCGTGACGACATCGCGACCCTGGAACGCGCGACGGAGCGCAACGCCGTCGTCCTCAAGGACGGGACGGATGCCGACATCTACGCCCTGGCGGGCGACGAGCTGGAAGCGGCCGTGCAGGTCTTCCATGTGCGCGACGGCCGGATCCGCGGCCAACGTGGCTGGGTCGTCGAGCGGGTCGAGGACGTCACCGACGCTGAGCTGGTGGAACGCCTGCTCACCCAGGTGTACGGCGCCGTCGACCAGTCGGGCGACGGGACGGCGGTGCCCCGGGAGGTGCTGGTGCCGGTGCTCCCGCCGGAGCCTGACGAGATGGAGGCCTGGCTCGCCGGGCTGCGTGGTCACCGTGTCTCTGTCAGGGTCCCGCAGCGCGGTGAGAAGCATGAGCTCGCGCAGACCGTTGCCCGCAACGCCGAGCACGCGTTGGCTCTGCACCGCACCCGCAGGGCCGGTGACCTGACCACCCGCAGCCAGGCCTTGCAGGAGATCCAGGAGGCACTCGACCTGGCCAGCGCACCGCTGCGCATCGAGTGCTACGACGTCTCGCACAACCAGGGCACCTACCAGGCGGCGTCGATGGTGGTCTTCGAGGACGGCCTGCCTCGTAAGGGCGAGTACCGGGTGTTCACGGTGCGCGGCCCGGACGGTGAGGGAGCGGTCGACGACACCGCGGCCATGCGCGAGGTGATCAGCCGACGCTTCCGGCGGTACCTCGCGGACCGGGATGCTGCCGGTGACATCGAGCTCGCCGATGCGGGGGACGAGGAGCCGCATCGCGGTCGCAGCGGTCCGGTCGACGAGGCGACGGGGCGTCCCCGACGGTTCGCCTACCCGCCGAACCTCGTCGTGGTCGACGGAGGTCCGCCGCAGGTGGCGGCGGCCGCCGCCGCGATGGCAGAGCTCGGCATCGACGATGTCGCACTGTGCGGGCTGGCCAAACGGCTCGAGGAGGTGTGGCTGCCGGGGGAGGCCTACCCGGTGATCCTGCCGCGGAGCTCGCAGGGGCTCTACCTGCTGCAGCGGGTGCGGGACGAGGCGCACCGGTTCGCGATCACGGCCCATCGTCGCCGGCGCAGCAAGGGGATGACGGTGTCGGTGCTCGACCAGGTCCCCGGGCTCGGACCGAGCAGACAGTCCGCCTTGCTCGCCGCGTTCGGTTCGGTGCGCAAGCTGCGCGAGGCGACCCTCGACGAGGTGGCCGCGATACCGGGGTTCGGTCCGACGACGGCTGCTGCGGTGCTGCAGGCACTGACCGGTGAGGTCGCGTCGCACGACGGGCCGCAGGATGCACCGGCCGACCGACCTGGCAGGATCGAGGCATGACCGACGAGCCGTCCCCCATCACGGTCCCGGCGGGGATCCCGGCCTTGGAGGCTGCCACCGAGGCCCCGCGGCCCTCGCCTCCCCGGGTCATGCTCATCACCGGCATGTCGGGCGCCGGCAGGTCGCGTGCGGCGGCCGTGCTCGAGGACCTCGGCTGGTACGTGGTGGACAACCTCCCGGTCCAGATGCTCGAGCCGCTGGTCGGCATGATGACGTCGGGGACCGCGGCCCAGGGCGCTCAGCGGCTGGGTGCCGTCGTCGATGTGCGCGGCCGTGACTTCGCCGATCTCGCGAGCGTTCTCGACCAGCTCCGCCGCCAGGGCGTCGAGCTGCGCATCTTGTTCCTGGACGCCTCCGACGAGGTGCTGGTGCGGCGCTACGAGCAAGTTCGACGTCCTCATCCGTTGCAGGCCGGACGGACTGTGCTCGACGGGATCACGAGTGAACGCGCGCTCCTGGCCGATGTCCGGGAGCGGGCCGACTGGGTGATCGACACCTCGGCCACCACCGTGCACGACCTGGCCCGTCAGGTCCGCGCGGCCGTCGCAGAGCCAGGTGAGGACGACGTCCAGGTGTCGCTGCTGTCCTTCGGCTTCAAGTACGGGCTCCCGCTCGACGCTGACCACGTGGTGGATGTGCGTTTCCTCGCGAACCCGTACTGGATCACCGAGCTGCGGCACCTGACCGGCCGGGACGCACCGGTGCGCGACTACGTGCTCAACCAGCCGGGGGCGCTCACGTTCGTCGACCGGTACGTCTCGGCGCTCGAACCGGTGCTGGACGGGTACCGGCGTGAGGAGAAGTACTTCGTGACGATCGCGGTGGGCTGCACCGGCGGGAAGCACCGGTCGGTGGCGATCAGCGAGGCGATCGCCGCGAAGCTGCGGGAGAGCGGCTGCCGGGTGTCCGTGCAGGCCCGGGATCTCGGCAAGGAGTGACCTCGGTGGGCGAGCCGCACCGGTCGCGCCGAGGCGGCGGGCACGGTCCGGCGGTGGTGGCGCTCGGCGGCGGCCACGGTCTGTCGGCGACGTTGTCCGCGTTGCGGCATCTCACGGACACGATCACGGCGATCGTCACGGTGGCGGACGACGGTGGTTCGTCGGGCCGGCTGCGTGACGAGCTCGACGTGCTGCCGCCCGGTGACCTGCGGATGGCGATGGCGGCGCTGTGCGATGACAGCGGACCCGGCCGGACCTGGCGCGAGGTGCTCCAGCACAGGTTCTCCTCGCTCGGTCCGCTGGACCAGCACGCCCTGGGCAACCTGCTCATCGCGGCCGTCTGGGAGATCGTCGACGACCCGGTCGCCGGTCTGGACCTGCTCGGCGGGTTGCTCGGCGCCCGGGGCCGGGTGCTGCCGATGTGCCCGGTGCCGTTGCAGATCGAGGCGGACGTCCGCAGGCCGGACGGCTCCCTGGCGCTCGTGGTCGGGCAGAGCTCGGTGGCCCGGACGTCGGACCCGATCGAACGTGTGCGGCTGCTCCCGGCCGTACCCCCGGCCTGCGACGAGGCGGTGGACGCCGTCCGTGGGGCAGATGTGGTCGTGCTCGGACCGGGCTCCTGGTACACCTCCGTGCTTCCGCACCTGCTCGTCCCGGATCTGGCGGAGGCGCTGCAGACGACCGGTGCGCGCTCGATCGTGGTGCTGAACATCGCACCGGAGGAGGCGGGGGAGACCGCGGGGATGCGCGCCTACGAGCACCTCGAGGTGCTGCGCGGGCATGCGCCGGGCCTGTTCGTCGAAGCGGTGGTGGCCGATCCGAGCTCCGTCGACGACATCGAGCGGCTGGACGAGCTGGCGTCCTCGATGGGCGCCCGGCTGCTCGTGCGCCAGGTGCGACGGGGTGACGGTTCGGCCCGGCACGACCCGCTGCGCCTGGCCGCGGCGCTGCGTGACGTGACCGAGGGTGTGTTCGGCGATGTCGATGCGCGCATCGCGCCGGCTCCGGGCGGTGCACCGGGTCGTAGGTCGCGCCCGCGCACGGTCTGACGAGGTCGCGACCGCGTCTCCCGCTCGGCGGTCGAGCTAGACCGCCGTCGATGCGGGCCGTCGGCGCGTCCCGAGCGACGGTGGGGCGAGGTCAGGGCGCGACGTAGGCCGCGAGGTGCTCGCCGGTGAGCGTCGACCGGTCGGCGACGAGGGCAGCCGGTGTGCCCTCGAAGACGATCCGGCCGCCGTCGTGCCCCGCGCCCGGCCCGAGGTCGATGATCCAGTCGGCGTGGGCCATGACCGCCTGGTGGTGCTCGACGACGATGACCGACGTGCCCGAGTCGACGAGCCGGTCGAGCAGGCCGAGCAGCTGCTCGACGTCCGCGAGGTGCAGCCCGGCGGTCGGCTCGTCGAGGACGTAGATGCTGCCCTTGTCGGCCATGCGGGTCGCGAGCTTGAGCCGCTGCCGCTCGCCGCCCGACAGCGTCGTGAGCGGCTGCCCGAGCGACAGGTAGCCGAGCCCCACGTCGGCGAGCCGGTCGAGGATCGCGTGCGCGGCCGGCGTGCGGGCCTCGCCCGCGCCGAAGAACTCTGCGGCCTGCGTGACCGACATCGCGAGCACCTCGCTGATGTCGCGCCCGCCGAGGTGGTAGTCGAGCACGGAGGCCTCGAACCGCTTGCCCTCGCACACCTCGCACGTCGTCGCGACCGTGGCCATGACGCCGAGCTCGGTGAAGACGACGCCCGCGCCGTTGCAGTGGGGGCAGGCTCCCTCCGAGTTGGCGCTGAACAGCGCGGGTTTGACCCCGTTGGCCTTCGCGAAGGCCTTGCGGATCGGGTCGAGCAGTCCGGTGTAGGTCGCGGGGTTGCTCCGTCTCGAGCCGCGGATCGCCCCCTGGTCGATCGACACCACGCCGGCGCCACCCGGGACCGAGCCGTGGACGAGCGAGCTCTTGCCGGATCCGGCGACCCCGGTCACGACCGTGAGCACACCGAGCGGGATGTCCACGTCGACGTCGCGCAGGTTGTGCAGGCTCGCGCCACGGATCTCGAGCGTCCCGGTGGGTGTCCGCACGGCCTCCTTGAGCCTGGCCCGGTCGTCCAGGTGGCGGCCGGTGAGCGTGCCGCTCGACCGCAGGCCCTCGAGGGTGCCCTCGTAGCAGATGGTCCCGCCAGCCGTCCCCGCGCCGGGGCCGAGGTCGACGACGTGGTCCGCGATCGCGATCATCTCGGGCTTGTGCTCGACGACGAGCACCGTGTTGCCCTTGTCCCGCAGGCGCAGCAGGAGGCTGTTCATCCGCTGGATGTCGTGCGGGTGCAGCCCGATCGTCGGCTCGTCGAAGACGTAGGTGACGTCGGTGAGGGACGAGCCGAGGTGTCGGATCATCTTGGTGCGCTGCGCCTCGCCGCCCGAGAGCGTGCCCGACGGGCGGTCGAGCGAGAGGTAGCCCAGGCCGATGCTCACGAACGAGTCGAGGATCTCCCGCAGCGTGCCGAGCAGCGGCGCGACCGACGGCTCGTCGAGCCCGCGCACCCACGCCGCGAGGTCGCTGATCTGCATCGCGCACGCGTCGGCGATGTTCACGCCCTCGATCCGGGACGACCGCGCTCCCGCGTTGAGCCGGGTGCCGTCGCACTCGGGGCACGTCGTGAACACCACGGCGCGCTCGACGAACGCCCGGATGTGCGGCTGCAGCGCGTCGATGTCCTTCGACAGGAACGACTTGCGCATCTGCGGGATCAGACCCAGGTACGTCAGGTTGATGCCGTCGATCTTGATCTTGGTCGGCTCCTTGTGGAGCAGGTCGCGCAGCTCCTTCGCGGTGAACTCGCGGATCGGCTTGTCCGGGTCGAACCAGCCGCAGCCCCGGAAGATCCGGCCGTACCAGCCGTCCATCGAGTAGCCCGGGATCATGAGCGCACCCTCGTTGAGCGACTTGGAGTCGTCGTAGAGCGCCGACACGTCGACGTCCGTGACCGAGCCGCGTCCCTCGCAGCGCGGGCACATGCCGCCCGTGATGGCGAACTCGCGGCGTTCCTTGACGGTCTGGCCCGCGCGCTGGAGGGTCACCGCGCCCGCGCCCGAGATCGAGGCGACGTTGAACGAGAACGCCTGCGGCGACCCGACGTGCGGCTGCCCGAGCCGGCTGAAGAGGATGCGCAGCATCGCGTTGGCATCCGTCGCGGTGCCGACGGTCGATCGGGCGTTGGCACCCATACGTTCCTGGTCGACGATGATCGCGGTCGTGAGCCCGTCGAGCACGTCGACATCGGGGCGCGCCTGCGTCGGCATGAAGCCCTGCACGAACGCGCTGTAGGTCTCGTTGATCATCCGCTGCGACTCCGCGGCGATCGTGTCGAAGACGAGCGAGCTCTTGCCCGAGCCCGAGACGCCCGTGAAGACCGTGAGCCGCCGCTTCGGGATCTCGACGCTGATGTCCCGGAGGTTGTTCTCGCGCGCGCCGTGCACCCGGATGAGGTCGTGACGGTCGGCGGGGTGCGGTGCGCCGGGCGACGGGTCGGGTCTCGTGGGGCTGCTCATCACGTCTCCTGATCAGCGGTGGGGACGGTCGGCCGCCCCCATGATCGGCTGTCCGGGCGGAGGCGGCCAGCGCCCGTCGTACGTCCGCCCGGAGCCGTTCGGGGCACGTCGACCGGGGTTGCTTCTGTGGCATAGTGACCTCCGCCCGCTCGGACTGCCCAGGAGTGAACTCAGATGGACCTGGAAGCACCCGCAGCGGTGGCACGATGTGGGCCATGTCGCTGACAGCCCAGGTCAAGGACGAGCTCGCCCGGCTGAAGATCGACAAGACGTCGTGCCGCAAGGCCGAGGTCTCGGCGACGTTGCGGTTCGCGGGCGGTCTGCACATCATCTCCGGCCGGATCGTCATCGAGGCCGAGCTCGACACCGCCATCGCCGCGCGTCGGCTGCGTCAGGCGATCCTGGACGTGTACGGGCACACGGCGGAGATCATCGTGGTGACGGGTGGCGGGCTGCGTCGCGGCAGCCGTTACGTGGTGCGGGTGATCAAGGACGGCGAGTCGCTGGCCCGCCAGACCGGGCTGCTCGACAACCGGGGGCGTCCGGTCCGCGGGCTGCCGTCCCAGGTGGTCTCCGCGGGGGTCGGTGAGGCCGAGGCCGCGTGGCGAGGGGCGTTCCTCGCGCACGGTTCGTTGACGGAGCCCGGCCGTTCGGCTGCGCTCGAAGTGACCTGTCCCGGCCCGGAGGCGGCGCTCGCTCTGGTCGGTGCGGCACGCCGCCTCGGCGTGGCCGCGAAGGCACGCGAGGTGCGCGGGGTGGACCGGGTGGTGATCCGCGACGGTGACGCGATCTCGGCGATGCTCATCCGGCTGGGCGCCCACGAGGCGATGCTGGTCTGGGAGGAGCGTCGGGTGCGGCGCGAGGTGCGCGGTACGGCGAACCGGTTGGCGAACTTCGACGATGCGAACCTGCGGCGCTCGGCGAGGGCTGCCGTGGCCGCCGGTGCGCGGGTGGAGCGGGCCTTCGAGATCCTGGGGGAGGACCTTCCGGAGCACCTGCGCCAGGCAGGGGAGCTGCGGCTGGCGCACAAGGAGGCCTCGTTGGAGGAGCTCGGACGGCTGTCCGACCCGCCGCTGACGAAGGATGCGGTGGCCGGCCGGATCCGGCGGCTGCTGGCCACGGCGGACAAGCGGGCGACCGAGCTCGGTGTCCCGGACACGGAAGCGGGCCTGAACTTCGATCTGCTGGACCTCTGACGGCGCTGTGACCTGCGGGTGAGTCCCCGGACCTACGTCATGGCGACCCTGGGCCTTTCGATATAGGGTCATGTCATCCGATCGTCACACAACAGCAACGCGCCGGGAACGAATTCGTCCCGGATCGTCCTGGCACGGTCGGGCCGCACATCGACGTGCACACGTGACATCGCAATCAAATGGTGCGTCGATCCCCTCGACGCGACCTGAGGAGGGCTAGTGACCATCAAGGTCGGGATCAACGGCTTCGGCCGGATCGGGCGCAACTTCTACCGGGCGATCATCGCCTCGGGCGCTGACATCGAGATCGTCGGGGTCAACGACCTGACGGACAACAAGACGCTCGCGCACCTGCT
>JAKLPK010000201.1 GCA_022013895.1 Cellulomonas sp. | reverse complement strand
GCGGTGTTCTTCTTCGGAGTCGGGCTGGAGGTGCGCCGCGAGCTGGCGATCGGAGAGCTGACCGACCGGGCCCGGGCGGTGGTGCCGGCCGCGGCCGCGGTGGCCGGTCTGGTGCTGCCGGCGGTCGTGTTCGCCCTCGTCGCGCGCGAGCACGCGGCGGCCTGGGGGGTCGTGATCTCGACCGATACGGCGTTCCTGCTCGGCGCGTTGGCCCTCATCGGCCCGAAGCACCCGGCGCGGTTGCGGGTGTTCCTGCTCACGCTGGCGGTGGTCGACGACATCGGGGCACTGGCCGCGATCGCGCTGTTCTACACGACCGACCTCCGGCTGGCCCCGCTGCTCATCACGGCCGGTCTGCTGGCGCTGGTCGCGGCGGTGCGTCTGCTGCCCTTCGGCCGGGGCCCGGCGTACCTGGTGCTCGCGGTGCTCGTCTGGCTGGGGCTGCACGAGGCCGGGGTGCACCCCACGCTGGCCGGGGTCGCGGTGGCGCTGCTGGTCCCGGTGTTCGAACCGCGGCGCCGTGACGTCGAGCAGGTCGAGGGGCTGGCCCGGGCGTTCCGGCAGTCGCCGAACCCGCGGTTCGCGGCGGCGGCCACCCGGTCGCTGCGCGAGTCGATCTCACCGAACGAACGGCTCCAGACGGCGATCGCACCGTTCGTCGCGTTCGTCGTGCTGCCGCTGTTCGCCCTGGCCAACGCCGGCGTGCGACTGGACGGCCCGATGCTGGCGGCGGCCTGGCGCTCACCGCTCACCTGGGCCGTGGTACTCGGTCTGGTGGTGGGCAAGCTGGTGTCGATCACCGGCGCCACCGCCCTCGTGCAGCGACTGGGCTGGGGACGGCTCGCACCGGGGCTGACGGTCGGACGGGTCGCCGGCGGTGCGGCGCTGTCCGGGATCGGCTTCACGATCTCCCTGCTCATGGTCGACATCGCGCTGCCCGATGAGCAGGCCGCCGCCCAGGCCCGGGTCGGGGTGCTCGCCGCCTCGGTGCTGGCGTTCGGGCTCGGCACCCTCGCGTTCCGGCTGCTCGACCGGTACCGGCCCGTCACCCCCGTCGGGCACCGCCTGCTGCGTGACGTGGACCCGACGCGCGACCACGTGCGCGGCCGGCTCGACGCGCCGCACGTGCTCGTCGAGTACGGCGACTTCGAGTGCCCCTTCTGCAGCCGCGCCACCGGATCCGTCGACGAGCTGCGCACCGAGCTCGACGGCGACCTGCTCTGGGTGTTCCGGCACCTGCCGCTCACCCGGGTCCACCCGCACGCCGTGCTCGCCGCACGCGCCGCCGAGGCCGCCCACCTGCAGGGCCGGTTCTTCGAGTACGGCCCGCTGCTGTTCGCCCGGCACGACCGGCTCGAACGGGAGGACCTGCTCGCCTACGCCGCCGACCTGCGGCTGGACGTCGAGCGGTTCGAGATCGACCTGGACAGCGCCGAGGTGGCCCGGCGCGTGCAGGACGACCTGGACGACGCCGACCTCATGGACCTCAGCAGCACGCCGACATTCTTCGTCGACGGCGTCCGACACGTCGGACCGTGGGACGCGGCCTCGCTCGCGGCGGCCCTGCGCGGCTGAACGGCACCGGTCCGTCGCGGACCGCGGGAGGATCGACCCGTGGACCGCATCGAGATCGCCCGCGCCGCCGACGACCGCGGGGAGCTCGCCCTGGCCCGGCGCGGGGACGTGCTCGAGCTGGTGGTCGACGGCGTGTTCGCGATGGACTCGACCCAGCCGTCCACCGAACGCGCCCTCGCGCGGCTGGCACTCGACCGGCTGGCACCAGCCCGGCAGACCGCAGCCCTCCAGGCCGCGGGCCGGGCGTCCGGGCCCGGTCTGCACGTCCTGGTCGGCGGCCTGGGCCTGGGCTACACCGCCCGCACCCTGCTCGACGATCCTGCCGTCGCTGCGATCGAGGTCGTCGAGCTGCACCCGGCCCTCGTCGACTGGGCGCACCGCGGGCTGCTGCCCCAGCTCGCCGACGACGACCCGCGGCTGACCCTCACCATCGGCGATGTGCTCGACATCGTCCCCGCCCGGCACGGTCTGGACGCCGTGCTGCTCGACGTCGACAACGGACCGGACTTCCTGGTGCACCAGGGCAATGCCGCGGTCTACGGGTCACCGTTCCTGGCGGCCGCGTTCGGTTCCCTGGCGCCGGGCGGTGTGCTGGCGATCTGGTCGGCCGATCGCTCACCCACGCTGCACCGCGCGCTCACGCAGCTCACGGGCGGCTGCGAGGAGGTGCTGCTCGAGGTCGCGCGGGAGCGACGGGTCTTCGAGTACGCGCTCTACCTCGTAGAACGTCCGACGGGCTGAGCGTCCCGATGCTTGTCCGGCACCGCTGCACTTCGCAGACTGGTCCCCGCACCCCGGGCACCCGCACACTGAGCACCTGATCGAGAGGGGAGCCCCCATGGCTCGCAAGAAGCGTCGGATCGGCATCCTCACCGCCGGCGGCGACAGCCCCGGCCTGAACGCAGCCATCCGCGGCTTCGGCAAGACCGCGATCAGCCAGTACGACGCCGAGCTCATCGGCTTCCGCGACGGCTTCACGGGACTGGTCGAGAACCGCACCGTCGAGCTCGACGCCCATGCGCTGTCCGGCATCCTCACCGTCGGCGGCACCATCCTGGGCACCAGCCGGGACAAGGTGCACCGCTGGCACGTCGACGGCGGCACCAAGGACATGACGTCCGTCGTTGTCGAGAACTACGAGCGCAACAAGCTCGACGGTCTGGTGGTGCTCGGCGGGGGCGGCACCGCCAAGAACGCCATGCGCCTGGTCGAGGCGGGGCTCAACGTCATCCACCTGCCGAAGACCATCGACAACGACATCGTGCGGACCGACACCACCTTCGGCTTCGCGACCGCCATGGAGATCGCCACCGAGGCCATCGACCGGGTGCACTCCACGGCGCACAGCCACCACCGCATCATCCTCACCGAGATCATGGGGCACCGGGCCGGCTGGCTCACACTGGGCTCGGGCATCGCCGGTGGGGCCGACGTCATCCTGCTGCCCGAGATCCCGTACACCGTGGAGAAGGTCGCGGAGACCATCGGCCGACGCACCGCCGCGGGTTCCAACTTCTCGGTCGTCGCCGTGGCCGAAGGTGCCCGCGACGTCGACGACGCCGCGGACTACGAGGCCGCCCAGCTGCTGGTCAAGATGGCCAAGACGCCCGAGTCGCAGCGGGCCGCCAAGACGCACCTGGCCAACGTCGAGGACACCCAGCGCGAGCACACCTTCAAGCTGGCCCGTGAGCTCGAGGCCGCGACCGGGCTGGAGTCCCGGGTGACGATCCTGGGCTACGTGCAGCGCGGCGGGGCGCCGTGCGCCGCGGACCGGCTGCTGGCCACCCGGCTCGGTGCGGCCGCCGCGGACCTGCTGGCGGCCGGGCAGTTCGGCGTCATGGTCGCTGCACGTGGCGACGAGACCGAGGCGGTGCCGTTGTCCGAGGTCGCAGGCAAGGTCAAGCTCGTGCCGACCGACCACGCCTGGGTCGCCGCGGCCCGCAAGGTGGGGACGGGCCTGGGCGACTGAGCGCACCCGACGCCGGGCTCAGCCCAGCGCCAGGACGATCCCGGTCCGCCCCTCCAGCACGCTCGCGACCCCGGCCTCGACCGCCTCGGTGGCGCGCTCCGCCGTGACCGATGTGGCCGTCCCCTCGTCCGAGGCGCCCAGCCCCGACCCGCGGAAGGCGGCCCCCGGCCAGACCACGGCCGTGACGTTCTCGGTCGGCTCCGACAGCTGGGCGCCGAGCACGAGGAACTGCTGGTCGAGGACCTGGGACGTGAGCATCGCCAGCTGGTCGACGACCCCGGCACCGGCGCCGACCACCAGGTCCGGGTGCTCCGCGACAGCAGCCGTCACGGCCGCGTAGACCTCGTCCTCACCGGTCGCATCCGTCGTCACGAGGTGTGCCCCGACCCGGCCGGCCCACTGCTCGGCGGCGGACACGAGGCCCGCGGCCACCGGATCGGCCTCATCGGCGATCACCACCACGTCGTACCCCGTCGGCGGCGTCGCCCCCGAACCCGGCGTCGGGGTCACGGTGCCCTCGGGCGCCACCGCACCGATCGACCCGGCTGTCGAGGCGCTCACCTCGGGCGACGCGCCCGCGCACCCGGTCAGCAGCATGCCCGCGACGGCGGCAGCGATGAGGGCCGCCCCGATGGGCCGCGGTCCCGGTCGTGACATCGACGCCCTCCTCGATCGGGGCCGGATGCTCCCCGAGCCACCAGGCCGCCCGGTGACGGCACGGTGACGCACGGGCAACAGCCGGACGAACGATCGGTCGCCCAGGTCGGGCATAGCAGACGTTCCGGGCGCGGCCGCCTGCCGAACCCTCGCCGTTCACCGGGCCGCCACCCGAACCTCACCCGCGCCCGAAACCCTGGACGCGCCCCCTGCGTCAGCCGACGCAGCTCGCACGCCCCCCACTCGGCCCACCAGATGAGAGAAGCCGATGACCGCTCGGTTCCCGAGACCCGCCACCCGAACCCGACTCACCCGAATCGCCACCGTCGCGGCCGTCACCGCCGGCCTGACGATCGGATCGACCGCACTGACCGCTGTCACCGCGCTCGCGGCCGACGACCTCCCCGCCTCGTTCGTCACCGCCACGAGCACCTGGCAGTACTCCGACAACAACACCGACCCGGCAGCCGGCAGCACCGACCGCCTCGTGTGGACCACGACCGGTTTCGACGACACCGCCTGGAAGACCGGCGTCGGAGCGTTCGGGGCCAAGTACGGCGCCGCGACCGGTCTGGGCGACTCGTTCCCGGTGACGACCCTGCTCAACCAGTACATCGATGCGAGCGCCGCGACCAAGGTCGACGTCCCGACGTTCCACTTCCGGACCGACGTGGAGCTCACCGCAGGTCAGCTCGACCAGATCTCCGGTCTGACCGGCACCATCGTCTACGACGATGCGGTCCAGGTCTTCGTCAACGGCACCAAGGTCGCCGGGTTCGTCGACGACCGGGTCGAGGCCGTCGACGACTCCCAGAAGAACCTCACCTACGCCGGCGATTCCAACGGCAACCCCGTCACCTCGACCTTCACCATCCCGGTCGAGACCCTGACGGCCGGCACCAACACCATCGCCGTCGCGCTCTACCAGGACCGTGCCAGCAGCAGCGACATCTACCTCGACCTGCAGTCGCTGGTCCCGGCGACCTCGACCGACGCCGTCACCGTGTCCGACCTGGTGCTCGGCGTCGGCTCGACCGAGTCCGAGCGCAACCTCTCGTGGTACTCCTCGGCCGACACCACCCAGGTGGCGCAGGTCGCCCCCACGTCGACACTGGTTGACGGCGTCTTCCCCGACTCGGCGACCACTGTCGTCGCCTCCGGTGCCGCCACCACGAGCGGTGAGTACAACCGGTTCGCGACCCTCAGCGGGCTGAACCCGGACACCGAGTACTCCTACCGGGTCGGCAGCGACAGCGGGTGGTCGTCCACCTACACGTTCGCCACCCAGTCGTTCGACGGGGACTTCACGTTCCTGTTCTTCGGCGACCCGCAGATCGGCTCCTCCGGCAACATCGCGAGCGACACCGCGGGGTGGTCCGACACCCTCGACGTGGCCCTCGCCGCCAACCCCGACACCGAGCTGCTCATCTCCGGTGGCGACCAGGTGGAGCACGCCGCCACCGAGGCCGAGTACGACGGGTTCCTGACGCCCGATGCGCTGCGCCAGGTCCCGCTGGCCACCACCCTCGGCAACCACGACGTCGGTTCGAAGGCCTACGAGCAGCACTTCAACATGCCCAACGTCGACACCACCGCGGGGGCCGCGAGCTCCGCCAGCGCCTCCGGCGGCGACTACTGGTACATCTACAAGGACGTGCTGTTCGTCAGCCTCAACACCAACAGCCAGGACTACGCCTCGCACATCGCGTTCCTCAACCAGGTGGTCGCCGACCACGGTGCGGACGCCACGTGGAAGGTCCTCACGTTCCACCAGTCGATCTACTCCTCCGGACCGCACGCCGACGACGGCTCGATCGTCGACGCCCGGGCCAACCTGCCCACGGCCATCTCCGAGGCGGGCTTCGACCTGGTGCTGCAGGGTCACGACCACACCTACGCGCGCAGCTTCGGGATCACCGACGGTGAGCTCGCGAACACCACCGAGCAGGCCGGTGCCGGATCGGTCGTGCAGGGCGAGGGCGGTGTGGTCTACGTGACCGCCAACTCCTCGTCGGGCTCGAAGTACTACAACCTGGACGCGGCCGACGCCTGGTACCTGTCGGCCTACAACCAGGAGCGGGTGCGCAACTACACCTCGGTCGAGGTGACTGACGAGGGCCTGGTGGTCAAGACCCTGCGGAGCGAGGCATACGGCACCGACAGCCCGGTGAACAGCGTCGTCGACCAGGTCACCGTGCTCGCGGCGGAGGACGACGGGACGGACCAGACCCTCGAGGTCGCCGTGCCGGAGCTGCCGGGCGAGTTCACCTGGACCGTCGACGGATCCAGCGACGTCGTCGACCTGGGCACCGCCTCGATCGACGGTGACCACTTCACCGCCGCCGGCTCCATCAACCCGGTCGTCGTGTCCGACACCCGGGCCGGTTCCCCGCAGTGGTCGCTGTCCGCCCAGGTCAGCGACTTCACCGCCGGGAGCCGGGTCTTCTCCGGTTCCTACCTGGGCTGGACCCCGAAGATCGTCACGGCGGGCGGCGGTGCCGTCGCCGGTTCCCCGGTCGCCGGGGCGCTGACCGGGGGTGCGGGTCTGAGCGAGTCGTCCACGCTCGGTTCGGCACCGGCCACCCACGTCAAGGGTTCGGCCAGCCTCGGTGCCGACCTCAGCCTGCTGCTCCCGCTCGACACCGTCGACGGAACCTACCAGGCGACGCTCACGCTCACCGCGCTGAGCTGATCGCGTCCGAGCCGTGCCGGACCACCCACGGCCCGGCACGGCTCGGACCGCACCGACCCGGGTCGGGGTGCGCACCGCACGGTGCGCGCCCCGACCGCGGGTGCACCACCCCGCCGCGCGACGCCGAACCCCGAGGACCCCGATGCCCGTCATCCGACGCCCGTCCCTGGTCGCAGCCCTGCGCCGCATCCTGCTGCCGGTCCTCGGCGCCGCCCTGCTCACCGGCGCGTTCGGAGCCGCACCCGCATCGGCGGACGACAGCGAGGTCACCTGGGGGGTGCGGGCCGTCGCCGACTCCCAGTCGACCGAACGCCAGAACTACGCCTACGACGTGGACCCCGGCGAGGAGCTCGAGGACGCGATCGTCATCACCAACCACGGGACCGGGACGTTGGCGCTCGACCTGTACGCCGCGGACGGCTTCACCACGTCCAGCGGCCAGCTCGACGCACTGCCGCGGGCCGAGACGTCGGTCGCGCTCGGCACCTGGATCACCCCGAGCACCGACCAGGTGGAGATCCCCGCCGGCGGTTCGGTCGAGGTCGCGTTCACCGTCGCCGTGCCCGCCGATGCGACCCCCGGCGACTACGCGGGCGCCATCCTCACCTCTCTCGTCCACGCGCAGACCGACAGCGGGGTCGACGTCGACCGTCGCCTCGGCATCCGGGTGCACCTGAGGGTCTCTGGTGAGCTGAACCCGGCACTGACGGTCGACCAGCAGCAGATCACCTACACCGGCTCACTCGTGCCGTTCGACACCGGGCACGCCGAGGTCACCTACACCGTCCACAACACCGGGAACACCCGGCTGTCGGCCGGGCAGCAGGTCGTCGTGTCAGGTGTGTTCGGCCTCGGTCGGATCGAGCTGCACCCGCAGGACGTGCCCGAGCTGCTGCCGGGCGAGTCGTGGACCGTCACTGTCCCGACCGACGGTGTCTTCCCGCTGCTCCGGCTCACGGCGGCCGTCACGCTGTCGCCCCTGTCACCCGACGGTCTCGACTCCGGGACCGACCTCGCCGCCGTGCACGCCCACGCCTGGACCTGGGCGGTGCCGTGGTCGCAGCTCGCCCTGCTGCTCCTGGTGGCGGGCGGCACCGTGCTGATCGTCCGCACCACGCGGCGGCGTCGGGCGCACCGGGAGCAGGTCCTCGTCGAGGCCGCCGTCGCCCAGGCGCTGCGCGACCGGGCCGCCGCCGCGCCCGAGTCGCCCTCGGCCGGGCTCCCGACCGGTCCGACGCAGGCCGTCGAACCGGAGTCTGCGGCCCCTCGGACCTGATCCGACCGACCGCCGGGCAGGCCATCGGCAGCCGGACGAACCTCACCCGGGCGCAGACCCGAAGGTCCACATTCCGCATGGCCCGACGACGGTAACGTGCCATCAGAGGCCACGTTCTGGGGAACCGTGGCCGGCCATCCCCGGGGGTCGGCAGCGGCGCCGATTCCGGGGCACGGAACCAGCCGCGCGTGCATTGTCGGCGCGCCCCGGGCCCGGTTCGGTCGGCCGCGTCGTCCGCAGGAGGCGAACGCCCGGGAAGAGGTGAGGCGATGATCCACCCCGTTCACCGCCCGGAGCTGACCCGGACCCTCGTCGTGCTGGCGTTCATGGCGGCCGGGATCGCCGTCGCGTGGCTGATCCCGACGGTGCCGCAGGCCCGTGGCCTCGCGGACTACCTCCCACTCCACCTGCTGCTCGAGACGGTGTCCATCGTCGTCGCGGCCCTGGTCTTCGCGATCGGCTGGAACTCCCATGGAACGGGTCTGCCCAGCAACGTGCTGCTCCTCGGCTGCGCATTCCTGGCCGTCGCGCTGCTCGACTTCTCCCATGCGCTCTCCTTCGCCGGGATGCCCGACTACGTCACGCCGAGCGACCCGGAGAAGGCCATCGCCTTCTGGTTGGTCGCACGTGCGCTGGCGGCTGTCGCACTTCTCGTCGTGACCATTCGCCCGTGGCGCCCGTTCACCCGGCCGGCATCGCGTTTCATTCTGCTGGGCGCATTCCTCGGGTTCGCCGTGCTGGCCCATGTGGTGGTGCTCTGGCACCCCGAGGTGATCCCGCACACCTTCGTCCCGGGCGTGGGCCTGACACCGTTCAAGGTCGGCGCCGAGTACGCCGTGATCGCGATCAGCCTGCTGGCCGCGGCCATCCTGTGGCGCCGGATGCGCGACCCGCTGCCCTACAACGCAGCCGCCCTGTTCGGCGCGGTGTGCGCGATGGCCATGGGCGAGTTCCTGTTCACCCTGTACGCCGACGTCACCGACGGCTTCAACCTGCTGGGCCACGTCTACAAGGTGATCTGCTACCTCTTCATCTACGGGGCGATCTTCGTCAGCACGGTCGAGCGCCCGTACCGGCAGCTGCGCGACTCGCAGGGGACGTTGCAGGCGACCCTCGATGCGCTGCCCGACCTGCTGTTCGAGATGGACCTGGACGGCCGCGTCTACGACCTCAACGAGTCGTCCACCGAGCTGCTGGCCGTCCCGCCGGGGACGACCGACGGCCTCACCGCGGACGACCTGTTCGACGCCGAGGCGGCCGGCGCCGTCATGGCGGCACTGACCGAGGCCCGCGACACCGGTGGCTCCCGCGGGCGGCAGTACCAGCTGACCTCGACGCAGGGCCGCCGCTGGCACGAGCTCTCCGTCGCCCGCAAACCGGCCGAACCCGGGCAGCCGCCACGCTACGTCGTGCTGTCCCACGACATCGACGTCCGCCTGCGCGCCGAGGCGGAGCTGGCCTCGTCCCGCGATCTGCTCCAGGCCGTCATCGACACCGCACCGCTGCGCATCTTCTGGAAGGACCGCAACCTGCGGTACCTCGGCTGCAACCCCGCCTTCGCGAGGGACGCCGGGCTGGCCTCACCCGAGCAGCTCATCGGCATGGACGAGTACGGGCTGGGCTGGCGGGACCAGGCCGAGCTGTACCGCGCCGACGATCGCCGCGTGATCGAGACCGGGGTCCCGCTGCTGTCCTACGACGAGCCGCAGACCACACCCGACGGTTCGACCATCTGGTTGCGCACCTCGAAGGTGGCCCTGCACGACTCGACCGGCGCGACCTCGGGTGTGCTCGGCATCTACGAGGACATCACCGACCGCAAGCGGGCCGAGCAGGCGCTGCGCCGCAGCGAGGCGGCCCTCAACGTCGCACAGGCCATCGCCCGGGTAGGCAGCTGGCACTACGACCTCGCCCACCACCGGTTCGAGGGCTCCGCCGAGGCGCTGCGCATGTTCGGCGTCGCACCGGGGACCCCCCTCGACCTCGACATCCTCGCCTCGGCGATCCACCCGGACGACCGCGACCTGACGCTGCTCGCCGCACGGTCGGGGGAACCGTTCGACCGGGAGTTCCGGGTCGTCGTCGACGGCAGGACGAGCTGGATCCACGCACGGGTCAAGGTCGAGGTCGACCCGCTCGGCCACCCCGCCGGGGTGTTCGCGACCACGCAGGACGTCTCGGACCGCAAGCTCTTCGAGGACCGCGTCTACACCCTGGCGCACTTCGACACCCTCACCGGGCTGCCGAACCGCGCCCAGCTCGAGGACCGGCTCAGGTTCGCCGTCGCGGCGGCCCGGCGGACCCGGACGCGGGTCGCGCTCATGTTCATCGACCTGGACCGGTTCAAGGACGTCAACGACACCCTCGGGCACGGCGTCGGGGACGCCCTGCTGGTCCAGCTCGCGCAACGTCTGCGTTCCGTGCTGCGCGAGGACGACGTCGTGTCCCGGCTGGGTGGCGACGAGTTCATCGTGATGGTGCCGGACACCGATGTGCGCGGAGCGGGGCTCGTCGCGCAGCAGCTGCTCGAGATCATCGCCCGCCCGTACCAGGTCGAGGGGTACGACCTGAACCTGACCGCGTCCATCGGGATCGCCGTGTACCCCGAGGACGGCGACCGGCCGGAGCTGCTGTCCCGCAGCGCCGACACCGCGATGTACCGGGCCAAGCAGGACGGCCGCAACTGCATCCGGTTCTTCACCCAGGAGATGCAGGAGCGCTCGGCCCGCAACCTGCAGCTCGTCAACGACCTGCGGCACGCGCTCGCCCGAGGGCAGCTGTCGCTGGTGTACCAGCCGCAGATCGCCCTCGACGACGGCCGGCTGGTGGGGGTCGAGGCCCTGCTGCGCTGGCAGCACCCCGAGCTGGGGGCCGTCCTGCCGTCGGAGTTCATCCCGATCGCCGAGGACAGCGGGCTGATCATCCCGATCGGCGAGTGGGTCGTACGGTGCGCCGCCCGGCAGACGAGGCAGTGGATGGACGAGGGCTTCGCGCCGATGGTGACCGCCGTCAACCTGTCGGTGGTCCAGCTCCGGCACTGCGATCTGCCGGGCACCCTGAGCCGCATCCTGGCGGAGGAAGGGCTGGAGCCGCAGCACCTGGAGCTCGAGCTCACCGAGGGCGTCGCGATGCACGATCCGCAGACGGCCGTCACGGTGCTCAACGAGCTGCACGGGCTCGGCATCCGCCTGGCCCTCGACGACTTCGGGACGGGCTACTCGTCGCTGGGCTACCTCAAGGCGTTCCGGATCTACAAGCTCAAGATCGACCGGTCCTTCGTCCGCGACATCAGCACGGACCCTGACGACCGGGCGATCGTCGGCACCATCATCGCCATCGCGAAGCAGCTGGGCCTGCGGACGATCGCCGAGGGCGTCGAGACCGCCGACCAGGTCACGTTCCTGCGCGAGCAGGGGTGCGACGAGATCCAGGGCTACTACTACAGCGGCCCGCTCGCCCCCGCAGACCTCGCTGCCTTCGCCCGCACCCAGCCACGGCGCCCTGACCGCTCCTAGGCCGGCGCCGTGCCCAGGCCCGACAAGCACGACCCGTCCTCCCGGCCGGCGCTCCCGGACTGCCCCGGATTCGGCCCACCCGCGCCAGATCGGCTCACATATCGGCCGAAGCTGCGCAACGCAGCCGATTCCGGCGGCTGGAGGTGGGCGGGCTGTAGGTGGGCGGGCTGGAGCCGGGCGGGCTGGAGGTGGGCGGGACTGTGCGGGTGGGGGGCAGTAGGTGGGGGTGGGGCAGGGCGTGGTGCCCCTAGTCTTCGACGGTGCCCCCCGCGTGGACCCGTCGCATCCTGCTGGTCGAGGATCAGCAGATCTTGCGGCTGCTCGTCGCACAGAGCCTGCGCGGTGCGGGGTTCGAGGTGTCCGACCATCCGGACGCGGCCTCGGCGCTGGCGGCCGCGGAGGACTTCGACGCCGATGTTCTGGTCACCGACATCGACCTGGGATCACGGCCGGACGGCACCCAGCTCGCCGTGATCCTGCGGGCCGCACAGCCCGAGCTCGTCGTGGTGTTCCTCACCAACTACCCGCGTGCGGCCGCCCAGCGCGGCGACCCGCTGCCCGGCGCGACCTACCTCGGCAAGGACGCGCTCGGCTCGGCCGATGAGCTGGTCGCGACGATCGACGCCGCGGTGCGCAGCGGGTACACCGACACCCCCGACCTCGACGTCAGCTCGCCGCTGGCCGCGCTCAGCCGCAGCCAGCTCGAGGTGCTCGCACTCATCGCCGAGGGCCACTCGAACGACGAGATCGCGCGGCGCACCGACCGGACCACGCGTGCCGTCGAACGCCTCGTGGCCCGCACCTTCGATCGGCTGGGGCTGGCGAACCACCCGTCGACGAGCCCCCGCGTGCTCGCGGCGCAGCTCTACACCCGCACGTTCGGGCCGCGCGGGCCGGACGCCGGGTGAGGTCGAGCTTCTCGGCCTGGGGGCGGGTCGCCGGCAGCGGGCACTTCTTCACCCGCTGGTCGTGGCTGGTCACCCTCCCGTTCGCGATCACGGTGCTCGGCGGCTACGACTCGGCCACCACCGGCCACGCCCGGGCCGTCGGGGCGGGCCTCGCCCTGGTGGTGCATGTGCTGCTCGGCGGGGTGGGCCTGGTGGCCGCGGCGGTCGAGCGCCGCGCCGGGACCGCCCGGGCACGGGTCGTCACGGTCGCGGTGGGCGTGCTGGTCATCGGTCTGCTGCGACCGGTGCTCGCCGCGGCGGGTGCGACCTGGTCCGGGCTCGTGCTCTACGAGTCGCCGTTCTGGGCCCGGGTCGCCACGAACCTGGTCGCCGTCACGGTCGCGCTCGGGGTGATCGCCCGGGTGACCGTCACGGTGCAGGCCCGGCGGTCCGCGGCCGACAGGTTGCGCGCCGTGCTCACGGCCCTCGACGACCAGCGCCGTGCCGATGCCCGCAGCGCCGACGACCTCACCGCCGAGCTGCTGACCAGCACCCGGGCCGCCATCCGGGCGAACCTGCCCGATGCGCAGCTCGGGGTCGACGACCCGGTGCGGGCCGCCGAGCTGCTGCGCACGTTCTCCGAGCAGGTGGTCCGGCCGCTCAGCCACCGGCTGTTCGACGACCCGGTGGAGGCGGCGCCCGGGCCGGGCGACGATCGGCCGGGACCGACCACGCCTGCTCCGGTGCCGCACCTTCCGACGCCGGCGGCCGGGGCGACCGCGCCGCACCGGACCGCCGACCGCCCCGGACCCGGGCTCCTCGACGCGGCGCCGGTCGGATGGACCGCGGCCGTCTACGCCGGTCTGTGGGTGCCCTACACGATCGCCCACCTGGAACCGGTCCTCGGGGCGCGTCTGGTGCTCGGCACCTTCCTGCTGGCCACGGCCGGCAACTGGGTGGTCGCCGCGACCGTCCGTCGGGTGACGTCCCGCTGGCGGCCCGTCGCGCTGGTGCTGGGCTACGTCGTGGTCGGCGATGTCCTGGTGACCGTGGCCAGCGCCGCCGTGGTACTGCCTGGAAGCCCTGGGACGCTGCTGCTCACGGGCGTGGTGGCCTACCCGGCGTTCGCACTGTCCGTCGCGGCGGGTCGTGCTGGTCTGCGCCGCCTGCTCGAGGTGGAGCGGGCGCTCGCCCAGGCGGTCTCCGACAGCCGGGCGCTCTCGCTGGCCGAGCGCAACCGGCTGCTGCTGGCCCGCCACCGGGTGGCTCGGCTGCTGCACGCCGACGTCCAGGCCCAGTGCGTGCAGGCAGCCCTCGCGCTCGCCCGCGGGAACGACGGCCCGAGCTGGTCGCAGGCACTGGCCGGCATCGTGGCCCTGCTCGACGACCCCGGGCGGCACGACCCCGGGCCCGGCTCCGCACCGCTGACGACGGGCCGGCCACCCACAGACCCAGCCCCGGCGTCCGCCGCCGACCAGCTCGGGGCCCTGCTCGACGCCTGGCGGCATGCGCTCGACGTCACCGTCCGGGCCGAGGACGACGTCTGGCCGGTGCTCGACGCCGACCCCGCGCGCGCCGAGCTGGTGCTCGACGCGGTGAGCGAGGGTCTCACCAACGCGGCCCGCCACGCCGCCGAGCCGCGGGCCGCCGTGGGACTGCGCACGGTGGCCGAGGGGGTGGCCCAGGGGGCCGGACGGGTGACGGTCCAGATCGAGTCCCCCGGGGTGCTCACGGGCTCCGGGACGACGGGCGACGCCGCCGGCTACGGCCTCGACCAGCTCCGCAGCCGCGCCCTCGACCTCGCGTTGTCCCAGGTGGGAGACGTGGTCCGGCTTCAGGTCACGGTGCCCTGAGCCCGATCTGCCGCGGCCCGCGCGGACCGGCCGGGCCCTGAGGACCGCCCGGTGCGGCCCGCACACCCCCTGCCGGGCCCTGTCGTAAAACCCGACCATGCCCCGTCCGGCCCGCCGGCCCGTTCCTAGCGTCAAGCCCAGCAACGAACCCGAACCCCGGGTCCGACCGGCCAAGGAGACGCTCCCGTGCACGACCTGTCACAGCTCATCCCGATCGCCGCGGGCATCATCCTCAGCCCGCTGCCGATCGCGGCCATCATCGCCGTCCTGCTCTCCCCGCGGGCCCGTGCCAACGGGTTCGCCTACGCGGCCGCCTTCTGGAGCGTCTGCTTCGGCGTGACCGCGGTGACGGCCCTCACCACCTCGCACACCAGCAGCACCGGCGACGGCCACGGGACGGCGACCATCGTCCTCGGCGCCGTGCTCACCGTCGGCTTCCTCGCCCTCGCCGTCGCGAGCTGGGTCACCCGGCCGAAGCACGGCGCACCGGCGAAGGCGCCCGGCTGGTTGCAGGCCATCGACGGCATGTCGGCCGGTCGGGCGTTCGGGCTGGGCATCGTGATGGCACTCACCAACGGCAAGAACATCCCGCTCGAGCTCAAGGCCGGTGCCCTCATCGGATCCGGCGGCCACGGAGCCGCGACCGCGCTGGCCGTCGCCGCGCTGTTCGCCCTCGGCGCCTCGCTCGGCATCCTCGTCCCGACGCTCCTGGCCGCGACCGGCATCCCCGCCGTCACCACGACGCTCACCCGGTTGAAGGCCCTGCTCATCTCGCACAACGCGGTCATCATGACCGTCCTGTTCGCGGTCCTGGCGGCCGTCGAGCTCTCGAACCTCCTCCCCGCGCTGACCAAGTGACCAGCCCGCACCCCCCATCCCCGATCGGAGACCTCACCATGAACGCAGCAGTCATCACCACCCGGGCCGGGCAGATCGCCGGCACCGACGACGGCACCACCGTCACCTGGAAGGGCGTGCGGTACGCCCAGGCGCCCGTCGGCCCCCTGCGGTTCCGGGCACCGGTCCCGGTCGCCCCCTGGGAGGGTGTCGTCCAGGCGACGGAGTTCGGCCCGGCCGCCCCCCAGAAGGCCAACCCCAGCGTCCCGCTCGGCCCGGACACCGTGACCGATGAGGACTGCCTGAGCCTCAACGTCTGGCGCTCGGCGGCGACCCCCGCCGCACCGCTGCCCGTCATGGTCTGGCTGCACGGTGGCGCCTACACCTTCGGCGCGTCCAGCCAGCCGCTGTTCGACGGCACGACGCTGGTCTCCACCGGCGAGGTGCTCCTGGTCACCGTGAACTACCGGATCGGGGCACTCGGCTTCCTCGACCTGTCGGGCTTCAGCGATGAGACGCAGGCCTTCGACTCGAACCTGGCGCTGCGCGACGTGATGCTCGCCCTCGAATGGGTGCAGGCCAACGCCGCGGCGTTCGGCGGCGACCCGCACCAGGTGACGCTGGCCGGTGAGTCCGCCGGCGCCGGCCTGGTCACGGCCAAGATGGCGGTGCCGAGCGCCGCGCACCTGTTCCACCGGGCGATCGTCGAGAGCTCGCCGGTCAGCTCCATGTACGACTCGGCCCGCGCCCGCACCGTGGTCGACCGGATGCTCACCGAGCTCGGCCTGGACGCCTCGCAGGTCGGCCGGCTGCGCGAGCTGCCCGCCGACGACCTGGTCACCGCCGGGATGGCCGTGTACGCCGAGGTTCCCGCCCAGGCACCCGGCACGCTGGCGTTCGCCCCCGTGGTCGACGGCGACCTGCTGCCCGAGCACCCTGTCCGCGTGCTCCGCGAAGGCCGCGCGAACCCCGTGCCGCTGCTCATCGGGACCAACAAGGACGAGGCCGCGCTCTTCACCTTCATGAAGTCGCCCCTCATCCCGATCACGGAGGAGGCCATCACGACGATGCTCACCCAGATGGCCCAGCAGGACCCGTCGCTCGAGCTGCCGACCCGGGAGCAGATCCTGGCGACCTACGCCGGGCAGCGTGCGCGCGGAACAGGTCTGGGCATCGCCCGCGAGATCGGGTTCCGGATGCCGACGCTGTGGGCCGCCGAGGGGCACGCCGCCGTCGCCCCGGTGTTCCTCTACCG
>JAKLPK010000200.1 GCA_022013895.1 Cellulomonas sp. | reverse complement strand
TGGCGCCGAACCGCAGCGTGACACCCTCATCCGGCTGCACCCGGATGACGAGGGCGTTCTTGCCGAGGTCCGAGGCCGCCGTCGACTCGAACGGCAGGTGGGGCGCCTTCTTGAAGACGATCGCGATCTCGGTGACCCGACGACCCAGGCGCTTGCCGGTGCGGAGATAGAACGGCACGCCCGCCCAGCGGCGGGTGTCCACGTCGAGCCGGATGGCGGCGAAGGTCTCGGTGGTCGAGTCCTTGGAGAAGCCTTCCTCCTCGAGGTAGCCGACGACCTTCTCGCCGCCCTGCCAGCCCGCCGCGTACTGCCCGCGCGCGGTGTGCCGGCCCAGGTCACGGGGCAGCCGGACGGCTGACAGCACCTTGGTCTTCTCGGCCCGGAGGGCCGCGGGGTCGAAGGAGACGGGCTCCTCCATGGCGGTGAGCGCGAACAGCTGGAGCAGGTGGTTCTGGATCACGTCTCGGGCGGCGCCGATGCCGTCGTAGTACCCGGCCCGACCGCCGAGACCGATGTCCTCGGCCATCGTGATCTGCACGTGGTCGACGTAGTTGGAGTTCCAGATCGGTTCGAACAGCTGGTTGGCGAAGCGCAGCGCGAGGATGTTCTGGACCGTCTCCTTGCCCAGGTAGTGGTCGATCCGGAAGATGTCGTCCGGCCGGAACACCCGCGACACGATGGAGTTGAGCTCGCGGGCCGAGGCCAGGTCATGGCCGAAGGGCTTCTCGATGACGACCCGGCGCCACGTGCCCTCGCGCGGCTGTGACAGCCCGGACCGGGAGAGCTGTTCGCAGACCAGCGAGAACGCCGACGGCGGCACCGAGAGGTAGAACGCGTGGTTGCCCGCGGTGCCGCGTTTGGCGTCGAGCTCCTCGACGGTCGACCGGAGGGTCTCGAACGCGGCCGGGTCGTCGAAGCTGCCCTGGACGAACCGCAGACCCTCCGACAGCTGGCGCCAGGTCGACTCCCGGAAGGGGGTCCGCGCGTTCTCCCGCACGGCGTCGTGGACCACCTGGGCGAAGTCCTGGGTCTCCCAGTCGCGGCGGGCGAAGCCGGTGAGCGCGAACCCAGGAGGCAGCAGACCGCGGTTCGTGAGGTCGTAGACGGCGGGCATGAGCTTCTTGCGCGCCAGGTCGCCGGTGACGCCGAAGATCACAAGGCCCGAGGGCCCGGCGATCCTCGGCAGCCGGAGGTCCCGGGGGTCGCGGAGCGGGTTGTGCCCCGCCTCGACCTTGGCGGGGCTCATCGGGCGTCTCGTCGCGTCATGCTCCACCTCGTCATAGGACGGTGCTCAGGCCGGTAGGTCACCGGTGCCGGCCGCGGTCGGCACCCCGGGTGCGGGAGGGGCGGCCTGCCGTCCGTCGCGGGCCGCAGCCAATGAGCGCTGCGCGGCGTCGATGACGGCGTCGGTGGTGATGTCGAACTTCTCGTAGAGGGTCTGCGCGGAGGCGGAGGCGCCGAAGTGTTCGAGGCTGACGGCTTGGCCGTGGGTGCCGAGGATCTTGTGCCAGGGCATGGCGATGCCGGCTTCGACGGAGACCCGGGCGGTGACTGCGGGGGGCAGGACGCTGTCTTGGTAGGTCTGGTCTTGTTCGGCGAACCATTCCAGGCAGGGTGCGGAGACCACGCGTGCGCCGATGCCTTGGTTGGCGAGGGTCTCACGTGCTTGGACGGCGAGCTGGACTTCGGAGCCGGTGGCGATGAGCAGAACATCAGGCTCACCGTCGGTGTCCAGGAGGGTGTAGGCGCCGCGGGCCACGGCTTCGGTGGTGGCGTAGCCGTCGACCCCGCGGGGGTAGGTGGGCACGTTCTGGCGGGTCAGGACCAGGGCGACCGGTCCGTCGTGGCGGGCAAGGGTGGCGGCCCAGGCGGCGGTGGTCTCGTTGGCGTCGGCGGGTCGCACGATCGCCAGGCCGGGGATGGCGCGGTAGGCGGCCAGGTGCTCGACGGGTTGGTGGGTGGGGCCGTCCTCGCCCAGGCCGATGGAGTCGTGGGTCCACACGTAGACCGGGTCGATGCCCATGAGCGCGGCCAGGCGCACCGCGCCGCGCATGTAGTCCGCGAACTGGAAGAACGTGCCGCCGTAGGGGCGGGTCAGGCCGTGCAGCGCGATGCCGGACAAGATCGCGCCCATCGCGTGCTCACGGATCCCGAAGTGCAACGTGCGCCCGTAGGGGGTGCCGGCGAACTCATGGGACGAGCGCCCGGTCGGCAGGAACGAGGGCTGACCGGTCATGGTGGTGTTGTTCGACCCGGCCAGGTCCGCCGACCCGCCCCACAGCTCGGGCAGCACCTCGGCCAGCGCCGTCAGGACGGTGCCGGACGCGGCCCTGGTCGCGACGGCCTTGCCGGCGGGGAACACCGGCAGGGCGTCGGTCCACCCGGCGGGCAGGTCCTTGGCGAGCAGCCGGTCGAGCAGGGCTTTGCGGTCGGGGTGGGCGGTGGCCCAGGCGTCGAAGCCGGTCTGCCAGGTGGCGCGGTCGGCCGCGGCCCGCCCGGCCAGGGCCCGGGTGTGGGCCAGCACGTCCTCATCGACCTGGAACGAGCGGTCGGGGTCGAACCCCACCAGCTGCTTGAGGCCGCGGACGGCGTCGGTGCCGAGCTTGGAGCCGTGCGCGGAGTGGTCCCCGGTCTTGCCCGGGGTGGGCCAGGCGATCAGGGTGCGCAACGCGATGAACGAGGGGCGCGGGTCGGCCTTGGCGGCCGCGATCGCCGCCGCGAGGGCGTCGACGTCTTCGACGTACTGGCCGGTGGCGGTCCAGTCGACCAGCTGGGTGTGCCACCCGTACGCGCCGTAGCGGGCCAGGACGTCCTCACCGAACGCGATCTTCGTGTCGCCCTCGATGGAGATGTGGTTGTCGTCCCAGATCACCAGCAGATCACCCAGCTCCTGGGTCCCGGCCAACGAGGACGCCTCACCCGAGACACCTTCCTGCAGGTCCCCGTCCCCGGCGATCACCACCACCCGGTGATCGAACGGCGAGGCCCCGGCGGGCGCGTCGGGGTCCAGCAGACCGCGTTCACGGCGGGCGGCCATCGCCATCCCGACCGCCGAGGCGATGCCCTGCCCCAACGGCCCCGTCGTGATCTCCACCCCGGCGGTGTGAGCCCACTCCGGGTGCCCCGGGGTCTTCGACCCCCAGGTCCGCAACGCCTCCAGATCGCCCAGCTCCAGACCGAACCCACCCAAGAACAGCTGGACGTACTGGGTCAACGACGAATGACCCGCCGACAGCACGAACCGGTCACGACCCAACCAGCCCGGGTCCGCCGGATCGTGGCGCAGCACGTCCTGGTAGAGCAGGTAGGCCACCGGCGCCAGACTGATCGCCGTGCCCGGATGACCGTTACCGACCCTCTCCACCGCATCAGCAGCCAGCACCCGCGCGGTATCCACCGCCCGCACATCCAGAACCGACCAACTCGCCCGCACCGGTGCAGTCACGTCTGTGTCCTCTCGTCAGCAGCGCCGGCAGGGCGCGGGTCATCGGCCGGGGGCCAGGGGTCGAGCAGGGGGTCGGCGTCCGACAGGTCCGGTCCGGCATCGTCCGCCGGGACCGGCGTGCGTTCGAACAGGTGCGAGCCGAGCACATCCTGCGCGGTGAAGGTCACCAGATCGGCCCGGTTCAGCGGACGGTCGAGCTCGACCAGCCGCCGGGCCTGGCGCAGCCGCAGCCGTTCGATCGCATTGCGCACGCTGCGCGCGTTGGCGAACCCGCCCTGCGACATCCGCAACGTGAGGTACTCCGCGAATGCCGCGCGCGCATCGTCGGTCAGCCGGAAGCTCTCGGCGTCGACCATCTGATCGGCGATGGCCATGAGCTCCGCGTGCTCGTAGTCGGGGAACTCCAGGTGGTGCGGGACCCGGGAGCGCAGCCCGGGGTTGGCGCCGAAGAACTGCTCCATCCGGTCGGCGTACCCGGCGAAGATGACGACCAGCGAACCGCGCTCCTTCTCCATCTCGGTGAGCAGGATCTCCACGACCTCCTGGCCGTAGTCGCGCTCGTTGTCGGGCCGGTGCAGGTAGTACGCCTCGTCGATGAACAGCACCCCGCCGGCGGCCTTGGCGATCGCTTCCTTGGTCTTGGGTGCGGTGTGCCCGATGAACTGTCCGACGAGGTCGTCCCGGGTCACGGTGTGCACGCGCGGCGTCTTGAGGTAGCCGAGCGCGTGCAGGATCGTCGCCATCCGCAGCGCCACCGTCGTCTTGCCTGTGCCCGGTCCGCCGGTGAAGCTCATGTGCAGCGTCGGGCGGGTGGCAGCCAGCCCGAACCGTTCGCGGGCGCGGTCGATGAGCAGCAACGAGGCGATCTCGCGGACGCGTCGCTTGACGGCCGTCAACCCGATGAGCTCGCGGTCGAGCGTCTCCAGGGTCGCCTCGACCAGGCGTGCGGCGTCGTCGGCGGACAGGTCCAGCTCGGTGCCCGGCGCCAACGGCTCGGCCGCGGCCAACGGTTCGGCCCTGGTCGGCGGTATGGCCCCGGTCGGTGAGCCGCCGGCAGCCGACGGGCCGGCCGCGACCGCCGACGGCTCGGCCGCCGCCGACGGTGGTGATCCGTCGCCCGCGGTCGGCGGCACCGGCCGGTAGAAGCCGAAGCCGGTGGTCGGCGCGCTCATGGTGAGACCCGCACCCCGTACCGCTGGGCGCGTCCGACGGCCTCCGTACGGTCGAGCACCAGGTTCGGCTCGACCTCCGGGCGTTGCACCAGGATCTGCATGGCGGTGGTCTGCCGTCCGAGCGAGGAGTCGTAGGCCAGCAGCCGCACGTAGTGCTGACCGAACGTGGCGCGGCACGCCGCCAGCTCGGCCATCACCCCGTCCGGCTCCAGCAGGTCGAACATCGGCAGCCCCCACAGGTGCCAGTACACGTTGCGCGGGTGCGGGTCGTCGGTGTGCTCGATCGACAGCGGCCAGCCGTGCGCGAGGGCGTAGCTGACCTGGGCCGCGATCTCCTCGTCGGTCAGGGGCGGCAGGTAGGAGAACTGCCCGTGGCGCAGGTACATCGGGACTCCTCGGGGTGGGTGGGCTCGGGACGGCTGCGGACCTGGTCAGGACGGGGTGCCGGTGGGCAGCACATCGGGGGCGTCGGTGGAGGCGTAGTCGAAGGTGACGTCGCCCCAGGTGGCCAGCGCGACGTCGAGCGGACGGTTGCGGTCGGCGGCCGAGCGCAGCACGGCCGGGCCCTCGAGCAGCAGGTCGCGGCCCTCGTTGCGGGCCTTGACCACGGCCTCCAGCGCGACCCGGTTGGCCTCGGCACCGGCGGCGATCCCCAGCGGGTGGCCGATGGTGCCGCCGCCGAACTGCAAGATCGCGTCGTCACCGAACAGGTCGAGCAGCTGGTGCATCTGACCGGCGTGGATGCCGCCCGAGGCGACCGGCATGACGCCCGGCATGGACGCCCAGTCCTGCGTGACGTACAGCCCGTGCGACGGGTCGGCCGGCACGTGGTCCAGGCGCAGCGTGTCGTAGTAGCCGCGCGTGGTCGCCGGATCGCCCTCCAGCTTGCCGACGACGGTCCCGGCGTGCAGATGGTCGACGCCGATCAGCCGGGCCCATTTGGCGATCACCCGGAAGCTCACGCCGTGCGTCTTCTGCCGGGTGTACGTGGAGTGCCCGGCGCGGTGCAGGTGCAGCAGCACCGAGTTGGCCCGCGCCCAGTTCGCCATCGACTGCATGGCCGTGTAGCCGATCGTCAGGTCGATCATCACGACGAGGCTGCCGAGGTCCCGGGCGAACTCCGCCCGCTCGTACATCGCCTCCATCGTGCCCGCGGTGACGTTGAGGTAGTGGCCCTTGACCTCACCGGTCTCGGCCATCGCCTTGTTCACGCCCTCCATGACGAACAGGGTCCGGTCTCGCCAGCGCATGAACGGCTGGGAGTTGATGTTCTCGTCGTCCTTGGTGAAGTCCAGACCGCCGCGGCACGCCTCGTAGACCACCCGGCCGTAGTTGCGGGCCGACAGCCCCAGCTTGGGTTTGATGGTGGCGCCCAGCAGCGGGCGGCCGTACTTGTTGAGCAGCTCGCGCTCCATGACGATGCCGTGCGCCGGGCCCTGGAAGGTCTTGACGTAGGCGACCGGGATCCGCATGTCCTCCAGCCGCAGCGCCGCCAGGGGTTTGAACCCGAAGACGTTGCCGATGATGGACGACGTGAGGTTGGCGATCGACCCCTCCTCGAACAGGTCGAGGTCGTAGGCGACGAAGGTCAGGTACTCGCCCGGCCGGCCGGGAACCGGGTCCACGCGGTAGGCGCGCGCCTGGTAGTGGGTGTTGGCGGTGAGCCGGTCGGTCCAGACCACGGTCCAGGTGGCGGTGGACGACTCGCCGGCCACGGCGGCCGCGGCCTCGATCGGGTCGACACCCGGGTGCGGGGTGAGCCGGAACACCGCGATGAGGTCGGTGTCCTTGGGCACGTAGTCGGCGTCGAAGTAGCCCATCGAACGGTAGGAGTGGACGCCCGGGTCCCAGCGCTGGGTGGTGGTCTCGTGCTCGATGGTGCTCACGGTGGTCTCCTCGCGGTTCGGGATGACGAGGACGCTACGGAGAGTCGAGTTCGACGAAAAGCGAATGATCGCTGATGATTCGGTAGGTTCTGCTACATGGTAACCAGGTGCGGACGCGGGTCCCGCGGATGAACGACCTGCACGCGGCCGCCACCACGACGCGTCTGGCCGCGCTCGTCGCGGTCGCCGACCTCGGCAGCGTCCGGGCCGCGGCCCAGGCCTTGCACATCACCCCACCGGCCGTCTCGGCCTCGATCGGCGCCCTCGAGACCGGGTTCGGCGCCGAGCTGCTCACCCGTGAAGGACGCGGGGTCCGGCTCACCGATGCCGGGCTGACCGTCGCCGACTACGCCCGCAGCGTCCTCGGGTTGCTCGACGAGGCCCGGTCCGCGGTGCGCAACGCCGACGGCGGCACCCTCCGGATCGGGGCCGTGGCCACCGCCGCCGAGGTGGTGCTGCCGCGGCTGATGGCCTCCTGGGTCGCCGCGCACCCCGGCGGCACCCTGTCGCTGGACGTCGGACCGCGCGATGAGCTCACCACCCGGGCGCGTCATCACGAGCTCGACCTCGTCGTCGCCGGTCGTCCCCCGGCCGCCAGCGGGCTGACCGCCTGGGCCCGACGGGCCAACACCCTGCTCGTGGTCGCGGCACCCGGCGCCTCGCACGATGTGGAGACCAGCCGCTGGCTGCTGCGGGAGACCGGGTCGGGCACCCGTGAAGCGACCGTCGGGCTGCTCGACCGGCTCGGGCTCCGGGTCGACCGGCTCACCCTCGGCACCCAGGGTGCGGTGGTCGCCGCCTGCGTGGCCGGGCTCGGCCTCACCCTCGTGCACGCCGACGCCGTCGCCGGTCAGCTGCGCGACGGCACGCTCGAGGTGGTCCCGGTGCGCGGCACCCCCATCGACCGGCCGTGGTACCTGTCCGCCCACCCCCGGCCGACGCCGGCCGCCCGCGCCTTCATCGAGCACGTCACCGGACCGGATGCCGGGGCCGATGCGTTCGTGCGCGGCCGGGGGCGGACGACGGCGACGCGGTGAGCCGGGGCTGCCGGGCTCGATCGTCCGGGGCTCCGACCGGCGGGCGCCTCAGGCCACCGGGGCCTCGACGATCACCGTGGTGCCCAGCCCCGGCAGCGACTCGATCCGCAACGTGGCCTCGATGAGCGCGCAGCGTTCGGTGATCGAGGTCAAACCGTAGTGGCCCGGCCCCTCGGCCCGGGCGTCGGCGACCTCGAAACCGACCCCGTCGTCCGAGCAACCGAGCAGCACCACATCGCCCACCCGGCGCAGCGACACCGCCGCGGTCGAGGCGTGCGCATGTTTGGCGACGTTGCGCAGCGCCTCGGCGGCGATCCGGTGCAGCGCGCCCGCCGTGTGGGCCGGCAGGTCCGCGAACGCCTCGGGCGGATCGGCCAGCACCTGCACGGCGACCCCGGGCGTCGCCCGCGCCAACGACTCGACCGCCGCGACCAGACCCAGATCGGACAGCACCAGGGAGTGCAGCCCGGTGATCGCCGACCGGGTCTGGTCGTACGCCAGGTCCACGAGGTCACGGGCCAGGTGCACCTGCTCGCGCACCGGCGCCAGCCCGGCGTCCTGCCCCAGCGACAGCTCGGCCGAGGCCAGGTGGAACGAACCCGAGGCCAGCGCCGTCGCCACCCCGTCGTGCAGGTCGTAGGCCAGCCGGCGGCGTTCGGCCTCCTCGGTCGCTACCGCCTGGGCGATCTTCCGGTCCCGGTCCGTGCGCCGGTCCCGGGCCGTGTCCCGCAGCGCCGCCGTCTGCAGCCGGAGCCCCAGGGCATCGGCCACGGCCTGCGCGGTCATCAGTTCCTCCTCGGTGAACGGCTGGACCCGGCAGACGTTGAGCACGGCCCGGACGGTGCTGTCCAGATCCCGGGACGGCGCCACCAGACGGGCCAGGGACTCACCCTCGGCCAGGGCGAACATCCGCCGGTAGCCCGGGTCGCGCGGCGAGTCGGCAGGCAGCGCACGGGCCGCCCCGGTCGCCGCCACCAGACCGATCACCCCCGCATCGGGCCGCAGCGCGACCTCGGCGAGGTCCGCAGCCCGGCCCGGGAACACCCCCGCAGGGACGAACCGGTGCTGGCGGGCGACGACGAACGCCACCGACCGGGCCCGCCAGTGCG
>JAKLPK010000199.1 GCA_022013895.1 Cellulomonas sp. | reverse complement strand
GTGCTGCTCGGCATCTTCTTCGGTGGTCGCGGGCAGTTCGGCGGCCATGTGATCTTCGGGGCGTTCGGGGTGCTGGCCCTCGTCGTGCTGGTGCTGCGGCTGACCATCCCCGAATCGGCGTCCTGGTTGGCGGCCCGCGACGAGCAGGCCCGCGGCATCGCCACCATCCGCGCCGACAAGGTCTCGCTGCGTGACCTCGTGCAGGCGCCCTACGGCCGCAAGTTCGTCGTGCTGGTGCTCTACTACGCCCTGGCCAGCGTGGCCGTCTCCGTCGCGGGGAGCTTCGGCACCTACGTCGCCGTCAACGTCGCGGGCGTGTCCGTGTCCAGGTACTCGACGGTCTCGCTCATCGCGCTGCCGATCGCCGTACTCGCGGGACTGTGGTTCATGACCGTCGCCGACACCCGGCTGCGGATGCCCTACTACATCGCCGGGTCGATCCTCGTGGTCGTCTCCAACCTGATCCCCGTCATCTTCGGGTTCACCTTCGTCACCGTCATCGGATCGGTGTTCCTGGCCACCTTCGCCGGGGCGTTCTGCTTCGAGACGATCATGAAGGTGTGGACCCAGGAGTCCTTCCCGACGATGCTGAGAGGCACCGCCCAGGGTGCGATCTACGCGATCTCCCGCTTCGCCGCGGCCGGGCTCAACGTCGTGACACCCGCACTGCTCGTCCTCAACCCCAAGGGCCTGTACCTCGCCATCTCGGTCGTCGCAGCCGTCGGCTTCGGGATCGGCTGGTGGGGCTTCCGCCACAACACCCGCAACGAGTTCGACGTCGAGCAGCAGATCGTCCCCGGCGCCGCGGTCGCGAGCGTCGAACCGGCACCTGCCGTCTGAGAGGACCAGCCATGACGATCCAGCCGTTCGAAACCGCGGTCCGGGGCCGCACGCTCCGGGGCATCACCACCCTGCCCGACGGTGCCGGCCCGTGGCCGACCGTCGTGCTGTTCCACGGGTTCGGTGGCAGCCGGGTCGAGATGTCGCGCATCTTCGTCGAGCTCACACGTGCGCTCACCCGGTCCGGGCTCGCCGTCGTGGCGTTCGACCGGGCCGGGCACGGGGAGAGCGACGGCGAGTTCTTCGACACCAGCGCCTCGGGTGACGTCCAGGACGCCCAGGAGGTGCTGCGCGCGGTCGCGGCCCTCGACGAGGTCGACGGCGACGACCTGCACCTGGTGGGGCTCAGCCTGGGCGCGGTGATCGCCGCCGCGGTCGCTGCCCGCAGTCCGCTGCCGATCAGGTCGCTCTCGATGTGGTCGACCGCGGCGGTCTTCGTCGACGACATCGCCGCCGGGTCGATCCAGGGGCGGTCACTGGCCTCGCTGGCGACCGAGGGCTACTTCGACTTCATGGGTCAGCGGATGGGCCCGGCCATGGTCGAGGACGCCCGCACCTTCGACCCGTACGCCGAGGCCGCGGGGTACACCGGACCGGCGTTGCTGATGCACGGCACCGCCGACTTCGTCCCGGTCTCCTACGCCGAGCGGTACGCGGCGCTGTGGGGTCCGACGGCCACGCTCGACGTGGTGCCCGGCGCCGACCACGGGTGGGCCACCGTCCCGCACCGCGACCACGTGATCGCCGCCACCGTCGACTTCATCACGCGGCACCGGCGGTCGGTGTGAGCGTCGGCCCGGGATCGGTCGTCCGGCTCCCGGACGGCACCGCGGTCCGCCTGCTCGGTCAGCTCGACGTCGTCCCCGCCGGCGACGGGCTGCGACCCGTGCGGGTGCCCGCGGAGCTGTGGGACCGGTTCCCGCCGGAGCGTGATGCGGTCGCGTCGGTGGTGTCCCAGGCGGCGGGTGTGCGGTTCGCGGTGCGGACCTCGGCGACCTGGTTGTCGTTGCGTGCCCGGTTCACCCGGGTCGACATCGGCGATCTGGCCGGACCGGTGAACGACCTCGTGACCTGCATCGACGGCGCCGAGGTGGCCCGGTTCGCGGCTCCGGTCCACTCGGTCGAGACCTTGTCGGTCCAGGGGGAGCGGACGGGTGTGGTCGGTGGCGACCGGTCGGGCACGCTGCGGCTCGGCCCGCTGCCCGGTCGCGATGCGACCGTCACCGTCTGGTTGCCGCAAGGCATGGTGGTCGACCTGATCGGGCTGTCCGGTGACGCACCGGTCGAACCGGCGCCGCCGAGCGAACGCCCGGTGTGGGTGCACCACGGCAGCTCGATCAGCCACTGCGCGACGCCCGCCGACCCGCTGTCGGCCTGGCCGGTGGTCGCGGCCGGGCTCGCCGGGGTCGAGGTGGTCAACCTCGGGTTCGCCGGGAGCTGCATGCTCGACCCGTTCGTCGCCGAAGCCATCGCGCAGGTACCGGCCGACCTCATCTCGCTCAAGGTCGGCATCAACCTGGTGGGCGGCCGGTCGATGGACCGACGCACCTTCGTCCCCGCCCTGCACGGGTTCCTCGACACCATCCGCCGGGTGCAGCCGATGACGCCGATCGTGCTCGTCTCCGCCATCTCCTGGCCGGGCGGTGAGGATGTCCCCGGGCCGTCCGACCTGGAGCTGCGACCCGACGGGTCCCTCCGGTTCTTCGCCTGCGGCGACCCGGCGGACGTCGCCAAGGGGGCGCTGACCTTGGCGACCTCGCGCGAGCATGTGCGGCACGTCGCCCAGGTGCGCGCCGCAGGGGAGCCGTGCACCTACCTCGACGGTCGCGAGCTCTACGGCCCGGCCGATGCGGTCGCGCACCCGCTGCCCGACGACCTGCACCCCGATGCGCCGGTCTACCGTGAGATGGGCCGCCGGTTCGCCCGACTGGTCCTGGGCCCCGACGGGCTCGTGCCGATCGGCACGCCGCGACCGGGCACCGACCACCGCTGAGCCTCCCGAACGGGCGCCGCTCTCATGGGCGTGCCCGTCCCACCCCGCCGAACGGAGTCCCCCATGCGCAACGAGGCCACCCTCATCGCGTACGCCGACCGCCTGGCCGGCACCCTTGCCGGGGTGCGCGACGTGCTGAACGGCCCGTTCGCGGGCGCCTTCGGCGGTGTGCACCTGCTGCCCTTCTTCACCCCTTTCGACGGTGCCGATGCGGGGTTCGACCCCGTCGACCACACCGCCGTCGACCCGCGGCTCGGCGACTGGGGTTCGGTGCAGGCCCTCGCGGACGACGTCGAGGTGACCGTCGACGTCATCGTCAACCACGTCTCGGCGCACAGCGCCCAGTTCCAGGACGCCCAGGCCCGCGGTTCGGCGTCGCCCTACGCCGACATGTTCCTCACCCTCGGCTCGGTGTTCCCCGACGGGGCCACCGAGGAGGACCTGCTGCGGATCTACCGGCCGCGCCCCGGGCTGCCGTTCACCTCGTTCCGGATGGGGGAGGGGCGTCGGT
>JAKLPK010000198.1 GCA_022013895.1 Cellulomonas sp. | reverse complement strand
GCGGTACACCGCGTTGCCGAACACCCGGCCGACCACCGCCAGGAAGGCTCGCAGGTCGTCATCCGGTTCGAAGTCAGGCGCGAACGCCATGAGCATCGCCCCGAAGTGCCGACCATCGGCGTGGATCGGCACGCACACCTCGGACTGGCCGAACACCTCCCGGAACTCCGGCGGCAGCAACCACCAGGCATCCAGGTGCTCACGCCCCCAGACGGGCATCTCCTCGGGGTTGAGCCACGGCGCGCGCACGTACGGCGCCACCGGCAGCGCGGTGAACCGCTCACCGAGCAGCGCCCGCTGCTCGTCATCGGCCACCAGCAGGTGGTCCCGGCCGGTCTCGCTCATGAGGAACACCGGGGCGAGCAACGCGCCGGTGACCTGCCGCACCATGGTCGCGGCCTGGGCCACCTGGTGCAGGCGGTCGTCCCCGCTCAGCAGCGCATCGCTGATCCGCACCAACGCGGCCAGGTAGCCACCACGGTCCATCGTCCGATGGTAGGTGCGCCCACGGCCCCCGGTGTGGGGCCATCGGGCCCCGGTGCCGGGCCTCAGCCCAGCCGGTCCTGGGCCTCCGTCGCGCGCTGGATCGCATCGTCGAGCCGCGTCTGCGCCTCGCCGTAGGCGGCGAAGTCGTTGTCCGCGAGCGCCGCCTGCCCGTCCTGGATGGCCTGGTTGGCATCGGCGAGCGCCGCGGCCAGATCGGCCTTCGCCTGGGCCACCGAATCGGTCGAGGTCGCACTCGGTGCCGGGGTCGCGGTGGCGGTCCCGGTCGGTGTCGGGGTCGGGGTGGCCGTCGCCTCAGGGGACGGGGTCACCGTCGGCACATTGTCGGTGTCACCGGTCTCGGCTCCGGAGTCGCCCTGGAACACCTGGTCGAGCGCCTCGCTGAGGGTCGCCGCGAACCCGGTCTCGTCACCGAACGAGACCAGCACCCGTTGCAGCGACGGGAACGTGGTGCCCGAGGACGCCTGCACGTAGACCGGCTGCACGTAGAGCAGACCGCCGCCGACGGGCAGCGTGAGCAGGTTCCCTCGTCGGACCGTGGACGAGGCCTGCTCCAGCAGGTTGAGCTGTTGGGAGATGGTCGAGTCGTTGATGAAGTTGGCAGAGGCCTGCCCCGGTCCGGGCACGGTGGAGTCGCGTGGCAGCTCGAGCAGCCGGATCTTGCCGTAGTCCTCCGACTTCACCCCGGCGGTGCTCCCGGCATCGGCATCGACGGCCACGTAACCCGTGAGCACTTCCCGGGCGGTGTCACCGCTCGGGATGAAGGTGCTCATGAGCGAGAACGTCGCCGAGTCCTGCGTCGGCATCCGCAGCGTCAGGTAGTACGGCGGCTGCGCGACCTCGGTGGTCGTGACCGTCGGGTCGTTCGGCAGCTGCCAGAAGTCGTTGCCCGAGAAGAACTGCGCCGCGTCCTGCACGTGGTACTTCGACAGCAGGGTCCGCTGGACCTTGAACAGGTCCTCCGGGTAGCGCAGGTGGCTCATCAGATCGCTGGAGATCTCCGACATCGGCTTGATCGAACCGGGGAACGTCGCCGACCACGCCTTGAGGATCGGGTCCTCGGTGTCCCAGGTGTACAGGTCGACGGAGCCGTCGTAGGCGTCCACGGTGGCCTTGACCGAGTTGCGGATGTAGTTCACCGTCTGCGGCTGCAGCGCCGAGACGGTGTCCGAGGTCTGGGTGAGGGAGTCCGTGGTCGCCGAGTCCAGCGACTCGCTCGCCGAGTACGGGTACTGGTCGGTCGTCGTGTAGCCGTCGACGATCCACTTGATCCGCCCGTCGACCACGGCCGGGTACACCCGTCCGTCGAGCGTCAGGTAGGGCGCCACCTTCTGCACCCGGGCCGCGGGGTCGCGGTCGTAGAGGATCTGCGAGTCCGAGGTGACACGGTCGGAGAACAGGATCTGCTCGTCGCCGAACTTGATCGCGTACAGCAGCTTGTTCCACAGGCTGCCGATGCTGGGGCCCGCGCTCACCGTCTGGGTCGGGAAGCGGGTGTTGGCGGCGCCGTCGTTGGAGTCGGTCGGGTAGTCGAGCTCCCAGCCCGTGGTGCCCTCGGCCCCGCCGACGATCGAGTACGTCGGCGAGCTCTGCCCGAAGTACACCCGGGGCTCGTACTCCCCCATCGACCCGGTCGACGGGATGCCGCCCTCCCAGAAGGCGGGTGCGCCGCGCGTGGTCACCGTGTTGCCGTAGGCCGCGACGAGCCCGAACCCGTGGGTGTAGACGGTGGTCTCGTTCACCCAGTTCTGCTGCGACGAGGACAGGCCGGACAGATCGAGCTCACGCACCGCGACGACGGTGTCGCGGCTCTCGTCCTCGACGTCGTAGCGGTCGACCGACAACGTGTCGGGGAACGAGTAGAAGCCGCGGATCTGCTGGAGCTGCTTGAACGACGGGCTCACGATGCTCGGGTCGAGGAGCCGGATGGACGCGGTGGTGTCGGCGTCCTCGCGCAGCTGCCCGGCCTCGGCGGTCACCTTGGCGTCGTACTCGGTGATCTCGATGTCGTTGAGGCCGTAGGCGGTGAGTGTCGAGTCGATGTTGCGCTGGATGTAGATGCTCTCGGCGTCCTGCTGGTTGGGCTGCACCTGGAAGCGCTGCACGATGGCCGGGTAGATGCCCCCGATGACCACCGCCGCCACCACGATCGCGCCGATCCCGATGGCGGGCAGCCGCCAGTTGCCGCCGATCGCCGCCGCCACGAACGCCGCGGCCACCACGAGCGCCGCCACCGCCAGGATCGCCTTGGCCGGGATCACGGCGGTGACATCGGTGAACGACGCACCCGCGAACTTGGCGCCGTCGCTGTTCTTCATGAGGATCGAGTAGCGGTCCAGCCAGTAGTTCGCTGCGATGGCGACCATGATCACGGCGCCGATCGTCGACAGGTGCACGCGGGCGGCACGGGTGGCGCGCGGCTGGCCGGCCGGGCCGCCGATCCGCAACCCGCCGTACAGGTAGTGGGTGGCGACCGCGACGATGCCGGACAGGATCGTCACGGCCAGCACGAACGAGACGATGAACCGCAGCAGCGGGAGCGTGAAGAAGTAGAACCCCAGGTCGATCCCGTACTGCGGGTCCGTGGTGCCCACCGCCGAGCGGTGCCAGAACAGCTGCACGGTGTCCCACTGCGCGGCTGCGGCACCGGCCGCGAACAGACCCAGCACGATCGGCGCGACGACGCCCACCAGCCGACGCAGCGGCTCGATGGCCTCGCGGTACTGGTCGAGGTTCGCCTGCTCCGGGTCGGACGGCGCGTACACTGGCCGGGCCCGGTAGGCGTACGACAGGCTCGCGAGCACCGCGCCACCCATCGCGGCGAACCCGAGGACGAACAGAGCCGCCCGGGTGCCCCACTGGGTCCACAGCACCTGGCTGTAGCCGAGCTGGTTGTACCAGAGCACCTCGGTCCACACCTGCGCCAGCACCATGACGACCAGCACGAGACCGCCGAGCACGGCCATGGTCGGCACGAGCGCGCCTCGGCGGCGCCGTCCCGCCGGTCGCGGTGCCGGGGCGGGGCGGGATCCTGCGGGGAACGTCACGGTGGTCGAGTCCTCGTCGTTGGTCCTCAGGGGCCACCTGGCGCAACGGCCAGGTGACGCACCAGGTTCCCACATCGTGCCAACATGAACCTGTGCATCTGCCCGCAGACCCGCCCCTCCCCGGGCCCGCAGCGCCTGGTCATGCGCTGGCTGACGCCGTCCGCGAGGTCGAACGACACGTCGCCGCGGCCGGCTGGGACGCACCGGTCCGGGTCTTCGCCCTCGTCCGCACCATGGCTGCGCTCGAGGCCGAGCCCGGTCTGGCCGATCAGCTCGACCACGCCGTGCTCGAAGGCGCGCGGCACCAGCCGTGGCACCTGACCTCGGTCGAGCAGGAGGGGCTGCCCTCGGCGGACGACCTGGAACAGCTGCTCGGCTCGCTGGCCTGGCCGCCCACGGTCGACGGCGTCGCCGTCACCGTCGAACGCGTGGTCCTGCCGCCCCGTGCCGAGGACGGGCTGCCGGCCGACCCGGCCGCCGCCCAGGCCGCACTGCTCGCCCACCCCGATCGGCAGGACGTCCGGATGGCCGTCGGCGTGCTGCGTGACGGACCCGCGTGGTGCGTCGTGCGCACCCGGGCCCACGACGCCGACGACCAGGTGCTCCAGGGCGCCGACCTGGTCCCCGGCCTGGTCGGGGCCCTGCACGCCACGTTGGCCTGAGGGCCCGGGCGCGCCGGGACGGTCCTAGCTCGACGCGGTGCAGGTCGGCAGCGAGTCGCCCTCACCGGCGCCGATCGCCACGAGGGCCTCCCGCGCCTGGTGCAACGTGCTCACGGAGACCACCCGCAACCCGTCGGGCACGTGCCCGACGACCTCCGAGCAGTTGCCGGACGGGGCCAGGAACCACGCCGCACCGTCCCGGCTCGCACCGGCGAGCTTCTGCCGGATGCCCCCGATCTCGCCCACGGCACCCGTGACGTCGATCGTCCCGGTGCCCGCGACCACCTGGCCGTTCGCCTCGTCCTGCGGTGTCAGCCGGTCGATGATCCCGAGCGCGAACATGGTGCCCGCGCTGGGACCACCGATCCCGTCGATGCTGATCGTCACGTCGACGGGCGGGTCGAAGGTCGGGTCGATGTAGACCCCGATGAGGGCCCCGCCGTCCGAACGCGTCCCCGTGACCACCGGGACGTCGAGCTGCGCACCGTCGCGCTGCACGCTCACCGTGATGGTCGACCCCGGGGTCACCGCCTTGAGCAGGTTCACCATCGTCGCGTAGTCCGGCAGGGCGGTGCCGTCGATCGCGGTGATCACATCGCCCTCGGCCAGTGCGCCGTCGGCACCCGTGCCCTCCTGCACACCGGCGACCGTGAGCGTCGCGGGCACCTCGTACCCGAGCTCGGTGAGCGCCGCCACCGTCGCGTTCTCCTGCGAGGAGACCATCTGCGCGGTGTTCGTCTGCTCGACCTCCTCCTGGGTCTGCCCGGTGTCCTGGCTGGTGTCCGACGGCTGCACGACGGCCCACGCCGAGAGCCACCCGGCCACCACCTCCGGTGCCAGCGCCGGGTAGCCGGGCGAACCGACCTCGGACACCGTCGTCAGCCGCAGCTCACCGGTCGAGTCGTAGGTCGTCGCCCCGGAGATCGAGATGAGCGGCGTGCCGTCCTGCTCGCCGAGCACGTTCTTCGTCGGCCCGGGCGAGTCCACCACGTACGGCGCCGGCAGCACCGCCAGCACGGCCGCGAGGACGGCGGACACCAGCAGGGACACCGACAGCGTGATCGACCGCGGGCTGTACCGCACCACCGGTGCCGGCTCCGGCTCCGGGAACGGCGGCGCCGGTTCCCCCGGTGGGACGACGGGTGGGTTCAGCTCGGACACCCGGGCATCATGCCCCACCGGCCTGACACGCGACCCAGAACCCGGCGTCGTCCGGTGCCCCACGACAGCCGCACCCGCTGGCTGCGCCCTCAGCGAACCCTGTGCCCACCGTCGACCTGCGCCCAGCCCCACTGGCTACCGTGGGTCAAGGACGACCCGACGCCCGCAGACGCCCGCAGGAGCGACCATGACCGCCCAACCCCCCGCCGACGGCACCTCCCAGCCCTGGGAGCAGTTCCTCCGTCAGCTCCTCGGCCCCGCGGCCGACGATGCGATCGAGCAGCTGCGCGCCTCGGGCGTCGACCCGTCGGCGCTGGCCTCCGCCTCCGGGCTGCCCACCGACCCGGCCACCATGGCGGCGGTGTTCTCGCAGGTCAACCGCCTGATGGAAGAGTCGGGCGATGAACCGGTCAACTGGCCGGTGGCGCACGACCTGGCGCGCCAGACCGCGGCCACCGGCGGCGACCCGACGCCGACCGCCGACCAGGTCCGGGCGACCGTCGACGCGCTCGCCGTCGCCGAGCTGTGGCTCGACGCCGCGACCGACCTGCCACCGGCCGTCGGCCAGCGCCGGGCCTGGAGCCGGGCCGAGTGGGTCGAGGCCACCCTGCCGGCCTGGCGCACGCTCACCGAACCCGTCGCCACCTCGATGTCCACGGCGCTCGGCGACCTGCTCAGCGGCCAGCTCCCGGAGGAGGTCGGCGTCGACACCACCTCGATGGTGCGCCGGCTCGGATCGGCCGTCTTCGGTCTGCAGGTCGGCCAGGCGGCCGGCACGCTCGCCCGTGAGGCGTTCGGCACCACCGACCTCGGGCTCCCGCTGCTGGAGCACACCGTCCCCGCACTCGTCCCGGCCAACGTGCTGGCCTTCGCCGAGGGGCTCGACGCACCCGCGTCCGAGGTACAGCTGTTCCTCGCGCTGCGCGAGGCCGCCGCCGCCCGGCTGTTCGCCGGGGTCCCCTGGCTGCGTGGCTGGTTGGCCTCGGCCGTCGATGCCTACGCCCGCGGTATCGCCATCGACCCCGAGCAGCTCGAGGAGGCCGTCCGCGAGGTCGACCTCAACGACCCCGGCGCCCTCCAGGAGGCGCTGTCGGGGGGTGTGTTCGCCCCGCACACGACACCCGCCCAGCAGGCGGCGCTGCTGCGCCTGGAGACCGGGCTCGCCCTGGTCGAGGGCTGGGTCGACGAGGTGAGCGCGGCAGCCGCCGCCCCGCACCTGCCGCATGCGGTGGCGCTGCGCGAGATGCTGCGCCGCCGCCGCGCCGCAGGGGGCCCGGCCGAGCACACCTTCGCCACCCTCGTCGGGCTCGAGCTGCGTCCGCGCCGGCTGCGCGAGGCGGCCCGGCTGTGGGCCGCCATCGCCGCCGACGGCGGGCCCGGCGCACGTGACGCCGTCTGGAACCACCCCGACCTCATGCCGACCACCGAGGACCTCGACGACCCGGACGGCTACACAGCGCGCACCCGTGCCGCCGTCGACGAGGCGCAGGACCTGGACCGCGCCCTGGCCGACATCCTCGGCCCGGAGGACCCGCCCGCGGTCTGACGCCGGAGGCGGTCAGCTCTCCTCGGGGTCGATCACGTCCCACACCTCGGCCTCATCGGCAGGTGGGACGTCGTTCGGCGAGCCGCCGGCCCCGCGTTCCTGCTGTTCGTCGTCCTGCGGTCCGTCCCCCAGCGGCCCGGGCGCCGGCCCGGAGCCCTGCCCGTACGCGACGCCCTCGAGGAAACCACGGGCGCGTTCGGTGTGCGGGTAGACCTCGAGCTCGGCCCAGAACGCCGGGCCGTGACCGGCGTGCAGCAGGTGCACCAGCTCGTGCAGGAGCACGTAGTCGACCACCCAGACCGGCATCCCCTGCAACCGGTCGGAGAGCCGGATCGTGCCGTGCGCCGGGGTGCACGACCCCCAGCGGGCACCCTGCCGGCTCGACCAGGCCACCGAGCCTGGACGTGCCCGCCCGCCCAGGTACCGCTGCGACAACCGCGCCGCGCGGGCGCCCAGCTCATCGTCCGACGGTCGGGTCCGGCGATCGGCCGCGTCCAGCCTCGCCGTCATGCGCGCCACCCACTCCCGTTCCTGCGCCCGGGTGAACCGGGCCGGGATGGCGATCACGATGCGACCGTCCCGCCGCCACGCGCTCACCGTCCTGGTCCGACGGGGTGAACGACGCACCTCGACCTCACCCTCGCCCGCCACCTGCGCACGCTAACGCGGCCGAGGGTTCTGCTGCAGACCCGGCGCGCTGTGCAGGGGCCCCGCGCGTCGACCGCTACTGTGTGGGACCGCGGGCTGCGCAAGCCCGCCCACCGGCGGCCTCGCATCAGGCCGGGTGTCCACTGGAGGAGGAAGCACAGATGGCCGACACGTACTCGGGCGAGTTCTACTGCGTCAAGTGCAAGGAGAAGCG
>JAKLPK010000197.1 GCA_022013895.1 Cellulomonas sp. | reverse complement strand
GGCGCCCCTGGTGTTCGAGGACGAGAGCTCGGCGGTGTTCCGGTTCGGCCCGACCCTCATCAACCTGCTGCACCGGTCGGCCGCCGACGAGCTGCTGGCCCCCGCCCCCGTCGGGCGCCCCGACGACGGGTCGCGGGTCGTGCTCACGGTGCCGGTCCCCGACACCGACGCCTACTGCGCCCTGCTGGCCGGGCGCGGCATCGAGCTGGTCAACGGGCCGATGACCCGACCGTGGGGTCCGCGCACCGCCTCGTTCGCAGATCCGGACGGTCACGTGTGGGAGATCGCGTCCTGAGCTGTCGGCGGTCGGTGCCGGCGCTCAGTCCGGGGTGACCTCGGCGACGACCCCGTCCTCGACGTGCCAGCGCCGGGTCAGCCGCACGGTGTCCAGCATCCGACGGTCGTGGGTGACCAGCAGCACGGTCCCGTCGAACGCCTCCAGCGCCTGCTCCAGCTGGTCGATCGCCGGCAGGTCCAGGTGGTTGGTCGGCTCGTCGAGCACCAGCAGGTTCACCCCGCGCGCGGACAGCAGCGCCAGGGCGGCCCGGGTGCGCTCCCCCGGTGACAGCGACACGGCGGGTCGACCGATGTGGTGCCCGCCCAGCCCGAACTTCGCGAGCAGCGTCCGGACATCGGCCGTCGTCCAGTCCGGGACCTCCCGGGAGAATGCCGTGACCAGCGCCTCCTCGCCCTCGAACGCCGCCCGCGCCTGGTCGACCTCGCCCACCAGCACCCCCGAGCCGAGGTCCACCCGACCCTCGGACGGGGCGCGGCGGCCGAGCAGCAGCCCGAGCAACGTCGTCTTCCCCGAACCGTTGGGTCCGGTGATCGCGACCCGGTCACGCCAGTCGAGCTGCAGGTCGACTGGCCCGAGCGTGAACTCGCCGCGCCGCACCACCGCCTGGTGGGCGACGGCGACGACGGACCCCGACCGCGGGGCGCTCGCGATCGTCATCTGCAGCTGCCACTCCTTGCGGGGCTCCTCGACGGTCTCCAGACGGGAGATCATCCGTTCGGTCTGCCGGGCCTTCGCGGCCTGCTTCTCGGAGGCCTCGGAGCGGAACTTGCGGCCGATCTTGTCGTTGTCGGAGGCCTTGCGCCGGGCGTTCTTCACGCCCTGCGCCATCCACGCCCGCTGCATCCGGGCCCGCGCCGCCAGCCCGTCGCGGCGGGCCGCGTAGTCCTCGTAGGCCTCGCGCGCCTGACGTCGGGCCGTCGAGCGTTCGTCCAGGTAGGCGTCGTACGACCCGCCGTAGACGGCGACCCGCTGCAGGCTGCGGTCGATCTCGACGACCGAGGTGACCGTGCGGGACAGGAACTCCCGGTCGTGGCTGACGACGACCACCGGCGCGTCCGACCGGTCGACGAAGTCCTCCAGCAGGTCCAGCCCCGCCAGGTCCAGGTCGTTCGTCGGCTCGTCGAGCAGGTACAGGTCGTAGCGGGACAGCAGCAGCGCCGCCAGGCCGACGCGCGCGGCCTGCCCACCCGACAGCGCGGTCATCGCCAGCCCGGGGTCGACGTCCAGCCCCAGGTCCGCGAGCACCGAGCCGGTGCGGGTGTCCAGGTCGCCGCCGCCCAGGGCCATCCAGCGTTCGAGGGCTGCGGCGAACTCCTCGTCCGACCCCGGCGCGCCGGCGGCCAGGTGGTCGGCCGCAGCGTCCATCGCCGCCTGCGCGGGCCCGACACCGGTGCGACGTTCCAGATGGGCGCGGACCGACTCATCGGCCCGGCGCTCGATCTCCTGCGCCAGGTACCCGAGCTGGGCGTCCTGCGGCGAGACCGTCACCGAACCGGTCTCCGGTGCGCGCAGACCGGCCAGGATGCGCAGCAGCGTCGACTTGCCCGCACCGTTCGGGCCGACCAGTCCCACAACATCACCCGGTGCGACGACAAGGTCCACCCCGGCGAACAGCTCACGGTCGCCGAACCCCGCACCCACTCCCTTGACCTGCACAGTTGCGCTCACGCGGCCATTGTCCAGGCCCGACCACAGCCGCGCGGACCGCTGCGTCGGGCACGTCCGGCCGTACCGACCTACGGTCACCGGAACACACCCCTCATCCGCGGGCAGCAGACTGCCGACCGGATACCCAACGTCGGGGCGACGGAAACAGACAGGAGCGCGGGATGTGGAACGCACGCGGTACGCGCGCGCTCATCGCCGTCTCCGTGACCGGGACGCTGATCGCCGCGGTTCCGGTCGCATCCTCCGTGGCCCGCACCTGGGTGACGTGGGTGCTGTTCGCCGTGGTCCACCTCTGGTTCTGCCTCGACTCCTGGCAGGTGTGGCGCGACCCGCAGGCGAACGGCGCCACCCGACGCATCTGGCGCGCCCTGTTCGTCTCCGGGGTGATGTTCGCCCTCGGGGACGCCATCCAGCTGGTCACGCTGGCGACCCAGCCGTGGTCGGCCCAGCTCGCGACGGGTGCCCCGCTCCAGCTCCTGCTCGTCTACGGGGGGATGGCTGTCGCACTGCTGGTCGTGCTCCTCGAACCCCTGCGGCTCGGGTCGCGGCATGCGGTGCTGCGGTTCTGGCTCGACATCGGCGTCGTGCTCATCGGGGTCGGCGCGCTCAGCATCTACGTCGTACCGTCCTCGCAGTCCGGCACCCCTGAGGCCATGGTGCAGGCCTTCGTGCTCGGACCGGCGCTCTTCTCGGCGTGCGCGTTCGCCGTGCTCAAGCTCGCGCTGGTCACCGAACGTCCGTTCACACCGGTCGCCGGTCGGGTCCTCGGGCTGGCGGCCCTGGGCGAGGCTGCGCTGGCCCTCCTCACGATGCGCACCGACCTGGCCTACAACCTGTCGGTGATCTTCGCGCTCACGTTGACCAGCAACAGCCTGCTGGCGCTGTCCGCGCGGCTGCAGCGCACCGGGTCGCGCGCGACGCCGGCCGCGGTCGAGGCGGTCTACCGGTTGACCCCGATCCCCTACGTCTCGATCGCCAGCACCAACGTGCTGCTCATCTACGCGCTGGCCACCGGCGGCCTGACCGACCGCAGCTGGGCCGTCCTGGTGGCAACCGTCGCGAGCACGGCGCTGGTCCTCGCCCGTCAGCTGATGTCACTGTCCGAGTCGGCCTGGCTGCTCACCGAGCTGGACCAGCGCCTGGAGGAGCTCGGCGGGGCGCTCACCGAACGTGACGAGCTGACCGCGCGCCTGGCGGACCTCGCCTACCACGACGGCCTGACCGGACTGGCGAACCGCGCCCTGTTCGACCGTTCGCTCGAGCTGGCCGTCGAGGCCCATCGTTCCGGCGGCGCCGCCCGTCCCACCGAGCTGGTGGCCGTGCTGCTGGTCGACCTCGACGGCTTCAAGGAGGTGAACGACACCTACGGCCATGCCCACGGTGATGCGCTGCTCGTGCAGGTCGCCGGGCGCCTGCGCGCGTGCGTGCGCCGCGAGGACGTGGTCGCCCGGTTCGGCGGGGACGAGTTCTGCCTGTTGATGAACGGGACGCCCGAGGACTCCACCGCGGCAGCCGCCCGCATCGTCGAGGCGCTCGGTCAGCCGTTCGACCTCGGCGACGTGACCGTCCTCGTCGGGGCGTCCGTCGGGCTAGCCGCGCTCGACCCGTGCACCCAGAACGGCCACGAGCTGGTGCGCCGGGCCGATTCGGCCATGTACACCGCGAAGCGGATGGGGAAGGGTCGCGTCGCCATCGACGAGGGCGGTGTGGGCCAGCGCCCGAACGTCAGCTGACCTCGATCTCCTTCCAGAACGCCACGTAGTCGCTGAAGTCCGCACCGACCCGGTCGAACGCCGTCGGGTACGGGTGCGGGTACGACCAGGCGCGGTCGATGAGCAGACCGTCACCGTCGCGCACCGAGAAGTACTGGCACTGCCCCTTCCACGGGCAGGTGTACGGGGTGGGCGAGGCCTCCAGCAGCTCGTGGCGGACGGATGCCGGCGGGAAGTAGGCGTTGCCCTCGATGTGCAGCACCTCGGACTCGGGGGCGTCGGCGAGCACGACACCGTGCAGGGTGGCGGTGGGCATGGTGGACCTCCTGATCGGGCGGGTTCGTTGCAGCGACGGTAGGTCGGCTCTCGGTCGCCCGCACCACGGAGCAGCCCGCCGCCGCGAACGGTCAGCCCGCCGTCGCCCGCTGGTACGAGAGCCGGACGATCTGGGTGAGCACCTCGGCGTCCACGGCCCCGACCCGAGGGATGGACAGACAGCCCTTGCCTCTGCTGTGCGGGCCGAGCCGGGCCAGCAGATCGGTGTACCCGTCCAGGTAGCCGCAGAGGTACAGCGTGCTGGCCGCCTTGCGGGGCGCGAAGCCCACGGCCACCGTGTCGCCCTCACGGCCGGTCGCGTACCGGTAGTGGTGCGTGCCGAAGCCGATGATCGACGAACCCCACAGCTGCGGGGCGACCCCCGTGGCCTCCTGCATGAGCCCGACCAGTCGCTCGGCGTCGGCGCGCCGGCTCGGGTCGCGGACGGCTGCGACGAACGCCTGGACATCGGCATGCGGATCGGGCG
>JAKLPK010000021.1 GCA_022013895.1 Cellulomonas sp. | reverse complement strand
GAGCACCCCGAGCCGACGAACCTCGAGCTCGGTCAGCGGACGCGGTGCACCGTCACCGTCACGTCGGTCGGCCGTCACCTGTGGGGCGACAGCCGACCGACGTGACGGCACACGTACCTCCGCTGACCTGGTCAGGCGTCGCGGCTGCGCAGCACGACCACCGCGGCCACGAGAGCCAGCACGGCCCACGCGACCAGCACGGCGAAACCGGCCCACGGGTCGAGCACGGCACCGACGTGGTCCGGAACCGCCTGCATCGTCGCGATCGAGGAGTCCGTGGCCATGATCTGCTGACCGGCGGTCCCGGGCAGCCACGGGCTGATGATCTGCAGGGGCTTCCACGGGATGGCCGCGAAGACCGTCTGGATGACGAGCAGGAAACCCATGAGGGCGGCGATGGCGCCAGCCGTGTGCCGCATGAGGGCACCCACGCCGAGCGACAGCGCCGCGATGCCGACCAGGTACAGCGGGGCACCCGCGATGATGCGCGCGGTCTCCGCACCCGACAGCGTGAAGGCGATGGTGTCGCCGCCGACGAGCTTCGCCGCGCCGATGCTCAACGCACTGGAGATCACCGCCGTGACCAGCACGATCACGATGATCACGAGCGTCTTGGCCGCCAGCACCGGGGTCCTGCGGGGCACCGCCGCGAACGTGACGCGGATCTGACCCGAGGAGTACTCCGCGGTGATCGCCAGAACGGCCAGAGCCACGATCGCGAGCTGGGAGAACTGCAGTCCCGCGGACGCCACCTGCGCACCGTCGATGCCCAGGTCACCCTGACCGCTGTTCTGGACGGCCCGCGCGGCCGCACCGAGGATCGCGGCCGTCCCGGCCTGCAGCACGATGGCGGTGCCGAGCGTCCACCAGGTCGAACGCAGGGAGAAGAGCTTGCGCCACTCCGAGGCCACCACGCGGCCGAAGCTCAGGTGCACCGACGCCGGCGTCGCCGTGCGTTCCAGGGTCGTCGTGCTCATCGGGCCACCTCCGCGTTCGCCGGGGCGCCGACCCCCGAGTGGTACTCGACCTCGTCGACGGTGAGCGCGAGGTACGCCTCCTCCAGGGACGCCCGGATGGGCGCCAGCTCGTGCACGGCGATACCGGCGGCCAGGGCCGCCTCGGCCACCGCGGGAGTCCCGGCGACCACCTCGAGCGTGTCGGTACCCGTCTGGGTCACCGAGTGCCCGTGCGCGCGCAGGACGGCGGCGAGCTCGGTGGCACGCGGCGCCCGCAGCCGAGCACTCTCCTGGCCCGGACCGGCCAGCAGGGTCGCCATCGGCGCATCGGCCAGGATGCGACCCCGGCCGATCACGATGACGTGGTCGGCGGTCTGTGCCATCTCGGCCATCAGGTGGCTGGACAGGAAGACGGTGCGGCCCTGCCCGGCCAGGTAGCGGACCAGGTCCCGCACCCAGATGACGCCCTCGGGGTCGAGACCGTTGACCGGCTCGTCGAGGATGAGCGTCGAGGGGTCGCCGAGCAGCGCCACCGCGATGCCCAGACGCTGACCCATCCCGAGCGAGAAGCCCTTGACGCGTTTGTCGGCCACCGAGTCGAGTCCGGTCATCTGGAGCACCTCGTCGACCCGCTTGGCGCCGAGCCCGTGGGTGGCACCGACGACACGCAGGTGCTGGCGGGCCGTGCGCCCCGGGTGGACCGCCTTGGCCTCGAGCAGCGCCCCGACCTGCGTGAGCGGGGCACGGTGCTCGACGTAGGGCTTCCCGTTGACGGTGACCGTGCCGGACGTCGGGCGGTCGAGGCCCATGATCATCCGCATGGTGGTGGACTTCCCGGCACCGTTGGGGCCGAGGAAGCCGGTGACGATGCCGGGGCGGACGGTGAAGCTGATGCCGTCCACGGCGCGCGTCGTGCCGTAGCTCTTGGACAGGCCGTGCGCCTCGATCATGCGCGCGCTCCTCTGATCGTTGTCATGGCTCGACGGTACGGGCACCGGCAGGCGGGGGGCATCGGTCGCGCGGGCTATCCGGCGGGGTGCGCCTCAACCTCAGGGGGGACCCGGCTGCCGGGCGTGCTCGGCCGCGCCCCGGCCGAGGCGGCGCCGACCGGGTGTCGGCGGGTCCCGGTAGCGTGCTGTCATGCGGTTGGCGACCTGGAACATCAACTCGATCCGCGCCCGCGTCGAACGCGCGACGGACTTCCTGCAACGGGCTGACATCGACGTGCTGGCGTTGCAGGAGACGAAGGTCAAGGACGAGGCGTTCCCGCGCGAACCGTTCGAGGCGCTCGGATACGAGGTCGCGACCAGCGGTTTCAGCCAGTGGAACGGTGTGGCTCTGCTGTCCCGTGTCGGGCTCGACGATGTGCGGCGTGGGTTCGAGGGTGTGCCGACCTGGGGCGAGCCCGCGGTGGCCGAGGCCCGGGCGATCGGCGCGGTCTGCGGCGGGGTCCGGGTGTGGAGCCTGTACGTGCCGAACGGCCGCGAGATCGGCGACCCGCACTACAGCTACAAGCTCGAGTGGCTGGCCCGGCTCCGGGACGAGGCGGCCGGCTGGTTGACTGCCGACCCGCGCGCCCCGATCGCGTTGGTCGGTGACTGGAACATCGCGCCGCTGGACACCGACGTCTGGGACGTGGACTTCTTCGCCGGTCGCACGCATGTGACCCCGGCCGAGCGGGAGGCGTTCGAGGCGTTCGCGGCCGCCGGCTACAGCGAGGTCTCCCGGGTCCACCTGCCGGCCGAGCACACCTACACCTACTGGGACTACCAGCAGCTGCGGTTCCCGAAGAACGAGGGCATGCGGATCGACCTGACGTACGCCTCACCCGCACTGGCCGAACGCGTGCGCTCGGTGAGCATCGAGCGCAATGAGCGCAAGGGCAAGGCGCCGTCCGACCACGTCCCGGTCGTCCTGGAGGTGGACGAGTGATCCTCACCCGCTGCGCTGCCCGGGACGACGGCCCGTCCACTAAGTTGCGGCCATGAGCGAGACGACCCCGCGACCCGACGACGGGGTGAACCCGCCCGCTGACGGCAGTGTGCCGCCGCCCCCCGGCTACCAGCCCGCACCGCCGCCTGCACCGGCCTACGACCCGGGCGCCGTCACCGCGGCCTACGGGTCAGTCGACCCGAACAGCCCGGGCGGCTACCCGCCACCACCCCCCACCTACGGCGGCACACCGTCGGCCGGCACCTCGCCCTACGGCGCGCCCCCGGCCGGCGGTTACGGGGCACAGCCCGGGGCTGCACCCGGATACCCCGGCGCAGCACCGGCCGGCGGGTGGAGCGCCGCACCGCCACCCGGACAGCCCGGCTACGGCACGCCGGGCTATGGAGCACCCGGCTACGGGGCCCCCGGCTACGGCACCTACGGCGACCCCTACGCCGCACCGCCGAAGACCAACGGCCTGGCGATCGCCGCACTGGTGCTCGGTATCAGCGGGTTCTTCTGCGGGATCACCGGGATCGTCGCCGTGGTGCTCGGCATCGTCGCGCTCAACCAGATTCGCAGTGGCCGAGGCACCGGACGGGGCCTGGCCATCGGCGGCATCGTCACAGGTGCGATCGCCACCGTGCTGGTGGCCGCCAGCGTCGTGCTCGCAGCGACCGGGTTCTGGTCCGCATTCGAGGACACGAGCTCGACCAGCAGCGACGGCTCGACCTCCACCGACGACTGGTGGAGCGACGGCTCCGATGTACAGACCGACTACCAGCTCGCGCAGGGCTACCTGGCGGGCGACTGCCTCTCGGTCTACTCCGAGTACTGGGACATGTCCGACGCCGACATCACCGACTGCGCGCAGGCCCACGGCATGGAGGTCATCTCGACGTTCCAGCTGTCCGCGGCCATCACCTCGACCGACGACGAGCTCCTCTACGAGGCCGATGACGCGTGCTGGTCGCAGATCACCGCCCTCGTCCCGGACACCGCGACCCAGGACGCGATCGACTCCGACATCTACTTCCCGAGCCAGGAGCAGTGGGAGGCCGGGGAGCGCACCGCCTACTGCGTGGTCGTCCCCTACGCCTCCGACCAGCTCGGAGCCGGTTCCGTGACGGCCGGAACGTACGGCGGGACGGGTTCGCTCTGAGCTGGGCCGATCCGTCCGGGTACGCCGAGCCGTACCGGGCTCCCGGCTGGCAGGAGCCGGCACCGCCGCGTGAGCCGATGGCGGTCTGGGCGCTGGTCAGCGCCCTCGTCGGGCTGTTCCCGGTGGGGATCACGCTCGGCGTCCTCGCGCTGCGCCGCATCAGGTCCCGGGGGACACGGGGCCGCGGGCTGGCGATCGCGGCGGTGGCCGTCGGATCGGCCGAGGTGGTCGCTGTGATCGCGGTGGCGCTGATCGCCGCCACCGTGCTGCGGTCGCTGCCGGCCGATCTGTTGGAGCCCCGCCAGGCCCACGCCCGTCAGCTGGTCGTCGGAAGCTGCCTGGCCGAGCTGCCCACCGACGGGGTCGTCGACCTCGTGCAGGCTGTTCCGTGCGGGCAGGAGCACGCCGCGCAGGTCACCAGCACCTACACGTTCACCGACGGCGGCTGGCCGGGCCAGGTGGCTGCCGACCGTGCGGTCGCCGACTCCTGCCGGCTGACCGACGCGCAGACCCAGGCCGGAGCCTGGCTCGTCGCCTGGGCGCCGACCCGGAGCAGCTGGAACCTGGGTGACCGCACCGGGCTGTGCCTGGTGGTCGGCGGCTGAGCGAGGAGCCCGCATCGCGCACCGCGGCCGGTTCGTCGTGCTGGGCCGTGCCGCGTCGTGGCATCGCTCGGCTAGGTTGCGGACGTGCAGCAGGAGCGATCGGACCCGTCCCCGCAGGAACGCACCGACCGTCTGGCGCGCTCGGCGCTGATCGCGGCCGTCACCGGCTGGGTGCTCGTCGCAGTCGCCGCGCTCGTGGCCGCGACCCGGTCCGGACCCGTCCCCGAGGAGGTGGCGACGGACGGTGGCTCCACCGCGGTGGGGCTGATCGGCCTGGTCGGCGCGATCGGACTCGTCGCAGGGATCGGCCGGGGAGCCGTGGCGCTCGGCCGGATCCGATCCGGTCAGGCAAACGGCCGGGCGCTCGCGCTGTGGGCGATCGTCCTGGGCGCGGTGCCGTTCGTCGCCGTGCTGGTGCTCGGCGCGCTGACCCTGGTGACCCAGGCCTGACGGACGCCCGGGCCTGACGGGGCCCAGGCCCGACGAGCACCCGGGCCCGACGAGCACCCCAGCGCCTGGACCCGCCCGGCGCCCGCACCTCAGTCCTCCGGCTCCTCCACCAGCTCCGCCATGACCTGCAGGCCGGTGCCGTCGGGGTCGAGGTCCACGACAACCGTGTCGCCGTCGCGGATCTCGCCGGCCAGGAGCTGACGGGCCAACCGGTCGCCGATCTGCTTGGCGACCAGCCGACGCAGCGGGCGGGCACCGTACGCCGGGTCGTAGCCCTCGATCGCCAACCACTCCCGCGCGGCCGGGGTCACGTCGAGGCTCAGCCGCCGGTCGGTGAGCCGCTTGGCGAGCAGCGCCACCTGCAGGTCGACGATGCGGCCGATCTCCTCCAGGGACAGCGCGTCGAACAACACGATGTCGTCGAGCCGGTTGAGGAACTCGGGCTTGAACGCGGCGCGCACCGCCTCCATCACCGAGTCCCGCTTCCCGGCGTCGGACAGGGTCGGGTCGACGAGGAACTGACTGCCCAGGTTCGAGGTGAGCACCAGGATGACGTTGCGGAAGTCGACCGTGCGGCCTTGACCGTCGGTGAGCCGGCCGTCGTCGAGCACCTGGAGCAGCACGTCGAACACCTCGGGGTGGGCCTTCTCCACCTCGTCGAACAGCACGACGGAGTAGGGCCGACGGCGCACCGCCTCGGTGAGCTGACCGCCCTCCTCGTAGCCGACGTAACCCGGAGGGGCCCCGACCAGGCGCGCGACCGAGTGCTTCTCGCCGTACTCGGACATGTCGATGCGGACCATGGCGCGCTCGTCGTCGAACAGGAAGTCCGCGAGCGCCTTCGCCAGCTCCGTCTTGCCGACCCCGGTGGGGCCGAGGAACAGGAACGAGCCGGTGGGCCGGTTCGGGTCGGCGATCCCGGCGCGCGAACGGCGCACCGCATCGGAGACCGTCGCCACCGCGCGGGACTGCCCGATGAGCCGACGGCCGAGCTCGCCCTCCATGTGCAGCAGCTTGGTGGTCTCGCCCGCGAGCAGCCGACCTGCGGGTATACCGGTCCACGCGGAGACCACCTCGGCGATCTCATCGGGCCCGACCTTGTCGGCGATCATGGGGGGTTCGGTCGGGGTCTCCTCCTCGGCGACCTCGGCCTGCTCGATCTGGGTCTCGATCGCCGGGATCTCGCCGTACTGCAGGCGGGCGGCACCGGCCAGATCGCCCTCGCGGAGCAGCCGTTCGGTGTCGGCACGCAGCTGGTCGAGCTTGACGCGCAGATCGCCGACCCGGTTGTGACCGGCCTTCTCCTTCTCCCAGCGCGCGGTGAGGGAGGCCAGCGCCTCACGGCGGTCGGCCAGGTCCTTGCGCAGCTTGGCGAGTCGGTCGAGCGAGGCGGGGTCGGTCGCCTCGGACAGCACGACCTCCTCCATCTCCAGCCGGGTGACGGCGCGCTGCAGCTCGTCGACCTCGATCGGCGAGGAGTCCAGCTCCATCCGCAGGCGCGAGGCGGCCTCGTCGACCAGGTCGATCGCCTTGTCGGGCAGCTGACGACCGGAGATGAACCGGTCGGACAGGGTGGCGGCGGCGACCAGTGCGGCATCGGCGATGGTCACCTTGTGGTGCGCCTCGTACCGCTCCTTGAGCCCACGCAGGATGGCGACGGTGTCCTCGACGGACGGTTCGCCGACGAAGACCTGCTGGAACCGGCGTTCGAGGGCCGGGTCCTTCTCGATGTGCTGGCGGTACTCGTCGAGCGTGGTGGCACCGACCAGCCGCAGCTCACCGCGCGCGAGCATGGGCTTGAGCATGTTGCCCGCGTCCATCGCGCCCTCGGAACCGGCACCCGCGCCGACGACGGTGTGCAGCTCGTCGATGAAGGTGACGATCTCGCCGTCGGAGCCCGTGATCTCGGCCAGCACGGCCTTGAGGCGCTCCTCGAACTCACCGCGGTACTTGGCTCCGGCGACCAGGGAGGCCATGTCGAGCGAGATCAGGCGCTTGCCGCGCAGCGACTCGGGCACGTCACCGGCGACGATCCGCTGGGCGAGGCCCTCGACGACGGCGGTCTTGCCGACACCGGGTTCGCCGATGAGCACCGGGTTGTTCTTGGTCCGCCGGGACAGCACCTGGACGACGCGGCGGATCTCGGCGTCACGGCCGATCACCGGGTCGAGCTTGCCGTCACGGGCCCGCTGGGTGAGGTCCAGGCCGTACTTCTCGAGCGCCTTGAAGGTGCCCTCCGGGTTGGGACTGGTGACCTTCTCGTTCCCGCGGACCGCGGGCAGCGCCGCGACCAGGGCGTCGCGCGACGCGCCGACGGAACGCAGCGCGTCCGCGACGTTCGACTGCCCGGCGGCCAGGCCGATGAGCAGGTGCTCGGTGGACACGTAGTCGTCGCCCAGGCTGCGGGCCTCGGCGTTGGCGGCCTCCAGCGCGGCGGCCGTCGCCCGGGAGGCGGTGGGCTGGGACACGGTGGAGCCGGAGGACGACGGCAACCCGACCAGCAGCCCGCGCACGGTCCGGCCGAGCGCGGCCCGGTCGGCGCCCACGGCGTCGAGCAGCCCGCTGGCCACCCCGCCGGTCTGCTCGAGCAGCGCGCCGAGCACGTGTGCCGGCTCCAGCTGCGGGTTGCCGGCACCGGTCGCGGCCGCGATGGCCGAGCCGAGCGCCTCCTGGGACTTGGTCGTGTACTTGACGTCCACCTGTGCCTTCCGATCCGAGTGCGGGCCTCCACTCCCAGGAACCGGCCCAGACTTGAGTGTATTCCGCTCAACTTCGAGTGCACCTTGGTGGGTCGAGGCCGCTACAGTCGCAGCCGATGCGATCGGAAGGGGGTCCATGAGCACACGCCGCGTCCTCGTGGCGCTCCTCCTGCTCGGCAGCGGGCTCGTTCTCCTCGCCCAGCTCGTCCCGGACATCGCCGCGATCGGCTGGTTCGCCGCCCTCACGTACTTCGCCGCCGCGACCGTGCTGGCTGTCGTCGCACCGGTCGCCGGGCGCACTCCCGCCGCACGACGTCACCACCGGCCCGACGACACGCTCTGACCGCCCGGCGCTGACGGACGTGGGCCGACGCCCGACTCAGGTCGGGGCCTGCACCAGCACGCCGTACCAGCCCAGACCGCCGTACGTCTCGAAGCCCGGGGTCAGCGCGAAGCCCACCGTGCCCACCGGACCGGCGTCGTAGTGGCCGCGCGCCCCACCACCCGTGACCAGGTCGACACGTTCGCTGAGCACACCCGAACGGTCCGAGGACGCGAGCACCAGACCGTCCCCCCTGGTCAGCAGGACCCGTGTCCGGCTCCGCTCCTGGTCGGACAACGGCACGCCGTCGACGATGGCCTGCGACTGCCGCGCCCAGTCGAAGAAGACGCCGAGCGCCCCGATCGGCTCACCGGAGACCCGACCGGCGGCGCGGACCGCGGTCGAGTACCCGGCGACGAGTCCGAGCACCGGGTGACGTTCGACATCGGTCGCGGCGAAGTCGTCGCCGTCGGCGGTCGCCATCGCCTCGCGAAACCACCGCTCACCGCTCACATCCGATCCGAGGATCCGCGGGTCCCGGCCGGCCGCGTGTGCGACGACCCGACCCTCACGGTCCGCCAGCCACAGGTCCGCGTACACCGTGTAGGCCCGCAGGATCACCCCGAGCCGCTCCCCCGCCCGCGGCTGGGCAGCCGGGTCGGTGAGCGCATCGACCATCGCGGCATCCGTCGCCCACCAGCGCACATCGCAGGTGCGCTCGTACAGGTTGCGGTCGGTGACGTCGATGACGTTCGCGGCCAGATCGGCCAGGCGCTGGCCACGCACCCGGGTCACCAGCTCGCCACCGAGCCGGTCGAGCTGCGCCACCCGCGGCTCAAGCTCCGCGGACAACGCATCGGACAACGCGAAGGTGTCCGCCGCGATGCGCTTGACCTCCTGGGCCACGACGGCGAACCCGCGGCCCGCCTCACCCGCCGACGCCGCCTCGATGAGCGCATTGAGCGCGAGCATGCGGGTCGAGCCCGCCAGGGACTTCAGATCGGCAAGCTTCGAGCTGGCGACCTCGCCGACCTCGCCGGCGAGCTGGGCCACCCGGTCCGGCATCGTCACTCCTCGGCGTCTGGGATCGGTCGTCGACGGGCCTATCGGCCGACGAACCCCCCGGATTCGGGAATCCGCACCGGCCGACACCTGCCGCCCACCTCCGCGGCACCCGTCCTGACCTGCCCGGACGGGCGCCGCGCGGGCGCTCACTCCAACGAGGCCATCACATGCTTGACCCGGGTGTACTCCTCGAAGGAGTACATCGACAGGTCCTTGCCGTGCCCGGAGTCGCGGAACCCGCCATGCGGCATCTCGGCGACCAGCGGGATGTGGGTGTTGATCCACACGCAGCCGAAGTCCAGCTCGGCGGAGGCCCGCAGCGCGCGGCCGATGTCCCGGGTCCACACCGAGGACGCCAGACCGTAGGCGACGTCGTTGGCGTACGCGAGCGCCTGCTCCTCGTCCGTGAAGGTCTGGATGGTGATGACCGGACCGAAGATCTCGGTCTGCGACAGCACATCGTCCTGACGCAGCCCGGCGACCACCGTCGGCGCCAGGTAGAAACCGGCCTCGCCCTGCCGCGACCCGCCCGCCAGCACCCGGGCGTGGTCCGGGACCTGGGCCAGCAGCCCCTGCACCCGGGCCAGCTGGTTCGCGTTGTTCACCGGGGGGACCCAGGCGTCCTCGTCGCCGGGTGCCCGGCCGAACGTCGTGGTCGCCGCCACCGCCTGCTCGGCCAGCGCCGCCGCGAAGTCCTCGGCCACCGAGGCGTGCACCAGGACGCGGGTCGCGGCCGTGCAGTCCTGCCCGGCGTTGAAGTAGCCGGCGGTCGCGATGCCCTCGGCCGCGGCAGCCAGATCGGCGTCCTCGAAGACGATGACCGGGGCCTTGCCGCCGAGCTCCAGGTGAGTGCGCTTGAGCCGTTCACCCGCCGACGCCGCGACCGAGCGCCCGGCCCCGACCGAACCGGTGATCGAGACCATCGCCGGGATCGGGTGCGCCACCAGGGCGGCGCCGGTGGCCCGGTCCCCGCAGATCACGTTGAGCACACCCGGGGGCAGCACCTGCGCCGCCAGCTCGGCGATCCGCACCGTGGTCACCGGGGTGGTGTCGGACGGCTTGAGCACGACGGTGTTGCCGGCGGCGATCGCCGGGGCGAACTTCCAGACCGCCATCATCATCGGGTAGTTCCACGGCGCGACCTGGCCGACGACGCCCAGCGGCTCGCGCCGGACCCATGAGGTGTAGCCCGCCATGTACTCACCCGCCGCCTTGCCCTCGAGCATCCGGGCGGCTCCGGCGAAGAACCGGATCTGGTCGACCATCGGCGGGACCTCCTCGGCCGCCGTCACGTGATCGGGCTTCCCGGTGTTCTGGCCCTCCAGGCGCACCAGCTCGGCGGCGTTGGCCTCGATCAGGTCGGCCAGATCGAGCAGTGCCTTCTGCCGCTCACCCGGCGTGGTCTTCTTCCAGGTGGTGAAGGCGGTCTTCGCCGCCGAGAACGCCGCATCGACATCGGCCTCGGTGGACACCGGTGCCGTGCCGAACTGCTCCCCCGTGCTCGGGTCGACCAGCGGCATGGTGCCGCCCCGGCCGTCCACCAGCTCGCCGTTGATGACGTTGCGCACCGTGCTGCTCATGGGCCCTGCCCTTCGTCGGTCCTGCCCGCGCGTTCGACAGCGGTCTGCTTCGAAGACTACGGAATGCGTCGTGCGGCACGCCAGCAACGACGATTCCCGATGGTCGTGGTCGTGTCGCGCGGCGGCCGGCCGTCAGTCGCGGCTCATGGTCCCGCGACGCGCCGAGACGCAGGTCAGCCGCCGAATCCGTCGACCGCGCGGCCATCTGGGAGCGGTGGGGCGTTCGCCGGATGCTCACCGCACCGTCGCCGGTCCGTCACGCGGGGCGCCTACCGTGAGGGCATCGAATCCGATGAAAGGGCAACGATGACCCTCACGCTCACGCTCGTCAGACACGGGCAGACCCACCTCAACGCACGACGCATGCTCCAGGGCCGCGTCGACTCCCCGCTCACCCGCACCGGCCTGGCCGGCGTCCGGGTCACCGCGCAGCACCTGGCCGGCACCGGCTTCGACGCGGCGTACAGCTCCCCGCAGGGCCGGGCCGTCGCCACCGCCGTCGAGATCTGCCGGCACCACCCGCAGCTCGACCGGCTGCGAGCCGACGCCGATCTGCGCGAGTTCTCGTTCGGCGTCTGGGAGCGCAAGCCCGAGCACGAGCTCGAGGCCTTCGAACCGTGGTCCACCCTGGTGCCCGGCATCCTCGCCGGCACCCACCCGGGGTTGCCCGGCGGCGAGTCCGGTGAGGCGTTCATGGCCCGCGTGGTCGGGGCGTTCGACCGCATCCTCGCCGCCCACCCGGACGGACACGTCCTCGTCGTCGGGCACGGGCTGACGCTCGGAGCCTGGTTGGCGCACCTCGACCCCTCCGCGGTCGCCGCCCTGCCCAACGCGTCGGTCTCCACCGTGACGGTGGACGAGGACGGCGCCCACGTCCTCGAGGTCGGCCGCGACGTCGCCGGTCACGGCAGCGTGGCCGCCCGTCCGCTGCGGGCGTCGGCCGGCGCACCGGTCGACGCCTGAACCGGCGGTGCCGAGCCGGTCAGCGGACCCGGCTCGGTTGCACGGGCGTGGGACGATGCCGGGCATGGACGACGACGTGGCCGATGTGCTCGGTGAGGACTGGACCGCACGCACGCTGAGGCTGCGGCCCGACGCGGTCGCCGCGCGCACCGGGGTCGACCCCGTGGCCACCCTGGTGTGCCTGCGCGACGTCGATGCGGCCCGCACCGCGGTGCTGTACGTCCACGGCTTCGTCGACTACTTCTTCCACACCCACCTCGGCCGCCCGTTCGCCGAGGCGGGCTACCAGCTCTACGCGCTCGACCTGCGCGACTGCGGCCGGTCCACCCGCGCGGGCCGCACACCCATGACGACGAACCGCCTGTCCGCCTACGTCGAGGAGATCGACCAGGCGGTGCAGGTGCTCCGCCGCACGCACCCGAAGGTCGTCCTGCTCGGTCACTCGGCCGGGGGCCTGGTCAGCGCGCTGTGGGCCGACGCTCGGCCGGATGTGCTCGACGCCCTGGTGCTCAACTCCCCCTGGCTCGATCTGCGCGGGACCTGGTTCGACCGGACCGTGCTCACCGCCGCCATCGACCTCCTGGGCGCGCTCGCACCGGACACCGTGGTCGCGCGGCTCGACCCGCACTACGGCCGGGCACTGCACCGCGACACCGGGGGCGAGTGGGACTACGACCTCACCTGGAAGCCGCACGCCGAGGCCGTCGTCCGCGCCGGGTTCGTCCGGACGGTGCGCCACGGCCAGGCCCGGGTGGCGCGCGGCCTGTGGGTCGACTGCCCGGTGCTGGTGCTGGCCTCCGACGCCTCCGGTCCCGACAAGGGGTGGCACGAGGTTCTGGTGACCACCGACTCGGTGCTTGACGTCCGGCACATGAAGGCCCTGGCCCCGCGGCTCGGCGCCGATGTCACGTTCGTCGAGGTGGCCGGTGGCGCCCACGACCTGGCGCTGTCGCCGAGTCCCGCTCGCGAGGAGTACACGACCCAGGTGATCCGGTTCCTCGACGACCGGGTGGGCACCGCCGCCCGAGGTTGACCCGATCGAGGGATTCCACCCATATCGGACATCACGGGATGATTCACCCGTGTGGGAGCTCCCGGTGTGGTGGACGTCGCTGTGGGTCGGCGTCCTGCTCGTCGCGCTCACACTCTGGGTGCTGGCAGGTCTGCGCGGTCACGCCCACGAACCGGAGCCGAAGTCCGTCCCGGCCCAGCGCGCACCGGCGCCCGTCGAGGTGCGGTGGATGCCGGTGATCGAGCCGATGGGCCCGGTGAGCGGGTGGCCGTACACGCTCGACAGCCCCGACCTGCCACCGACCGGTTCGCCCGAGGACCGGCCCGACCTGTGGGCGACGCTGCCCTGACCCGGACCGGCCGGGACGGTCGCCGCCCTACCCTGGCCGGGTGACCCCCGAGCCGTTCGCCCTGCAGCACCCCGCCGCAGGGCCGTACGAGCCGCTGCACACCTTCCATCCGCGTCGCTCGCCGCTGGGTCGCGACCGCACCGACGCCCTCGACCGGCTGTGGCCGACCCTGGGCCTGGCGGTGCACGACGAGACGTCCTGGCCGCGCACAGCCTCGGGCTCGCTCGACGCTGCGACCTTGTTCGGGCGCAGCGCACCGCTGGTGCTGGAGATCGGGCCCGGGATGGGCGACGCCACAGCCACCCTGGCAGCCCAGGAGCCCGAACGCGATGTGCTCGCGGTCGAGGTGCACCTGCCAGGGGTGGCCGGGCTGCTGCTGCTCGTCGAACGCGCCGGGTTGGCGAACGTGCGGGTCGGCTACGGAGATGCGTTGCACCTGGTCCGCACCGGGATCGAACCAGGAAGCCTCGATGAGGTGCGCGCGTTCTTCCCGGACCCGTGGCCCAAGGCCAGGCACCGCAAACGCCGCCTCATCGCTCCCGACCACGTGCGGCTGCTGGTGTCCCGGCTGCGGGTCGGCGGCCTGCTGCGCACCGCGACGGACTGGCCGGCCTACGCCGCGCAGATGCGCGAGGTGCTGGCGGCCGACCCCGGGCTGGAGCTCCTCGACGAGGACCGCGCCGGGCGGCCGGTCACGGCGTTCGAACGCAAATCGGCCGCGGCCGGCCGGGCGGCTGTCGACCTGCGGTTCCGCCGGGTGCGCTGAGGCGCCGGCGCCAGGCCTCACCCGCCGGGCCCGCACCGGCGATACCCGCGACTGGCCTCAGTCCTCGACCGGCACCAGGTGCCGGATCACCGACGGCTGATCGGTGAACGCCCGCATCCGCACGTCGAGCTCGCGGTCGTAGCCGGTGAGCCGGTCGTGGTGCTGGCGCAGATGCTCACCCCAGGTCGGGACGACAAACACCTCGACGAAGACCGCCGCATCGGCCGCGTCCCGGTAGAGCGCCCAGGAGGTCGCCCCCGTCCGCTTCCGGGACACCCCGACCCGCTGGGCCGCCTCGACGAACCTGGGGACATCGCCCGTGACCACGTGCCGGATCTCGACCACCACCGGACCGGTGCGCAGGTCGAGGTCGATCGCGGAGTCGACGTCCGGTTCGGGCCAGATGGTGTCGACGCGCGGGTCCTGCCGTCCGGTGCGGGCCAGCAGCGGCCACCAGGCCTGGGACACCACCCCGAGCAGCAGCAGACCGGTCGCGATGACGAGCGCGTGGCCGATGCCGACCTTCTCGGCGACCAGCCCCCAGGCCACGGCGCCCACACCCTGACCGCCGATCAGCACGATGAGGTACGTCGACATGCCGCGCGCCCGCACCCAGGCCGGAAGCGTGAGCTGCAAGGTGGTGCTGAACGTCGAGAGCACCACGAGCCACCCGACACCGGCGAGCACCAGCAGCCCGACCAGCAGCACGGTGCTGGCGACCAGGGCCGCACCGGCCAGCCCGAGGGCGTAGAGCAACGAGGAACCGACCAGCAGCACCCCGCGGGACATCCGGTCGCGTACCCGGCTCAGCCCGAGCGCACCGAGCACGGCACCGAGCCCGAGCGCACCGAGCAGCATCCCGTAGCCGCCCGAGCCCAGGTGCAGCCGTTCGCTCGCCACCACGGCGAGCAGCGCCCATAGCGCCGAACCCGGGACCACGAACAGTCCGACGCGGAGCAGCACCCGGCGCACCCCGGGCGCGTTGACCACGTACCGGGACCCGGACCGCAGCGCGGACACCAACGGCTCGGCATCGCGTTCCGGCTCCGGCGGTCGCCGCCACGCCACCAGCGCACCGACGACCGCGACGGTCGAGATCGCGTTGATCGCGAACAGCACGGCCGGGCTGACCACCAGCAGCAGCACACCGGCCACCGCGGGACCGATCGCCCGGGCGATGTTGATGTTCATGCTGCCCAACCCGGCCGCGGCAGGGATCAGCCGCGGCGGGACGAGCTCGGGCTGGATCGCCTGCCACGCCGGACCGGCGAGCGCACTCGTCAGACCGAGGCCGAAGGTGAGCATGAGCAGCACGAGCGGTGTGACCAGACCGGCCGCGGTGAGCGCGGCCAACGACCCGCTGACCACCACCGCGGCACCGAACACCCCGACGAGGTACCGGCGGCGGTCGAACACATCGGCCAGCACCCCCGCCGGGAGGGAGACGAACAGCACCGGCAGCAGGCTCGCAGCCTGGGCCATCGCGGTGAGGGTCGCCGCGTTCGGCTGGTTCACCAGCATCCACTGGGCGCCGACGGTCTGCATCCACGTGCCGGTGTTGGACACGAGCTGGGCGATCCACAGCCAGCGGAACGTGGACAGCGCCAGGGGCGCCCAGGTGCCCGGGGCGACCTCCGGCACATCGGCAGCCGGGCCGTGCGGACCGCCGCGCAGCCCGATGCCGCTGGTCGTCGAGGCGCGCTGACGGAGCACGGCCGAGGTGGACGGGCCTTCGGGCTCGGCGTTCGCACCCTCGTCGGACTGCTCGCTCACATCTCCCCTTCGCACGGTGGTGCCTGGTCACAGGGTGCCTCAGCCACCTGCGAGGCGCCCGGTCGGCACCCGGCGGTGACCTCAGGCGTCGAGGTCGAGCCCGAGATCGAGCGAGGGCGCCGAGTGCGTGAGCGCACCGACCGCCAGGTAGTCCACCCCGGTGAGGGCGACGTCCCGGGCCACGTCGAGCGTCAGGCCACCGCTCGCCTCAGTGCGCACCCCCGCCGGGCGGCACAGCGCGACGGCGGCCCGCAGCTCGTCGAAGCTCATGTTGTCCAGCAGCACGAGGACGGCGCCGGCGGTCACCGCCTGCTCGACCTGGTCGAGGGTGTCGCACTCGACCTCGCAGAACACGTCGGGCCAGGCCGCCCGCACGGCAGCCGTCGCCGCGACCACCCCACCGGCGGCGATCACGTGGTTGTCCTTGATGAGCGCCTGGTCGCCGAGACTCATCCGGTGGTTGGCGCCGCCACCGGCCCGTACGGCGTACTTCTGCGCGGCACGTAGCCCTGGGAGCGTCTTGCGGGTGTCGCGGACGACGACGCCCGTCCCCGCGACCGCCTCGACCCAGCGCGCTGTGAGGGTGGCGACGCCTGACAGGTGGGTGAGCAGGTTGAGCGCCGACCGTTCGGCGACCAGCAGATCCGTGACCGGCCCCTCGACCTCCAGGACCACGCTCCCGGGACGGACCCGGTCGCCATCGGCCGCCAGCAGCCGGACGGCGCCCCGTCCGCCGAGCCGGCGGGCGAAGACGGCCTGCGCGACCGGCAGACCGGCGACGACGCCGTCCGCCCGGGCTACCACGCGGGCCACACCGCGCAGCGCCGCAGGCACGGTCGCCGCGGTGGTGACGTCCGGACCGCCCGCGAGATCCTCGGTGAGGGCCAGGTCCGCGAGGTGCTCGGCCAGGCCGTCGGGGAAGCGGAGCTCGATGTGCGGTGCGGTGCTGGTCATCGGACGGCCGCCTTCCCGGCGACGCGGGCGGTCCCCGCAGGTCCAGCCCCCGTCGTCCCGGCGCCGAGTCCCGTGAGACGTGGGCGCAGCCCGACGACCGGCGCCTGCGGCGCATCCACCACCGTGTCGACGTGAACCTGCCAGTCGCGCCGCTCGGCACGCACATCGGAGCGGCGGTGGCAGCCGCGGCTCTCCTCGCGCCGGATCGCGGCATCGACCAGCACGGTCGACAGCGCGTGCAGGTTGGTCGCCTCCCAGGCGGCCCGGCCGGGCAGCGCGTGCCCGGTGGTCGGACCGGTCGAGGCGAGCAGCCCGGCCAGCACCTCGAGCCCGGCCGGGTCACGCAGCACCCCGGCGTCGGCCACCAGCTCGCGGGCCAGGACGGCCCGCACCTGCGGATCGACCCCGGCCGACGGCACGTCCGCTGCGGCGCGCGTCCGACGAGCAGGCAGGTCCTCGCGCAGCCGGGTCGCCAGGTTCGAGCCGGCGACCAGCCCTTCGAGCAGCGAGTTCGAGGCCAGCCGGTTCGCGCCGTGCACCCCGGTGCAGGCGACCTCGCCGACCGCGAACAGACCAGGCAGGCTCGTCTCCCCGTCCAGATCGGCCGCGACGCCGCCGCAGCTGTAGTGCGCCGCCGGGCGGACCGGGATCGGCTGGGTCACCGGATCGATGCCTGCCGCGCGGCAACCGGCCAGCACGGTGGGGAACCGGGAGGTGAGCACCCGCTCCCCGAGCGCGCGGGCGTCCAGGTAGAGGTGGTCAACGCCGAGCTCGGCCATCCGG
>JAKLPK010000196.1 GCA_022013895.1 Cellulomonas sp. | reverse complement strand
TTGACCTTCCCCTGCACTGGAAGGTCCAGTGTGGACCCAAGCGCTCACGCGGACAACGTCAAGGAGCCATCAGATGGATTACGGCACCGATTGGGACCTGGCAGTGGTGGGTCCGGGCGGCGCGGCAATGGCCGCTGCGATCACCGCGAGCCGAGCCGGCCGAAGTGTTGTCCTGGTCGAGCGAGGCGACCTGGGCGGGACGTGCGTGAACGTGGGGTGTGTGCCGTCCAAGACCCTGCTGGCTGCGGCCGCTGCACGTCACCGCGCTCTGACGAACCCCTTCCCCGGAGCTCCGACGACCGCCGGCGCTGTTGACATGACGGCCTTGGTCGCGCAGAAGGATGAGCTGGTCGGGCGGCTGCGGAAGGCGAAGTACGCCGACGTCGCGACTGCCTACGGCTTTGAGGTGCGCGCAGGTCACGCTCGCTTTTGCGATCCGCAGACGCTCGTGGTCGATGGGCAGGCGCTGCGGGCGGGCGCCTACCTGGTGGCCACCGGGGCTGCGCCGGCCATCCCTGACCTGCCGGGCCTGGACCAGGTCGAGTACCTGACGTCCACCACGGCGATGGAGCTGACCGACCTGCCGCGGTCGCTGGTGGTGATCGGCGGCGGGTACGTCGGGACCGAACAGGCCCAGCTCTTCGCCCACCTGGGTGTCGACGTGACGCTCGTCGGCCGACTGGCCCCCCGCGCCGAACCCGAGCTGGCCCAGCGCCTACGCCAGGTGTTCGCCGACGACGGGGTCACCGTTGTCGAGGAGCACGCGTCGCGCGTCGAGCACTCCGGCGGAGGGGTCGCGGTCATCACGAGCTCCGGGCGGCGCGTCACGGGCGGTCGCCTCCTTGTCGCGACCGGACGGAGTGCGCGCACCGACGGGCTCGACGTGAGCGCCGCGGGGATCCAGGTCGACGAGCGCGGGTTCGTCGCCGTCGACGCCCACCAGCGCACCACCAACGAACGCGTCTGGGCGGCCGGTGACGTCACCGGCGCCCCGCAGTACGTCTACGTCGCGGCCGCCGCCGGTCGGGTGGCCGCCACCAACGCCCTGGGCATCGGTGACGCGCCGGCCGAGGTCGACTACACCGGGATGCCCCAGGTGATGTTCACCCACCCCCAGCTCGCCTCGGCCGGGATCACCGAGACGGAGGCCCTAGCCCTGGGCTACCGGTGCGAGTGCCGTGTCTTGGACCTGGCCGATGTGCCTCGCGCCCTGGTCAACCGCGAGACCCGCGGTGCGATCAAGCTCCTCGCGGACGCGAACACCGGCAAGGTCCTGGGTGTCCACGCCCTGGCCGACGGCGCCGGGGAGATCATGCTCGCCGCGACCTACGCGATCAAGGCCGGGATGACGGTCGACGACCTGGCCACCACCTGGGCGCCGTACCTGACGATGGCCGAGAGCCTGCGTCTCGTCGCCGGCCTCTTCCGTCACCAGATGCCCACCTCCTGCTGCGCCTGAGGCCCTCAGCCGGCCATCAGGCTGACCGGTCAGCTGCGAGGCGGCCCAACCGCAGCCGGCGCCGCTGGTACGCGGGAACCCGTGAGCGACCTCCAGGCAAGGAACCGGGGGGCCGATGGGGGACGAAGGGGGACGCGGTGCTCCTCGGCGTTACCCCAGTTGAGGGGCTTGGTGCGGCGAGGGGGGCGAGGCCGGAAGTGGGCCAATCTCTGCCTTGACACCGCATCGAGGGACGAGTCGGGGGACGCCCGAGCGTGACCTTTCATGCCGTATCCCTACGGCGGAAGGACCTCGCGATGAGCGTCGCGGCGCAACTTGGACTCGACGACCCGGCCGGGGGCCTGCTGGCCCAGGCCCGCACGGAGTGGCCCGCCTGGCGCGGACGGGATCCACGGCTTGCCGTGGTGGACGACCTTCTCGACCTGCCCGGGTGGATCCGCTCGGCGGAGCGCGACTACGTCGACGACGTCCTGCACGAGCTCGCGCGCCTTGGCAGCCCGACCGGAGGCGACGATCTCGCGGCGGCCGGCGCCCTTGCCTGGCTGCTGCTCCCCGGGGCGATCCAGGTGGCCCGCCGGCTGCGGGACATGACACCCAGGATCGACGAGTGCGTCGCTGCGCAGCTGTGGATCGAGGTGCGCAGCTTCGCCTGGGAGCGACGCCGGAAGGTGGCGGGCAACATCGTCATGAACCTGCGCCGTGGCGTGCTGCGCGAGCTCGGCGCCGTTGAGCACCTGCGGGCGGTCGACCCGGCATGGGCACGAGCGATGCCCATTGCGCCCGAGGCCGACCTGTGGCGGGTCCTCGACGCCAGGGCTGCGGAACCCCGTGCGGTCGAGCCCGAGGAGGAGCTGGCTGAGCTGCTCTCGTGGGCGACGTCCGAGCGCGTGATCGACGAGCACGATCGGGAGCTGCTCGTCGGGCTGGCTGAGGCCGCTTGCCAGATGGAGGTGACCCGGAGCCGAGAAGGGCGCGGTGGGTTGTGCTCCCGGTCCGGCTCGAGCGTCGTGGCTGCGCGCCACGGGATCTCGGAGGCGACGGTGCGCCGCCGGGCCCGGCGCAGCATGCGGGCGCTGGCCGAGGCATACGCGCGACAGATGTCGGCGTGAGCCCGTGAGCACCCGGGCGGTGTGGGTGGCCTTCGGTGGCGAGGTGATGGACGTGACCGACGACCTGGAGCTGCAGCGGCTGCTGCACGAGGCGCACGACGAGGCCGCCGCCGTTGCAGGCCTCGAGGACTGCCTGGAGCGTTTGCGCCGGGTCCGTGCCGCGCAGACCGCGTTGGCCGGCCTGCCCGCCGAACAGCTGCGCGAGGCGCTGCGGATGCGCCGCGCGGCGCTGGCCGGCGGTCGGCGATGACGACCACTACGACCCGCACGGTCGGGCTCGACGAGCTGCGGCGTGCCTGGCACGCGGTCGAGGAGGGGCAGTTCCTCTCGCCGCGACCCTTGGACCGCGGGACCATTCCCCGTCCGACCGAGCCGCCGGTTGTGGACGACCGCGTCTGGCGTCCTAGAGAGACCGTTCTGCCCGTGGTGGGCTGTCTGCCCCAGGCCGGTGTGACGAGCCTCGCTTTGGCGATCGCCACCCACGCCTCGCCGGCCCGCGTCATCGAGTGCAGCCTGCCCATCGCGTCGGGCTTGGTGGGAGCGGCCACCGCCGAGCTGGGGGCCACGTCGTCGGGATGGACCGTCGGACGCCGCGACCAGGTTCACCTCGCCCGACCTAGCGTCCTGCACCGCAGCGCTCGCGAGCTGCCGTTGCCCGACGACGCGGCCACCGGCACGGTCCTGAGCGTGCTGGACATCGGCTGGAACCTGGGGCAGCTGCTGGCGTCTGACGGGTGGTTGAGCGCAGCCGTGGACGCCGCGCCGCAGGTCGTCGTCGCCGGCACGGCGACCGTGCCGGGGCTCCGTCGGCTGGAGAGCGCCCTGACTCTGCTCGACCCCGCGCGCACGG
>JAKLPK010000195.1 GCA_022013895.1 Cellulomonas sp. | reverse complement strand
GTCACCGACCCGGCGATGAGCACGGCGTGCCGGGCGAGGGTGGCGGTGCGGCGGCTCATCGCAGGCTCGACCTCCCCGAACCGGACACCCGCCACTGCATGAGCGTCACCCCGAGCACCAGGAAGAGCGTGGTGAAGGCGATCGCCGTGCCGTAGCCGAAGTGGCCGAGCCGGAACGCCTCGCGGTACATGAACATGCCGAGCACCTCGGTTCCCCCGCGCGGTCCGCCGCCGGTGAGCACGTAGACCAGGTCGAACGACTGGAACGTGGTGATGAGCGCCTGGACGACGACGAAGAACGTGATCGGCCGCAGCAGGGGCACGGTGATGAGGCGCAGCCGCTGCCAGGTCCCGGCACCGTCGAGCTGGGCCGCCTCGAACACCGAGGTCGGCAACGCCTGGAGCCCGGTGAGGTAGAGCACGACGTTGAAGCCGAGGCTCTTCCACACGGTGAGCGCGGTCAGCAGCACCAGGGCCAACCAGCGGTCCCCCAGCCAGTCCGGACCGGTGATGCCGAATCGTTCGAGCAGCCCGTTGACGTACCCGGACGGGTCGAACAGGTAGCGCCACACGATGGCCGCGGCGACCGACGACGTCACCGTCGGCAGGAAGTAGAGCCCGCGGTAGAACCCGCGACCCCGGATCGGCGCGTCCAGCAGCAGCGCCACGGCCAGGCCGGACACCACACCCAGCACGCTCACCCCGGCGGCGTACAGCAGCGTCACCCCGAGGGAGTTCCACAGCGCCGGGTCGTGCAGCAGGTCCACGTAGTTGGCCAGCCCCACGAACGTCTTGGTCGGCGAGTAGCCGTTCCACGACGTGAGGCTGGTGCGAGCGGCCGAGACGATCGGGTAGAGCACGAACACGCTGAGCACGACCAGGGCCGGGGCCACGAACAGCGCGGCGGTCACGACCTCCTCGCGGTCGTACCGGCGGCGTCGTGCGGGCGGCGTCCCGCCCCGCGCCTGGGCAGGCGCGGGGCGGGTCCGTCCACCGGAAGGGGTGGTCACGCTCATCCTTCGGCGATCACCTGGTTGACGGCCTCCTCGGCGTTGGTCAGCGCCTCGTCGACGCTGACCTCACCGGCGAGCGCCTTCTCGATCTGCTGGGCGAAGGCCAACGAGATCGCCGGGTACAGCGGCGTGTTCGGGCGGGCGTGCGCATCTGCCATCTGCTCGACGTACGGTCGTAGCAGCGGCTGCTCCTCGTCCACCCAGCTCAGGTAGTCCGCGCTGGTGGCGACCGAGTCGGTCACCGGCAGCATGCCGGTCGCCTCGCTCCACGAGGTGACCTGCTCGGGCTCCAGGAACCAGGCCAGGAAGTCCGCGGCGGCCTTCGTGCTGGCGTCGTCGTTGGCGAACACCATGGCCTGCTCACCGCCGAGGTTGGTGGCGGCGACCCCGTCGGACGGGGCCGGCGCGGTCGCGACGTCGAAGTCGAACGGCGGGTCCGCCGCCCAGATGCCGACCATCCACGACCCCTCCTGGGCCGCACCGGCCTCACCCTTCTCGAACGCACCCCAGGCTCCGTACGGGCTCACCCCGGACTGGATGAGGTCCACCCAGTACTGCAGCGCCTTCTTGCCGGCGGCGGTGTTGAACGCCGCGGCGCTGTTGTCCTCGGTGAGGAACTCCCCCTCGGCCTGCCACAGGTTCACCTGGAAGTTCCAGGTGAGACCTTCACCGGAGTCACCGGCCTGGGTGTACAGCTCGTAGCCGGGTTTGCCGGTCTTCTCCAGGATGGTCTTGCCGGTGCTCAGCACCTCTTCCCACGTCGTCGGCGGGTTGTCGGGGTCCAGACCCGCTTCCGTGTAGAGCGTGCGGTTGTACATGAACGCCAGGTTGTTGGCCGAGACGGGGACCGAGACCTGGGCGCCGTCGATCGAGCCGAAGGAGACCAGCGCCGGGTTCACATCGGCGAGCACATCGGCCGGCAGCAGGGTCGACAGATCGGCCAGGGTGCCGATCTGGGCGATCTGCGGGACCCACACCAGGTCGCCGATGGCGATGGTGGGCAGGGTCTTCGACGAGGCGGAGGCGCGCAGCTTGGTGAGGAAGTCGGCGTTCGGGATCGTCGCCGTGGTGAGCGTGACGCCGTCGGTCTGCTCGTCGTAGGTGGCGACCATCTCGTCGAAGACATCGGCGTTGGTGCCGTCCCAGTAGTTCCAGATCTCGACCTTGACGTCCTCGCCGGTGCTCGTGCCGCCTGCCGAGCTCGTACCCGACGAGCAGCCGGCCAGCGCGACCGCGGCGACGGCCAGGCCGGCCGCCACGGAGAACCATCGTGTCCTGCGGTGCATCGTTGCTCCCTTGTCTTCTGACGGTGACTGTGACTGCTCTGTCAAGCCCTCGCCGGCGCCCCTACGCCCGACGGGACGTCCCACCCGACCGACCGGAGCCCCCCGGGGACCCGGGCCGCGTCGATCCACACCGCGCTGTCGCACGGCAGCCCCGCATCCGCACCCGACCGGGCCACGACCGCCCGGTCGAGCTCGGGGGGCAGCGCCACAGCGCGCCCGCCCACGTTGACCAGGCACACCCCGTCGCCACGGGCGAAAGCGAGCACCGCCGGATCGGGCGGTACGAGCCAGCGCACCGGTGCGTCGGCGTCGAAGACCCGTCGCCGGCTGCGGACCAGGTGCCGGTACAGCGTGAGGAACGAGTCGGGGGCGCCGGTCTGCCGGTCCACCGCATAGTCGGCGAACCAGTCCGGGACCGGGAGCCAAGGAGGGGCGGCGACCGGTGCGCTGAAGCCGAGCGCCGGCGCGTCGGCGGACCACGGCAGCGGCACGCGGCACCCGTCCCGGCCGAGCTCGGCACCGGCCGAGCGCACCCAGATCGGGTCCTGGCGCGCCTCGTCGGGCAGGTCGAACACCTCGGGCAGGCCCAGCTCCTCACCCTGGTAGAGGTACACGCTGCCGGGCAGGGCGAGCAGCAGTGCCGCCGCGGCCCTGGCCCGGGCCGCACCGCGGGCCAGGTCGACCGGACCGGTGCGACGGGCCGAGCCCAGCAGATCCTGCGGATCGGGTTCGGACAGGTCCTGGACCTGCCCGTACCGGGTGACCACCCGGTGCACGTCGTGGTTGTTGAGGGTCCAGGCTGCCGAGGTCCCGACGGCCTGTGCCGTGGCCAGCCCGGACTCGATGGCCGACCGGAGCCGGGTCGCGTCCCAGGGCTGCACCAGCAGATCGAAGCAGAACGCCTGGTGCAGCTCATCGGGCGCCAGGTAGGGCGCGAGCCGTTCGGTGCCGTCCACCCAGATCTCGCCGATGAAGTACTTCGGGTGGCTGCGGTACTCCTCGGCCAGACGGCGCCAGGACCGGTAGATCTCGTGCACCTCGGGCTGGTCCCACATGGGGTGCCGGCCGATCGGACCGTCCGCGGGCAGGTCGGGCAGGTCCTCGGCGACCACGAGGCCGTGCGCCACGTCGATCCGGAAACCGTCGACCCCGAGCCCGAACCAGAACCGCAGCACGTCCTCGAAGTAGGCCCGGACGTCGCCGTCGCGCCAGTTGAAGTCCGGCTGGCTGGCGTCGAACGAGTGCAGGTACCACTGGCCGCCGGTGCCGTCCGGCTCGCTCACCCGGGTCCAGGCCGGGCCGCCGAACACGCTCCCCCAGTTGTTCGGCGGCAGCCCACCGTCCGGACCCCGCCCGTCGCGGAACACGAAGCGGTCGCGTACCGGCGAGCCCGCGGGGGCCGCGAGCGCCTGGGCGAACCAGGGGTGCTGGTCGGAGCAGTGGTTGGGGACCAGGTCGAGCAGCACCCGCAGACCGTGGGCGTGCGCCTGGGAGACGAGGTCGACCAGGTCCTGAGTGGTTCCGTACGCCGGGTCGATGGCGAGGTAGTCGGCGATGTCGTAGCCGTGGTCGCGTTGCGGCGAGACGTAGCAGGGGTTGAGCCACAGCGCGTCGACGCCCAGGTCGACGAGGTGCCCGAGCCGGGAGCGCAGACCGTCCAGGTCGCCCACACCATCGCCGTTGCCGTCGGCGAAGGAGCGCAGGTACACCTGGTACACCACTGCGTCCGACCACCAGGAACCGCTCATCGCCGCCTTCATCGCCGTCTCGCCCGAGGGTTAACTGTTTAGTTGACCGAAATACTGGCGGGGAAACCCACCGCTGTCAACCCTCTGGTGCCCGTGCTCGCCAGCCGCTATCGTCCGGGTCGGGATCGCACCGCGATCCCGACCCCCGGGGTCGTGACTGCGCGAGCAGGCGAAGCCTGGGCTGGGACACGGTCCGTCACCGTGCACCGGCCCGGGCTTTTTTGTTGCCCGCGAGACGTGCTCCGGCCCGGTCACGTGCTCGAGGAGGAGCCCGGATGTCCCCCACCACCGCCCGCCACCGCCTGCGTGCCGCCCTCACCGGCGCCCTGGTCGCCGTCTGCGCGATCGGCCTGGCCGCCCCCGCCCAGGCCGCCGCACCCACCCACCGCTCAGGGAGCTGCACGCTTGGCGTCGGGCGGACCACCCTGACCGTCACCTCCGGCGGGCTGGACCGCACCGCCGTGGTCTACCGGCCCGCCACCCGCACC